>WFLY01000071.1 GCA_009177215.1 Bacillota bacterium
CATTTCTGCGCTGTTTTTCATGGCACTGCTGTTTGTGCCGTTTCTTATGCATAATCAGGGCAATGCAGCACCGGAACTTTAGGGTTTTCCTGCGCCAGCGTCCGTTTCACATCAATCACCCGCTGATTTTTACTGCCCTTCCACAAAAGCTTAGGATCCTTTTCCTCAACGTGAAATTCCCCGTCCACCACCACATCAATAAATTGCATCATAGGGGAATCAGAAATATTCTCCCAACTGTCGCCGGTATACATCCAAATAGTCTTATGGGGGTATTTTTCCTTTATCTCCATCATGAAATTGCGTACATCCAAACGATTGGCAGGGTGCAGCGGGTCTCCGCCCGAAAAAGTAATTCCTGAAATATAGCTCTTATCTAACTGCTCATATATTTCCTGTTTAGCTGTTTCATTAAAAAGGAGTCCGCCGTCAGGATCCCATGTCACGGGATTGTGACATTCTTTACAACAATGGTTGCAGCCCGCCACCCAAAGCACAACCCGAAGCCCATCACCGTTCAGCATATCATCCTTGGTAATATTGTGGTATCTCATAACCTTTACATGCTTTTCCTTTCCGCAATTTCTGCCATCTTTGCCTCATTCAGTCTTGTATCTCCGTGTACACGAGAATATGAGAGATAACCGTTCATTCTGTCAATCTTGGTTAAATTGCGGCTGCCACACTTAGGACATACATCCATTTCAAGCTCCTGATGACCGCAATCATCACAGTAAGCAAGCGACAGATTAACGCCCTCATAAAAGCCCATATCCATGGCACGACGAATTAAAGTCTTGATTGCTTCCAAATTATAGTCAATGGGATATTTTACATACTGAATCTTACCGCCATTGCTCAAATCCCAAAAACGGTCTTCCAAATTCTGCTTTTGAATAGGGGTAATTTCCTCCGTCACATGACAGTGGAAGCTGTTGCTTACATATTCTCTGTCGGATACTCCTTCAACAATGCCGTATTTTTTGCGGAACTGTTTCACCTGCAAACCGCAAAGATTCTCCGCAGGCGTTCCGTAAATGGCATAAAGATTGCCATCCGCCTCTTTAAATTCAGCAATTCTCTTGTTAATATGCTCCATAACCTCCAGTGCAAAGGCTCCGTCCTCCACCAGCGATTTACCATTGTAAAGCTCCTGCAGCTCATTTAATGCCGTAATGCCAAAGCTCGCAGTGGCAGACTTAAGCAGGGGCTTTATCTTGTCAGTCAGCTTCAAATGTCCACCCAAGAAGCCTCCCTCACAATATGCCAACGGATTGGTAGAAGCACGCATTTCTCCTAAATATGCATAAGTACGGATATGAAGCTGACGAATCAAATTCAAATAATAATCCAGCACCTTATAAAAATCCCTGCTCTCTTTTCTCGACTTAGCAAGTATCATAGGCAGATGCAGGGATACCGCACCAATATTAAATCTTCCCACAAATACAGGCTCATCCTTATCATCAGCAGGATGCATCCCACCCCTTTCATACCAAGGCGAAAGGAAAGCGCGGCAGCCCATGGGAGACACAATCTTCCCATACTGCTTGTACATGCTGGCAACATAACCCTTACCCGTAAGGCTGAGCCAATCGGGGTACATTGTTTTTGCAGAACATTTCACACCTGCCTCAAACACATCCTCTAAAGGCTTTCCGGGTCCATGCAGGTTCTCATCATACAAAAATACAATTTTAGGGAAAAGTACAGGCTTCTTACACTCCTTCTTACCCTGTCCTTTTCTCCTTACTTCCAGCATCGTAATAGTGGCAAGCTTGGCAAATCTGCCTGTTCCCGTACCTGCCGTCACCGTAATAAACGGGTAATCTCCACGACTGCTTGCAACGGTGTTAAATTTGTACTCCCAGCCCTGAAAGCCCTGTTCAAATTCTTTGATAACATCATTGTAAGCAACCTCTTCAGCTTTACCCACATCAATGCCCAAATCAATATATTTTTGGAGATTGCGGTTGTAGGATTTCTCTGCATAGGGCTCTAAAATATAATCCACACTGGGTACGGTAAATCCGCCATACTGCTGGCTTGCCGCACTAAGCACAATATCACCGATAACATCAAAGGCAACATCCAATGTTTTCGGCTCATTGTACCAGATATTCCCCATCTCAAAGCCGCCCGTCAAAACGCTCTGTACATCAAACAGACAACAATTCATGGTATCTCTTCTTGCAGACATATCATGCACATAAATATAACCGTCACGACATGCCTGAATCTCTTCCGTAGTCATAAAAAATTTTTGATACAGCTCCTTATTCAGCTGATTGAATATCAAGCTTCTCTTAGTAGAGACTAACGCCGAATCCGTATTGGCATTTTCCTTATCNCCTATATACATAATGGATTGGCTCTTCTTATAGACATCGTCCAGCATACGCACAAAATCCTGCTTATAATTGCGGTAATCCCTGTAGCTCTTTGCCACAAGAGGCTTTACCTGCTCTAAAGCGCTCTCAACAATATTATGCATAATGGGAATAGGAACCTCGTCCGACTCCAATTCATTTACCTTCTCTACAACATATTGGCAGATATGCCTCTGCTCTTCCTCCGTGAACTTTGTCAGGGCACGATAAGCGCTCTTACCTACCGCATTGATAACCTTCTGCACATTAAAGGCTTCCTTGCTGCCGTCCTTTTTAATAACATAAACTGTTTTCGCCGGTCTGTATTCTTCACTGTAGTTCACTTTATTTGTATCCGCATTTTCAAAATTACTGCTCATCTACCCTTATTCCTCCACTGAATAACCAATCACCCACAGGCATTGCCACCACAATATATATGGTGTGTTTTCTCAACAAGAGCCAATATCTTGTGACATTTAATACTAGTATAAAAAAGAAAGCTACACTTGTCAACTTAGATTCTACTTTAAAAATAAACAAAAAAAGCATCCAAAATTTAGAGACCTTTTTTGTTTATTTCTCTTGACGTGATATTTATGCCGTATTTTTTATTANTTTCAGATGTTCTGCTTTAANATTTCTTCAAGCCACTTCGTATATNGTTCCTTCACAGGTATAGGCTTAATAATTTTNNCTTCCCTTCCGNTACCTGCAAGCCAGCCAAAAAACTGACCGCTCACAGCAACCTTGGCACGCACATAGAAGCAGTCCTCTCCCACAGGACGAATATCCGCCTCCTTACCAAAGCGGTCCAGAACCACACCGATAAGCCTCCTCGGGAATTNCAGTGTAACGCTTTCCTCCTCACCACCATACATACCGAAAATCCTGTTGGTATATTCTGCTATATCCACCCTCGCAAACTGCTCCATNCCCTCTCTTTGCCGTTCCAAAACCTCCACTTCACCCATCTTGTCCACTCGATAATGCTTCATAATGCCATCATCGCTGTCATAAGCCGCAAGGTAATAATTTTCCTCTCTCCAAATAAGTGCCCACGGACTTACACATTTCTTACCGTTTTCTCTGGGAATCAGCACCTTTTCCAGATTCCAGTCCAGATAAGTGAATACTATCTGTCTGTTTTCCTGTATGGCACGGTGAATATTGTCAATGCTGTAATAAATACTTTCATTCTCTGTTTTAATACGTCCTGCCACATAGACCTGTCTCTGCAGCTTGCCCGCATCGTATTTACCCGCCTTCCGTTCCAGCTTTTTAATCAGCTCCCTTGATTTTTTGGTGGTGATAAAACGGGAGGACTGTACTGCGTCTACCAATAGCTTTAACTCGGCAAGCTCAAATTCCCTGCCTGCCATATAATAGCCGCCCCCCAGCCTGCTGTGCACCTGAATAATATCATATCCAAACTCACAGAGCTTATCAATGTCATCATAAATACTCTTTCTCTCGGAGCGAATGTCATTTGCAGCAAGACGTTCAATGATTTCCGCCGTACTCATGGGGTGATTCTCGTCTGTATTTTCCTCCAGCATTTTGGCTATGTAAAAAAGCTTCAGCTTCTGACCTGATGATTTCGCCATAGTCTGCCCTCCGTCAGTTCCAGCAGTCTATACCCTGTAAAAGCTCATGCAGACTGCTTATCTCATAATCGGGCTTGTAGCCGCTTACATTAGGAGTGCCCTCCTGTCTGTACCAGCAGGTAGCAATTCCCGCCAGCACGCCGCCCTTAATATCGCTGCTCAAAGAATCTCCTACCAATAAAATCCGGCTTCTGTCCCGTTCCCTCACAGCTCCTATGCAAAAATCAAAAAATGCCCTCTCAGGCTTGGGTGCGCCAATCTCATCAGATATAAACAGCCCGTCCATAATATCTAAAAAACCGGCGAGTTTTAGCTTATTTCTCTGAGTAGCTGCCACGCCGTTCGTAACGACATACTGCGCCACCCTGCCTTTTAATGCCCTGCAGATTTCCAACGAATTATCACAATAACAGTAAACGCTGCCCAATGCCTCCTGATACTCGGCACGAAATGCCTCAACATCAACATTTTGTATACCATACTCCTGAAACAGCGTAATAAAGCGCCCTGTCAGAAGCTCTGCTCTAGTAATTTCACCAAGCTCCAGCCGTTTCCAATAGCCGTCATTAATCTGAGCATACCGCTTTATCATCTCTTCGTTAATCTCTCTGCCTATGGACTGAAAACACTTACTGATGGCATACCCCTGAGAGTAGGAGAAATCCAACAGCGTATCATCCACATCCCAAAATATTGTTGTGAATCTGCCCATTACTGCACCTTACCTATTCGCTTTTCTCTCCGGCTTCTACAGCCATTGTTTTCTCTTCCTGCAGATTCTTATGCTTTCTAAGTGTGATTCCAAGGGTGATTGCCGCACCGCCCACTATCACAATAATCGCCATTAACAATAAATAAGATAAAAAGGAATTAATCAGACTAATCATAATATAATCTCCATTCTGGAGCGTTTACACAACGGGGCGACAAGAAAATTCGCAAAGATGATTTCTCGTCTGCCATCAGGCAGATTTGTGACGCTCCGGCACAAATCTGTGTGTGAAAAATAAGCTATTGGGCTTATTTTCACATTATCTCCTATCCTAGGCGCTCTTATCCACCTCTTAAATCAGTATAACAACGGACTTAGCTACCGTCAAGAAATTTCCCAGCTTCCATTTTCTATAAATTTCTCCGCCTGTGCGGTAGCACGTTCAATAATCTGCTGATCATAACCGATTATCTGCAGCAGCTTAATAGCATTACGGCTGGTTGCTTTTCCGCCGAGAAGCTTGTAGTTGAAGAAAATATCTCCCTCTCTGATATCCTCCTCAAAGTGATAATTGTCGTATTCTCTTTCCAAAAGCTGAGTCAATTCAATATCATGGGTAGCCGCAAAGCAAAGTAAATTCGTTTCCGAAAGACTTTTCAATATTTGAGTGGAGGCGGCAATTCTCTCCACCGTATTAGTGCCTCGAAGCACTTCGTCCACAAAGCACAGAACCCTTCTCAGGCTTTCCTTCTCCGCTTGTAATATTCTTTTCAGCGCTTTGATTTCCACGATATAATAGCTCTCACCGCTCTCAATATCATCCCTAAGCGACATGGAAGAATAAATAGAAAATAACGGTGCCAAGTAGCTGTCGGCGGTACAGGTATGAATCGACTGCGCCAAAATAGCATTTATTGCCACTGTTTTCAGAAAGGTTGATTTGCCGGAGGCATTAGAACCCGTAAGCAAAACTCCTCTTCCTGTAGAGATACTGTTTTTGACCGGCTTAGACAACAAAGGATGATACCCCCCCTTAATCAGCAGCACCTGCCCTGCCTTAATTTCACTCTCCTCCAAAAATTCAGGCATACAGTATCCGTTTTCTAAAGAATACCTGAAAGCGCCGATTGCCATAGCCGTTTCTATATAACCAATCTGTCCAATCAGCCCGTCCACATCTTCCACATGCGCCCTAAGCTGTGAATGCATTCTGTTAAACAAAAGCAAATCTATGTGGAACACCATACGGACATAATCTAAAATAATATCCAGCGGATTGCCCGTGCTTGCAGCGGAAGCTCCCTTTATGACAAAATCCGCTCCCTGTCTCATTCCCCTTAACTTGTCTTTATATTCTTTAATCAATTCCCATTCTCTGACGCACACAGGTATTTTTACCTTCACTACCTCATCACAGATTCTGAGCAGGCGCATAATATAGGTAAAGCTTATTATATAAGGTTCAATCTCTTTTTTCTCTTTAAAATAGGAAGTAATATTATAGCACATCAGAAATGTAAGCCCACAGAGCGCCAAGGGCAGCTGAAAGGGTGCCAATATAATAAGGGGAACAAACAAAATATCCAGCAGCAAATTCTTCATATTAGAACACTGCCCTAACAAATCCAGATTATCCAGATAATCATAAAGCGAAAATTTACCGGTATAACCCAGATGTGACATCAGTACCTGCAGCTTTACCCTATCATCGGGGGTGTCCTGAAAATATCGGATAACCTCCTCCAGATACTCAAGCTCCTCTTTTTTCTTTGTTACGTTTCTCAATGTATAATATAAATACTCCTCGCCGGAGGCGGAAAGAGTATAATTCATTCTCTTGAAAATTTCATCCATATTTAAATCGTTCCAAGTGATATCATCCAGCTGGCCGTCTTCCCGATGCTTCTTGAAATAGCTGGCAATACGCTCATAACGATCTCTGGAATATTCCCTCTTCGGAAGCTCCCCATAATCNCGNTACAGCGATTCAATATATTTCTTTTCCCTTTTCTTAGCCGAAAAAGCTTCNTTCACAAAAANACATACAAAAAACAAAGCAAAAGCTAAAACAAAAATAAGATATTCCATTTTCTACAATCCTTTTTAACAAACTGACCCNGTAGATATAACAGACAGGAGGACTCCCCCTGCCTGTTATCCTAAAGNCATATTTGCTCCCANATNTAAAACCAATTGTTTTTTACAGGAATATATATTTCAAAATAAAGAGTACCGTCAAAATATACATCAAAACACTGACCTTACCTNTTGTCTTTCCCGCGCACNGATGAAGAANCGTCCATGAGATAACGCCGNTAGCAATANCCTCTGAAATACTGTAAGCCAACGGCATTGCAGCGATACAAAGGAATGCGGGAATCGACTCCAGCATGTTATCCCAGTTAATTTTAGCTACGGAAGCAAT
>WFLY01000083.1 GCA_009177215.1 Bacillota bacterium
GTGGTTTATAATTCGGAGTAATGGGCTGAATTGTTACGAACTGTATAAAAAATTAAAAAAGATTATTGAATTTTGGCGGGAACCAATATAAAATATAACTTGTTCGCAGAAATGGCGGAATTGGCAGACGCGCACGGTTTAGGTCCGTGTGGTAGCAATACCATGAGAGTTCAAGTCTCTTTTCCTGCACTTAAAAATTTTATAAAAACGGGAGGTTTGATCACGGTGTTTATGAAGTGTAAACAAAAGTGAAAACAAGCATTCTGATTCATTATTATTAATGGGTTAAAAAGGATATCTAAAATNTNAGGTATCCTTNTTATTATNTTGAAAANAATANAAATACAAGAACACGGAAATCAANTNNAAAAAAGTATAGTANNAATAAAGGAANTGAATNTTTAATCAATATGATTGNTTANCCAAAAGCCTTGAAATCGTACCGTGGTATTGGTTTTTTGCCATATTCATTCACCTTCTTATATTTTACTGTTCATCTTTCTTTTTGGACATTTCTGTCAAAAAAATGTGTATTTTCGCAGCAAAGAAGAACAATTTAATTTTTATAAATCGAAAGACATAAGCGGTTGGGTTGCCGACCCTAACGGAACGAATACGGCGGGGTGGGGTTATCCCTTACAACTATGGATATGGCTAAATTAGGACTGTTATATTTGAATAGAGGACTTTGGTATGGCAAACAGATTGTTTCCGAGAATTGGGTATGCGAAAGCACACGGGTACAAAGCGTATGGGATAAACGCAATCTGAAATATGGATATTTGTGGTGGATTATAGATGAGGTGGAACATTCCTTTGCTGCCTTAGGTGACGGAGGAAATACCATATACGTTAATCCTAAAGACAGAATCGTGGTTGCCATTTCCTCTTTATTTGTTCCGGGAGTTAAAGACAGGGTTGATTTCATAAAAAAAGATATTGAGCCGCTATTCAAGAGCAATTAAGCATTAGATAGCGGATAGATTTAGGAAAGGAGAACTATGGTAATATATCAAATGTATTTAGGAAGAAAATCTATTATATTAGTGTAGCAGCAATAACTATAAATTTTTATTTGCAGATAATAACTTATTAAAATTAAGGAAGGTAAGGAAGGAAAATGGCAGAACAAAATCGACTGATTCTATGGGGGTGGTATAGTCCGGAGATTGTCAAAAATAGGCTAATACCAGATATGGAAAAAAATGTTCTACAATTTGGAGTGATGTTTCCGATTGCTTATGAGATATTTACAATAAATAAATATGCAGTGAATAGCCTGTATTTTCATCATTCCTATGCGGAAAGTGATATACCAATAGGACAAGAATACACACAAATAGCGTTGATGGAGAATTACAAAATATTGCCAGCTTCAATTCAAACTTGCTATTCAAAAATCATATGTTTTTTTACTTGTAATCCTAAAATGCAACCTTCTGAATGTGCTATGCGTGGACACCATGAGAGCAGTTTGATACAATTTGAACAAGGGATTCCACAAATGATTTATGATGAATTATTGGAGATATCAGAATTGCCTTTCAATCCAGCTAAAAAGCAAATATGTCTTTTTTCCTTGAAAAATGAAAACATTTCACATCGCTGAGAATACATTCGGCGTAATANTTATGGCNTAACNGGATAATGGNTATTATANTGTTTGGTTNAAGGAAGGNGATTCTATNATTAACATTGCTGTCNGCGATGATGAAAAATGTATGTCANAAAAAATTGAAAAAATGGCAGAAGANTTTTTCAGAAAAAAAATACAGATATATCTGTTGTGGAGTATTCCTCGGGAGAAGAATTGCTGAAAAACAATGAAAGAATAGATATCCTTTTTCTTGATATTGGGATGCGGGGGATGGACGGAATAGAAACTGCCAGAATGTTAAGGGCGCATGGTTATAATGGTTTTCTGATTTTTATAACGGTTTTGAAAGAAATGGTATTCCAGTCTTCTGAGGTACAGCCGTTTGATTATTTGGTGAAACCTGTTCAGGAAGAGCATTTTGAGAAGACAATGGAAAGGCTTTTTCTTTCCATGCAGGACAGGCTGTCACCGGAAAAAGTAAATTTGTTAGTCCAGAAGGGATGCGAAAGTAATATCATTTCTTTTCAGGATATTATCTGCTGTGAAATCATAGACAGGAAAGTGTATCTGTATCTTGTGTCAGGGGAGGTCATTGACTACTATGACAGGATTGAAAATCTGGAAAAGAAGCTGGACGAGAGATTTTTCAGATGCCACAGAAGCTATCTGATCAACCTGAACCATCTGAAAAGCTACAGAAACAATACTGCATATATGGCGGATGGAAAGGAAATACCTGTATCACGTCTTAGAAGTAAGGAATTCTCAAAAGTGATCTTACAGTATATGAGAGAATGGAGACTGTGAAATGATTGATTATTGATTATTTGGATTTTTTTAATGTATATGTTATGGGAAGCCTTGAGATGGTTATGGGGTTTTGGTTCTTCACAGGATTTTTGCAGAAGAAGGGGAAACACATATACAGTATATTGTTTGCGGCTTTTGGAGTTATAAACTGTAAAAGACTTCTTAATCAAAATAAATACAAAAGAGCCACAGCATAGCATTTATGCGATAATGGCGGAAAGGAGGGAATTGATTATGAGTCACGATTTAACAGCACTATATGAGAGATTGAGCCATGATGACGAGTTACAGGGCGAAAGCAACAGCATATCCAACCAAAAGGCA
>WFLY01000249.1 GCA_009177215.1 Bacillota bacterium
AGCATTTTTTTAAAAATTTATACAATTTTTTTAACACATTTTTTTAAACGGTTCCGCCATGCGAAAGTCAATAGCCTGGCAGCATTCGCCGAATGTCCGTGCAGGCACGTACGTCCANCTCATTGCTTGCGGGAATAAATGTACGATTTGTCCATGAGGCTTACTCACTTAGGACAAACTGTACAATCATTTCCATAGGGCGGACACCCGAAATGAAATAAGCTGGCGGTAAACACTGAAATGATTGATAAAAGTGCTCTTTGCGCCAGCTTATGCATTGCATGACCAAACCGCTATGATTGCCATAAAAACTTTTTTAAGACACAAAATCAAACAAGCTTATCTGGTTGGATTCCGGCAGTTTCCCCAGCAAATTCAAGGAATCCATAAGTTCAATAACCGTTTTGGACACCTTGGTACGCTGCCTGAAATCATCCTTGGAGAGAAAAGGTCCGTCCTTCGCCGCCTCCACAATTGCATCTGCCGCTTTCTCTCCCAAACCGTCAATACTGCTAAGCGACGGCATCAGCTTTCCGTCCACAATCTGGAACAATCTGGACTGCGCCCTGAAAATATCAANCNGCTNAAACTCAANGCCTCGGGCATACATCTCCTGCACAATACGCATATCGCCGTAGGCATCCTTCTCCTTATTGGACAGGGAATCCGAGCGTCTCTTATAATCCGCCATAATACTCTCCAGATGTCTCTGACCCTGACACATAATTTCATAGGAAAAAGCCTTGGCACGGATACTGAAAAAGGCTCCGTAATAGGCAAGCGGATAATGAATCTTACAATAGGCGATTCTCCACGCCATCATAACATACGCAGCCGCGTGCGCCTTGGGAAACATATACTTGATTTTCTTGCAGGACCAAATATACCAATCCGGCACGTCATGAGCCGTCATTTCCGTAATCCACTCGTCCTTAAGCCCCTTGCCCTTACGGACACTTTCCATAATGGTAAAGGCAAGGCCGCTCTCCACTCCCATCTGAATCAAGTAAGTCATAATGTCATCACGGGTACAGATTGCCGTGGAAATGGTTGCTTTCCCCTCCTGAATTAATGTCTGGGCATTCCCCAGCCACACATCCGTGCCGTGGGACAGTCCCGAGATACGCACCAGATCCGAGAAAGAAGTTGGCTTTGCGTCAATTACCATCTGCATGGCGAAATCCGTACCAAACTCAGGTATTCCCAAAGCACCCAGCTTACAGCCGCCAATCTGCTCCGGTGTAATACCCAGCGCTTCCGTGTTTTGGAACAGCGACATCACATCCCTGCCGTCCAAGGGAATGGTGACAGGGTCTTTTCCCGTCAAATCCTGCAGCATACGAATCATGGTGGGATCATCGTGCCCCAGAATATCAAGCTTTAACAGGTTGTGGTCAATGGAGTGATAATCAAAATGTGTTGTGACGGTATCCGTTGTCATATCGTTTGCCGGATGCTGCACTGGGGTAAAGGAATTGATATCCTGCCCCAGAGGAAGCACCACGATGCCTCCCGGATGCTGCCCCGTGCTTCGTCTGATTCCGGTACACCCCACAGTGATACGGTTTATCTCGCTGGTGCGCTTATGCACGCCCCGCTCCTCAAAATAATTCTTCACATAGCCAAAGGCGGTCTTATCCGCCAGCGTACCAATGGTACCTGCCCTAAAGGTCTGCCCTGCGCCGAAGATAACCTCCGTATATTTGTGTGCCTTTGANTGATNNTCNNCCGAGAAANTNAAATNAATATANNGGNTCCTNGTCGCCCTTGAAGCCAAGGAACGTCTCAAAGGGAATGTCAAAGCCGTCCTTGTGCAGCGCTTCACCGCACACAGGNCACACCTTGTCCGGCATGTCAATACCCGCCTTTCCNGCGTAAGCCTNAACGTCCTCCTCCNNAAAATCCACNTAATGGCACTTACTGCAATNATAATGAGGACTTAATGGGTTTACCTCCGTTATTCCCGCCATGGTGGCAACAAAGGAGCTTCCCACGGACCCGCGGGAGCCCACCAGATACCCGTCCTCCACCGACTTCCACACCAGCTTCTGGGCGATGATATACATCACGGCAAAGCCGTTACTGATAATGGAATTCAGCTCCTTCTGCAGGCGTTTCTCCACTATGTCCGGCAAATCCGGACCGTAAATTTCATGCGCCTTATTATAGCAAATCTCCGTCAAAGTCTTGTCACTGTCCGCAATCACGGGAGGACNTTTNTCGGGTCGCACGGGAGCGATGGTTTCAATCATATCCGCAACCATGTTGGTATTGGTGANGACAACTTCCTTTGCTTTATCNCTGCCCAGATAAGAAAATTCCTCCAGCATNTCCTCAGTAGTATGTAAATACAGGGGGGCCTGATCGTCCGCATCCGTAAAGCCCTTGCCCGCCATAATAATACGGCGGTAAATCTCGTCCTCAGGGTCTAAGAAATGTACATCACAGGTGGCGACCACCGGCTTATGGAACTGCTCGCCCAACGCCACTATTTTTCGGTTCACATTCCGAATATCCTCAATGGAGTTAATTTCCCTGACCTTCTCGGACTCAATCATGAATTTATTGTTCCCGCAGGGCTGAATCTCCAGATAATCGTAAAAATTTACCAGCCTTGCTATCTGCACATCCGACTGCCCGTCCAGAAGCGCCCGATACAGCTCTCCCGCCTCGCAGGCGCTTCCCAGAATCAAGCCCTCCCGGTATTTCATCACCAGACTTTTGGGCACTCTCGGATGCCTGTTAAAATAGGTCAGATGGGACTCCGACACCAGACGGTAGAGGTTAATCCGCCCCATATCATTTTTGGCAAGAATAATGGCGTGATAGGAGGGAAGCCTGCGCACCAGCTCCACACTTGCCGCGCCTAAAGCGTTTACCTGCGCCAGCGTATCCGCCCCTTCCTCATGAAGCATAGTAATAAATTTTACAAAAATATGTGCCGTTGCCTCCGCATCATCCACCGCACGATGATGGTTCTCCAAGGATATGCCCAGAGTCTTCGCCACTGCGTCCAGCGTATGCTTCGCCTGATTTGGCAGAAGCACTCTTGCAATACCTACCGTATCCACATAGGTGTACTCCGTGGGATAGCCAAACCTCCGGGAATTCTCCATAATAAAGCTCATATCAAAATTGGCGTTATGCGCCACCAGAACACATCCATGACAAAATTCCAGAAATTCCGGAAGAATCACATCTATGGTAGGGGAATCCACCACCATATCATCGCGAATGCTTGTGAGTTTTTCAATTTCAAAGGGAATGGGCACCTGAGGATTGACAAAGGTGGAATATCTGTCCACAATTTTGCCGCCGGACACCTTCACAGCCCCAATTTCAATAATACGGTTATTTACCGGCGAAAAGCCTGTAGTCTCAATATCGAATACCACAAAATCAGCTGACAAATCCTGACCCTTATCGCCGGTCACAATCTCGCGAAGGTCATCTACCAAATATGCCTCCATACCGTATATAATCTTGAAAAAATCCTGCTTGTCCGGATTCTCCTCCCCCGCCTCCTTTCGCTTATTCTTCTCCGCCTTCCATAGATCATCCCACACATGGTTGGCGTCCGTAAAGCTTTGCACCACACCATGGTCCGTAATGGCAATTGCCCTGTGCCCCCATTTATAGGCACGCTTTACAATATCCTTCGCCTCGGAAACCCCGTCCATATCGCTCATCTTTGTATGACAGTGAAGCTCCACCCTCTTGTGGGGAGAAATGTCCGCACGCCTTACGGTGAAATCCGGTATTTTCTTAATGCCGGCAATGGAACCGATAGTCAGCTCATGGTCGAACTTGTCCACCATGCTGATGCCTTTCACCTTCACAAATGCTCCTGCCTTGATTCCTCCCAATATTTCCTCCACCTGATCGTTACGGCAGAACATTTTCACCNTCANTGTNNCNGTAAAATCCGTNATGTCAAAGATNATGATCGTTTTTTCATTCTTAATCTCCCNCTNATCTANATTGAGGATTNTGCNTCNGATANCCACCTCTCCCATCTCGCCGATGATATCCTCTATTTTCATTGCCTCCTCTTCAAATTCTCTGCCGTACAACACATCCGGATTATCGGAGCGCTTTACGCTTTTGCCGAAATCACCGCCCCTGCGGAATTCTCCCTTCTTAAACTCGCTACGCTTAAATTCGCTCCTGCGGACGACACCTGCCTGAGAACCGCCGGCGCTGCCAAATGCCGCTGCACTGCCCGAAGCCGCGCCGTTCCCCGCGATATTGCCAGTTCCCCCGCTGTCTGTGGCTTCCACCGATGCGGCTGCCCCCACGGGAACGCCTCCTCCGGAAATTGTCGTGCCTCCAAAAGCGCCTCCTCCGGAAGCTGCTGTATCGCCCATTCCGCCTGTTCCTTCCTCCCCGGATGCTCCCAAAGAATGGGCTGCGTCGGCATTGCCCTTCACTCGCCTGTAGATTTCAGATACCTTCATCTGAATCTTATGCTCCTCGTCCTCCCTTGAAATGCCTTCCTGCGCCTCCCTGTACTCCACCACGATGGATACCGAAAAGCCGCAGCGCTCCACAAGCACCTTCTCCAGCACCCGGACAAGCTCCTCTTCCTTGCTGCGCACTAGTACGGTATCCTCCACTGTCAGCACCATTTTATCTTCTGAAGGATAGGCTATCTGCGCCGTCTTAAAGGCATTGTACTCAATATGACTGTACTCCCGAAGCTCCGCCAGAATACTATCCCTGTAAATGTCTATCAGCTTTTCCGGATTATACTGTGAAGACAAAACAAAGCGCTCATAAATCTTAATAGCCATATTGGCATTTGGAAAAAGCTGCTTTTTTATCTCACCTTCCACAGCCCAGATATCTTCCTTGGCAATCAGCCTGGTGCTGTAAAGGTAAATGCGTAAAAAATCCTTCCGCTTTGTGGCAGAAATCTTCTCCACATCAGTCTGCTCCATAATATCACGGATTGTTTTATTCAATTTCAGGGTTGGAAATACTTCAAAAAACCGTTTGCCCATGATTAGTCACCTAGTTCCAGTTGTCAAGTTCTTCCCGCAAAGCGGAAAGTAATTCCTCCTCCGGCACCTTACGGATAATTTCACCTTTTTTAATAAGAAGCCCTTCTCCAATACCGCCGGCAATTCCAAGGTCAGCTTCCCTTGCTTCTCCCGGACCGTTTACCACACAGCCCATAACGGCAACCTTGATATCCAGCGGATAATCCTCTACCAGCTGCTCCACCTTGAATGCCAGATCAATTAGATTTATCTGCGTTCTGCCGCAGGTGGGGCAGGACACCACCTCAATGCCCCCCTTACGGAGCCCCAGTGTCCGCAGAATCAGCTTGGCGGATTTAATCTCCTCCACCGGATTACCGGTCAGGGATACCCGGACGGTATCGCCGATACCCTGATTCAAAATCAGTCCCAGCCCGATTGCGGACTTGATGTTGCCGCTCTGAACCGTGCCCGACTCCGTAATGCCCACATGAAGGGGATAATCTGTTTTGCCTGCCAAAAGCTCATGTGCCTTTACGCACATGAGGACATCGGAGGATTTGATACTGATTACCATATTGTCATAGCCTAAATCTTCTATAATATGTACCTTATCCAGAGCGCTCTCCACAATCCCCTCAGCCGTAACTCCGCCATATTTTTCTATAAGGGGCTTTTCCAGAGAGCCGCTGTTGACGCCCACCCGAATGGGAATATTCCGCTCCTTCGCCACGTCAACTACCGCCTTCACTTTTTCCGCGCTTCCGATATTGCCGGGATTGATGCGAATCTTGTCTGCGCCGTTCTCCATGGCGGCAAGCGCCATTTTATAGTCGAAGTGAATATCTGCCACAAGGGGAATGTGAATCTGCTTCTTAATCTCCGAAACTGCCTTCGCCGCCTCAAGAGTAGGAACGGTACAACGGATAATTTCACAGCCCGCTCTCTCAAGCTCTAAAATCTGAGCCACCGTCGCCTGTATATCCTCCGTCTTGGTATTAGTCATTGACTGTATCAAAATAGGATTGCCTCCCCCTATCCTGCGGTCTCCGATCTGAATTACCTTTGTTCTCTCTCTATACACAGCCTTATTTTCACTCATTTATAAAATCCTCCTTAACGGCTCCTAATCGCCATTCAAAATTCATGATTACCGCAAATTACGGGCAAAGACCCGTAAAACCCTTGGTTTCACGGGTTCGCTCCGCTCGCCAAACGGTCTGACAAACATCAGCCCGAGCAAGCACGACAGACGCACAGCGGCTGGATTCTTGAGTGTATTATACCACAATTCCCGGCACGCCTCAATGGCTACCTGTCCGACCCTGCAGGCCAACATTACTTTTATATTATGTTACAGGAATAATCCCGTCTTTACAAGTCCTAAGAAGGGAAAACCGCCCCGGTTCCTCAACCCAATACAGTCAGGATTTGTTCCTGTCTCCTACACAAAACTGTCCGGAGGAAACCTGTACCGCATACCCCGCTATGCACAGGCGCATCAAAATAATACTGACTTCGGACGCCGGCAGGGATGCAGGAAGCAGCAGCCTTATCTCGTCCATAGACCGGGGCTGGAAATCTAAAAGCTTATAGACACACTGCATTTCTTCCGTAAGCAAAGGATTCCTTTCCTGTATTTTCTCTGCCGACCGCCATTCCCCTCCCTGCTTCTTGCGCACGCCCACGTCAGGCTTTTTATCCCCTTTTTGTCTTTCTATCAGTTCCCGAAGCTCTTCTACAAAATCCTGCGGTGACAGAAATACTCCCGCCCCCTGCTTTAACAATCTGTTACAGCCGTCACTCAGGCGGTCAGTAACCCTGCCCGGCACTACATAGACCTCCTTTCCCTGCTCCAATGCCATGTCAACCGTAATCAGCGTACCGCTCTTCCCCCTTGCCTCAATCACCACCACAGCGTCCGCAAGCCCGCTGACAATACGGTTGCGGGGCGGAAAGTTGCCGGAAACCGGCGGCGTTCCCGGTCGGTAAGCGGACAGCACGCCTCCCCGCCGTGCCAGTTCCCCGTAAAGCTCCTTGTTAGACGCCGGATAACAAATATCCGCCCCGCACCCCAGCACGCCGAAAGAGCTGCCTCCCGCTTTTAGCGCCGCTTCCTGACTGATGCCGTCAATCCCCCTCGCCATACCGCTGACAACCTGTATTCCCTGTTCCCCTAAGTATCNCCCCNGCTCCTTAGCCACATAGCTTCCATACCGCGAGCAATCTCTTGCNCCGACTACAGCCACGGAAAGCCTTTCATTGTCCGGAAGCCTTCCCTTATAAAACAAAGCAAAGGGCGCATCCGGAATTCGTTGTAATCTCTCGGGGTATTCTTCACTACCCTGCCATGTAAAGCCAAGCCCCAGCTTCCTTAATTGCTCATACTCTTCTCTCAGCCGCCAAACACTTTTTACTTGCTTCAGACTTTGAAGCTGTTTCTTGTTTAGTATCTTCCCCAGCAGCTCATCGGAAGCTCCGTATACCTGTGTGGGATTTTGACAGGCGCCAAGCAGACTGGCGATTGTTTTATCCCCGATGCCCGGCAGGCTGCTCAGCCAATAGGCATAATATTCTTCTTTCTGTTCCATCTATAATAATCCTCCATGCTGCCAACAACCCACGAATTTGGGCGTCAGCACAATATTTGCAAAACGAACAAGCTCGTTTGTGAAAAATCTCTGATTTTTCACACTTCCTCCCAAGCTTATATCCAATATTCCTGCGCTGGGCGATAACACGCCGCTTCCAGTAAATGTTTTGTACCTATACCGTCTTCCCCCGCCAAATCTGCAATGGTGCGCGCCACCTTTAAAATTCTGTGATACGCTCTGGCGCTGAGTCTCAGGGAAGTATAAAGCTCCTCCATACATTTTTGCTCCTCCTTCCCCAAAGCACAGTATTTCTCCACATCCCCGCTCTCTATATCACCGTTAAATCGATATCTTGTTCCCTCAAAACGTTCCTCCTGCCTCTTTCTTGCTGTCTCCACTCTTTTTCGCAGCTTGGCACTGCTCTCCTGTCGGCACGGATTATGCAGGCTGGAAATATCCACGGCATGCAGCTCCACACATAAGTCAATACGGTCTAAAATAGGACCCGACACCTTACTCATATACCGCTTCACCTGCATTTTTGTACAGCGGCATTGATTCCTGTCCGGATAATATCCGCAGGGACAGGGATTCATGGCGCACACCAGCATAAAATCCGCCGGATAACTAAAATTTGCATTCACTCTTGCCACCGAAACAGTATGCTCTTCCAAGGGCTGGCGCAGGCTATCCAATACATTCCGCTGAAATTCTGGAAGCTCGTCCAGAAAGAGGACACCCCTGTGGGCAAGGGAAATCATTCCCGGTCTGGGTATTGAACCTCCTCCCGTCAATGCAGCCTGAGAAATGGTATGATGCGGACTTTGAAAGGGTCTTTCCGTCACTAAAGACTGCTCCTCCTTCAGAACACCCGCAACGCTGGCCACCGCAGTTACCTCCAGACTTTCCTCCAGCGTAAGTGGGGGCATGATGCCGGGAATCCGTCTGGCAATCATGGACTTCCCCGCTCCGGGCGGACCCACAAGCAGCAGATTATGAAAGCCTGCCGCCGCTATCAATGCGGCTCTCTTGGCGCTTTCCTGCCCGCTTACCTGTGCAAAATCGTTTTCTTCCCATTGTCTTTTCCGTTCAAAAAGATTTTTCACCGAAATCTCATGCAGCGGTAATATTTTTTCCCTTTCAGAAGGCTCATCTTCCCGTAAAAATTGCAACAGCTCCTGAATATCCTTTACTCCTCTGACAGCAATACCCGAAATCACCGCCCCCTCCGCCACGTTTTCCATTGGTACGATGCATTCCTTCACTCCCCGCCTTGCTGCCTCCTGCACAATAGGCAGCACTCCCCGAACTTTCTTAACTTCTCCGTTTAAGCTGAGTTCTCCCAAAAACAGCACATTTCTTGTAACTTTAGCCGGAAAATATTCCAACGCCTCAAGCATGGCAACCGCAATGGGCAAATCCAATGCCGTTCCTTCCTTTTTCAAATCTGCCGGCGATAAATTCACCGTAATGTGTGTCGGTGGAATATCCAAGCCTGCATTTTTTAGCGCCGCCCATACCCTTTCCTTTGATTCCCTGACCTCGCAGCTTAGGGAACCTACCATTTGAAAAGTCGGCAAACCCGAAGATATATCAACTTCCACAGACACCAAAAAGGCATGAACGCCCATAAAAGCGCCTGAAATAACTGCACTGTACATAAAATGTACCTCCTTTTCTCTATTCATTTGTGAATGATTTTGTTGGATTGTTTTCGATGAATATCGATGCTTTGATAAGAATTTTGTTTCACTTCAATATGATGCTTTGTTAGACTTTAATATATTTTGCCGATATTTTGTTTGAATAATATTCTCGGATTACTGCGAAAGGGTCATGGCTCAGCCGCTGTACTGCCATGCCACNACGCTTACGCTTTTAAACCNGAATACTAATTGAATCTTTGATTATAAGAACTTAANAAGANNTATNTTTTTGTNTCCATNANATCAGNGTTCTGNNCAAATTGAACTGCNCTTNCCCTATTTATGCGCCCTTCATGGTAAAGCTGCGCTATTGTCTCATCCATAGTTATCATGCCCATGTTTTTACCGGTCTGCATAATCTCGGTAAGCTGATGCAGTTTATCCTCACGAATCAGTTTTCGCACGGCTTGATTTACATGCATAACCTCAAATGCCGCCATGCGTCCGCTGCCGTCGACGTTAGGTATCAGCTGCTGGAAAATCACCGCCTCCAATACATTTGCAAGCCTTACGCATATCTGCTGCCGATGGTGTGGCGGAAACATATCAATCATACGATTAACAGTCTCGGCGACACCTACGGTATGTAAGGCGGACAACACCAAATGTCCTGTCTCCGCCGCAGTGACCGCCATATTGACAGTCTCAAAATCATGCATCTCACCAATAAAAATGACATCCGGATCCTCACGCAAGGCAGCACGCAGTCCGTTAATATAATTGTCCGAATCAATTCCGATTTCACGCTGATTCACCATGGATATCTTGTGCTGATGCAGGTATTCAATGGGATTCTCCAAGGTAATGATATGGGCATCACGTTTGCTGTTTATTTTATCTATCATAGCCGCTAAAGTCGTTGATTTCCCACTTCCGGCAGGTGCTCTTACCAAAACCAATCCCAGCTTGCTCTGATATA
>WFLY01000067.1 GCA_009177215.1 Bacillota bacterium
ATTGACATTCCGTATGGAACTTGTCATAATTATAANTTGTAGGGTATGTGTGANTTTATTNTATAAAAATANTGNAGCTATTTTAAAAATGCTGTNCCATACCCGAATTCAAAGGTTAAGAAGGGNGCATGGTTATTACTATGNAGAAAAAAGTTTTTCAGTTANTAGTAGATAATNNGTCAGGTGTTTTAAGCAGAATATNCGGTNTGTTCTCAAGGCGCGGTTATAATATTGAGAGTATTACTGCAGGTGTTACGGCAGACCCCAGATATACCAGAATTACTATTGTTGCAAGCGGTGATGATGAAATTCTGGAGCAGATTGAGAAGCAGGTGGCTAAGCTTGTGGATGTGCGCGATATCAAGGAATTAAAGCCCGATGAGAGCGTATATCGTGAGCTTGTACTTATTAAAGTAAAGGTGACGGCACAGCAGCGGGAGAGTGTTATTTCCGTTGCCAATATTTTCCGTGCCAATATCATTGATGTATCTCCGGAAAGCATTATTGCGGAGCTTACGGGCAACCAAAGTAAGATTGACGCTTTTATAGCGCTTCTGAGAGATTATGAGATTTTGGAGCTTGCAAGAACCGGTATTGCAGGTTTGGGACGGGGCATCGGGAATGTCACCATGCTATAATTTCTTATCGTTAGCTCTAGGGAGACGTTAGCTGTATTAACGTAACGGAACCTATCAGTTATATAAATTTATTTAAGGAACAAAATGGAGGAAAAGNAAATGGCAAAAATTTTTTATCAGGANGNTTGTAATCTTTCCATGTTAGAGGGCAAGACNATTGCTATTATTGNTTACGGCAGTCAGGNTCATGNTNACGCATTGAATTTGAANGAGTCAGGCTNTCATGTTATNATCGGTTTGTATGAAGGCTCCAAGTCATGGGCTAAGGCAGAGGCTCAAGGCTTTGAAGTATATACCGCTGCAGAGGCGGCAAAGAAGGCTGACATCATTATGATTCTGATTAATGATGAGAAGCAGGCTGACCTTTATAAGAATGATATCGAACCCAATCTTGAGGAAGGCAATATGCTGATGTTTGCCCATGGCTTTAACATTCATTTCGGATGTATTGTACCTCCCAAGAATGTGGATGTTACCATGATTGCACCTAAGGGTCCCGGACATACCGTAAGAAGCGAGTATCAGGCTGGAAAGGGTGTTCCTTGTCTGATTGCCGTTGAGCAGGATGCTACCGGTAAGGCACAGGATATCGCGCTTGCATATGCGCTTGGTATCGGCGGAGCAAGAGCAGGCGTGCTTGAGACCAATTTCCGTACAGAGACAGAGACTGACCTTTTCGGTGAGCAGGCAGTTCTTTGCGGCGGTGTCTGCGCACTTATGCAGGCAGGCTTTGAGACCTTGGTTGAGGCAGGCTACGATCCCAGAAACGNATACTNTGAGTGTATCCATGAGATGNAGCTGATNGTAGATTTGATTTANNAGAGCGGTTTCGCAGNCATGAGATACTCNATCTCCAATACTGCCGAGTACGGTGANTACATTACCGGACCTAAGATTATCACCGAGGATACCAAGAAGGCTATGAAGAAGATCCTCAGCGATATTCAGGACGGTACCTTCGCAAAGGACTTCCTGCTTGATATGTCTCCCGCAGGAAAGCAGGTTCACTTCAAGGCTATGAGAAAGCTTGCTTCCGAGCATCCTGCTGAAAAGGTGGGCGAAGAGGTTCGTAAGCTTTACAGCTGGAACAATGAAGAGGATAAGCTGATTAACAACTAATAAAGCAGTATTTACAATTTGAAATCAGATGCACTCCTTTTTAAGGGGGCAGCTTAGAAGTTTATTTCTTAAAAAAGCGGCATAACCGATATTTGGTTATGCCATTTTTTTCTGTTTGCTTAGAGGTAACACGGCTACGATATAGTTATAAATAGTCTGAGCACGCTGTCACTGACGTTATTTCACAATTACTTTTCGGATATAGTGGAACACACAAATGTCTCTTAGTTCTTCCCAAACTCATTGAAAAATTCACAAAAATGTGATATACATATAATATGTCTTTTTTGAGCGGAGGTAAGACGATGGCTGTAAGTTATAAGAAATTACAACACTTAATGATTGAAAAAGATATAAGTAATGCCGAACTAATGCGTAAAGCAAATATTTCGGCAAATATTATTACGAAAATAAAAAACGGGCAGTACATGGCTTTAGATAAAGTGGAAAGCATATGCAAAGCTATGAGCTGTACGCCCAATGACATATTGGTGTTTTTGCCAGATGAAGATGTGGAGGAATGATTGTGCCAAGAGATATTAAAGAGGATGATTTTATTATTGTTCACCCACAGATAATGGATATACTTTTGAAGGATAGAACCACTAATAGAAATATAGTTTGGGCAACTGATGATTATAATGATTTAGGCGAATTTTATAAGGCTGAATGTGAAATTATGCTCAATTTAATAATTGTAGACGATTGCAACATAATTCAGCCAAGAATTACTAAAAACCAACAAAATAAACTTAGTAGAACTAAGGATAAAGCAGAAGTTTTTACTCCGGCTTGGATATGCAACGCTCAGAATAATTTAATTGACAATGCTTGGTTTAATCGTGAAGGAATGTTTAATCATGAAGAATATAAATCTTGGAGAGTAAATCAAACAAAAATCAAATTTTCAGACAAGGGTAAAAAAACATGGAAAAAATATGTTGATAGTCCGCGTATAGAGATAACCTGTGGTGAAGCACCATACCTTGTGAGCAGATATGATGCGGTAGAAGGTACTGTTATTCCGGTTAACAAAAGAATAGGTCTTCTTGATAGAAAACTGCGTGTGGTTAATGAAAACACTGAATTAGAAGATAAATGGTATAAATGGACTGTGCGAGCCTTTCAAAGCATATATGGTTTTGAATTTCAAGGTGACAGTTTATTGCTTGCACGTGAGAATNTGCTTTATACATTTATTNATAACTTAAATTANAAATTTCATAGGAAACCAACGATTGAAGAATTGACAGAAATTGCAACTATTATTTCGTGGAATATTTGGCAAATGGATGGTCTGAATTTCACTGTTCCTTATAGTGATAAAAATGTCATTGGGCAAAACCAACAAATTACACTGTTTCATGAAGAGTTGTGTCAAGTTAAGTATTGTATTATAAAAGACTGGCAAGCTATTAGATGGAAGAAAAAGGGTATTATAGAATACCGCTCACTATTGAATCAAGAGGTGTAAGGTTAAAAAATAGTTTTTGATGGTGTTTTGTGCCATAGTCGAAGAAAAGGTATGGATATAAGAGTGAAAGATAAATCTTTCACTCACAAGTTTGTGGTCATATGGGAGGTAAATATGATTGAAAATATAGAAATATTAAATGGATTGATAGTTGGAAGAGTCGAACCACATATATATGCCTTCTCTACAAATACGGTACCGAATTATCTCAAAGTCGGTGATACATACCGCTCTGTATCAGTAAGGCTGAATGAATGGAGAAAACATTTTCCTACACTAAAGGAAGAGTATAAAGAAAAAGCAACGATAAATGATGATATTTTCTTTAGAGATTATGCGGTTCATCAATTTTTAGAGACTGAACTTGGGAAAGAACGCTTAAAACCTAATGATATTGAAGGGATATACTATTCAAATGAATTTTTCAAGGATACAGATATCATAGAGGTAGCAGATGCAATAAGTGATATCAAGGATAAGTTTAATAAAAGAATTGATAGGTATCAGTATTACAATTCAAAGAACAGATTGCCGGAAACATATACATATGCGTCTACCGGAGAATGGCAGCCTAGACCTAATCAACAAGCAACCATAGATAACTTCATGAGTGCTGTAAAAAATGGCAGAAAAAATCTACTCATGTATGCNGNNATGCGNTTTGGCAAATNCNTTACCTCTCTTTGTTGTGCTAAAGAAATGAATGCTAAAACAGTTCTTATCGTATCCGCAAAAGCTGATGTTTGTGAAGAGTGGAAAAAGACTGTGCAACAAGCCGATAATTTCAATAAGGATTATGTATTCTTAACTGGAGCAGAACTTTCAAGTGACGAGCATATAGTGAAGAGGTTTTTGGATTCTGGTAAAGGAGTAATTATATTCCTTACTTTGCAGGATTTACAAGGTGAATCAATAAAGGATAAGCATAAGGAGATATTTGGAAATGTTATCGACCTACTTATCGTTGATGAAACTCACTTTGGGGCAAGAGCCGAAAAATACGGACGGGTACTAAAAGACAATAACTATGTCATTGATATTAAGGAAAAATATGCTGATGACGACTATGTTGAATATAATGCTGTAGATGAGGAATTAAAAGTATTAGAGCCAAAAATTAAATTACATCTTTCCGGTACCCCATATCGTATTTTAATGGGAAGTGAGTTCACAAAAGAAGATATAATTGCTTTCTATCAGTTTACGGATATCGTAGCCGAACAAGAAAAATGGGATTATGAACATATATTTTTCGATGATATAAAAGAATGGGATAATCCGTATTACGGTTTTCCGCAAATGATACGATTTGCGTTTAATCCAAGTAAGAGAGCACAAGCAAAACTTGCTGAATTAAGAGCAAATGGGAATACTTATGCTTTTTCTTCTCTTTTTATGCCGAAGTCGATTAAGAAAGCAATTGATGGCTCACACAAAGAGTTTGTTTATAAAAAAGAAGTATTAGACTTATTTGAAGTAATCGACGGAAGCAAAGAAGATGATAACCTTCTTAGTTTCCTTGATTATGATAGAATTAAAGAGGGGAATATGTGCCGTCACATTGTGTGTGTTTTGCCATATTGTGCATCTTGTGATGCTTTAGAGAAGCTATTAACCGATAACAGGGCTAAATTCAAGAACTTACGGAATTATACAATTGTTAATATATCTGGTATTGACAAGCCAAATGAATACAAAAATGTAAATTCTGTCAAAGAAAAGATTGCTAAATGTGAGGAAAACAACGAAAAAACTATAACACTTACAGTTAATCGTATGCTGACAGGAAGTACTGTAGAGCAATGGGATACAATGTTGTTCTTAAAAGATACAGCATCACCACAGGAATATGATCAGGCTGTTTTTCGTTTGCAAAATCAATATATTAAATCATTTGTTGATGAATTTGGTGAGGTAATTAAGTTCAATATGAAACCACAGACGTTACTTGTTGACTTTGATCCGCACCGTATGTTTTCTATGCAAGAGCAAAAGTCATTGATATACAATGCCAATACAGAAGAAGGTGGAAATCAAAGACTCGAAAAACGAATGAAAGAAGAACTTAAAATATCTCCTATTATAACTATGAATAAGAATAAGATTTTGCAAGTGGAATCTGCTGATATTCTAAGCGCCGTAAGTGCATATTCAAAAGACAGAGGAATTATAGATGAAACACGAGATATTCCTGTCGATATGTCACTTCTTGATATTGATGTTATTAAATCTACCATCGAGGTACAAGCTGAATTAGGTTCTAAAAAAGGCTTGCAAATAGATGCCTATGAAGGCGATGAAAATAACTNTGATGATGACCATAATAGTGGTAATAATAGCACTGAGGAGAACAATGGCAATGATNGTAACAACGCTAAAAGCAGCATCTCAGAACCGGAACATCAGCAATTAGAAANTAAATNTCGTATGTATTATTCAAGATTGCTCTTCTATGCGTTTTTATCAGAAGACGATTTAAAATCATTGGATGATATACTTGACTCTCTTG
The DNA here is from genome assembly GCA_009177215.1 of Bacillota bacterium. Classification (GTDB taxonomy): domain Bacteria; phylum Bacillota; class Clostridia; order Lachnospirales; family Lachnospiraceae; genus Acetatifactor. The sequence continues at coordinate 5,741 of WFLY01000067.1, forward strand.
ATGATACAAATAATAAAAGAATAGCTCACAATCTCTCGTTAAACAAAGATGTGCTGCAAGCTATAAGACAAAATATAAATTTATTTATTCTTAGTCAGCTTGATTACAAAATTCAGAATATCAATGCTTTGTCTCATGATGAAATTGTTGAGCCTACGGAACGTGCTGTCAGAGCAATTAACAAATTTGGCAAGCTTTCTGAATCAGAGGTACCTACACCACTTAATATAGCAAATGATATGATTACACTTTTACCGGATAAATGTTTTTATAATCTTGAGCAAGAAGGTGTTGTTATCCTTGATATTGCAACCAAAATCGGTGAATTTGCCATAGTTATATGTGAACGAATAAAGAATCTTGGTATAGATTTGGAAAGGATTAAATCTTCTGTTCTTGCTATTCCAACATCTACGATAGCATATGAATTCACAAGAAAGATTTATTTAATGCTCGGTCTGAATATTGATTGCATTGCTACAAATTTTACTGCCTATGATTTGCTTGATGTCAAGGTTGTAGATAATGATGGTAATAAGACTGATAAGATTGATTATGAAAGAATATCAAATATTTTTAAACAAAACAAAGTATTAAGCGAAATAACTCTCGATGATGAGGTAAAAGAAGGTGATAAAATGAAATTTGAAGCTATAGTTGGNAATCCGCCTTANNAAGAGGAAAGCAAGGCAGATAGTATAAATAATGGTCAGAATCCAAGAAGAAATATATTTCATTATTTTCAAATTCAAGCAATGAATCTGGATGGAAATACGGTATTAATTTTTCCAGGTGCCAGATGGCTCCATCAATCCGGTAAAGGTCTTAAGAAGTTTGGGTATGATTTAATCAATAATACTAAACTAAAAAAAATCATATATTATCCTAATTCTAATGATGTTTTTAATGCAAATGATATTTCAGATGGTATTTCAATAGTCCAAACTTCTAATGAAAAGGTCTCTTCAGGGTTTGAATACAAGTATATATCTGAGAATAAGGAAATTACGATTCAACAAGAAAATCCTGGAGATGAATTATTACTAATAGATCCAAGAGATGTTGAAATAG
>WFLY01000078.1 GCA_009177215.1 Bacillota bacterium
ATCCAGTAGAAGATGTTGATCTTTCTGATTTGAGTAGTTCAATAAAAGCTATTTTAAAGTATCAGCCACAAATTATAATCGGCGGACCTCCTTGTCAAGATTTTTCGGGGGCAGGAAATAGAGTGGAGGGTGATAGGGCAGATTTAACAGTTGCATATGCTAAAATTATTAAAAAGGTTTTGCCTCAATATTTTGTTATGGAAAATGTTGAGCGAGCAGCAAGTAGCGAGGCTTATAAAAAAGCACGGAAAATATTTAAAGAAGCTGGGTATGGACTTACAGAGAAAGTGTTAGATGCCAGCTTTTGTGGTGTTCCTCAAAAAAGGAAAAGATTTTTTTGCATTGGCTGTAAAGATGGTCAGGATAGTTTTCTAGATGGGTTGCTTTCAACAAATCAAACTATTTTCCCATTGACAATGCGTGAATATTTTACACAACAAAAATATGAGCTGGAGATTCAATATTATTATAGGCATCCTCGCTCTTACAAAAGAAGAGGAATTTTTTCTGTAGAAGAACCATCTCCAACAATTAGAGGTGTTAATAGACCCAAACCAAGTAATTATGTAAAGCATGAAGGGGATATGACTGATCCACAGGGGGTGAGAAATTTGTCCTATCGAGAAAGAGCTATTTTACAAACTTTTCCGCCTGATTATATATGGGATGATAGTTCTACAATTACAGAGCAAATGATTGGAAATGCTGTTCCTGTAAATTTGGCAAATTATGTAGCGACATGTCTCATGAAATATATAGATGGAGATATGGATTTGCATAATCTTCGTTTTATTGATTGGTTAAAAGATGAAAAAAAATTGTCATCAGAAGTTGCAGGTGATACCCTCTCTAGGATAGGAAGGGCAAGGCGCATTTTGGAATTTGATAGGATGGAATGTGAGGAATATTTAAAACAGTTAAGTTTACAAAATATGTATGCTAATATTGCAGCATCCGTTCAAGCACAAATTCGTCGAGCAGTAAGATTGTATTATGAATATATTTTAACACATGAGGGGGTGAAAGTGTGAGTGAACCTAAATATCAGATGTCTATAAATTTGCAAGTGTTAAATCATTTAGGTCTTAATCTTTATAGCAATACTTCAGCAGTGTTATCGGAAGTTGTTGCGAATGCGTGGGATGCGGATGCTACAGAGGTTCAATTAGAAATTTCAGGAGATAGAATTTCTATAAGAGATAATGGCAACGGAATGAATTTAGGAGATATCAACGGCAAATATTTAACTGTTGGATATCAAAAAAGGACTGAAAGTGGTGTTTCTCCAAAATTAAATAGACCTGTAATGGGAAGGAAGGGAATTGGTAAACTTTCATTATTTTCTATTGCAAATATTGTTAAAGTGTATTCTAAANAGGATGATCAAATCAATGGATTTGAAATAGACACAAATGCACTTAGAGAANCCATAAAATCAAATGAGAGTTATTATCCGTTAGAATTATCAACAGAGGGAATATTATTTGAAAAAAACGGTACTCTTATTGAATTAAATGATTTAAAGAAAAAGAGAACCGCTTCATTAGCTACATATTTGAAACAGCGTTTGGCTCGTAGATTTGCTGTTATTGGAGATAAAAATGATTTTAAGGTATCTATCAATAAAGTAGAAATTTCTATTGCAGATAGAAATTATTTATCAAAGGCTCAATGTGTGTGGATGTATTTGCCAGATGAAAAACCAGAAGAATATGAATCAGATTTAACAAGTCAAACAAGGGAAGATAAGATAAAATTAAAGAAAGTTCGTCCGTCTAAAATTAAAATTGGTGATACAGAATATTTTGTTAGCGGTTGGATTGCTACTTGTTCGGAACCGAATGAATTAGATGATGATGAGAACTTAAATCGTATTGTTATTATGGTACGTGGCAAGATGGCGAAGGAGGATATTTTTTCGGAAATTGGAACTACTGCACTATATTCAAAATATATATTTGGTGAGATAAGAGCAGATTTTCTTGATTTAGATGATGGGGCAGATATAACTACTAGTAGACGTCAGGGTTGTTTTGAGGATGATGCGAGATATATTGAGTTAAAAAATTTTATTCAGAAAGAATTATCAACAATACGAAGTGCATGGGATGATATTAGAAGTGGTAATGGTGTTGAAGAAGTCGGCATTTACGCCAGCAAAGTAGCGTTCTCCATCTTTGTCCATGCGATTTGCGATGTCGGGCACTGTTTCAAGCATTCGCATGCTGTTGCCTGCCTTTGCGGCGCGCATCTCCACATATTGGTTGTTGGGCTCTGTTTCGGTGTAGAATACATTCATCACCGTC
>WFLY01000304.1 GCA_009177215.1 Bacillota bacterium
AAATAATAAGGCAGTTAATTCCGATGGCTAAGACCTCAATGAAAGTAAAACAACCGCGCAAACCTAAGTTTTCTACACCAGCTTACACACGCTGCAAGATTTGTGGTCGTCCACATGCTTATTTAAGAAAATACGGAATTTGCAGAGTTTGCTTCCGTGAGTTAGCATACAAGGGTCAGATTCCCGGAGTAAAGAAGGCAAGCTGGTAAAAGCCGGCCATAAGGTGCCGGCAGGAGAATGCACAAGCATTCTTCGCAGTTCATTGAAAGTTCAAGAATAAGGAGGAAGTCACAACATGACAATGAGCGATCCTATCGCAGATATGCTTACAAGAATTCGTAATGCAAATACTGCAAAACATGATACAGTTGATGTTCCTGCTTCTAAAATGAAATTATCAATCGCTGAGATTCTTTTAGAAGAGGGATATATTAAGAAATATGACATTATTGAAGACGGCAGCTTCAAGACTATCCACATTACCTTAAAATACGGTGCGGATAAGAATGAAAAGATTATCTCCGGTATCAAGAGAATTTCCAAGCCCGGTCTTCGTGTGTATGCTGGAAAGGAAGAGCTGCCCAGAGTATTAGGCGGTCTTGGCATTGCTATAATCTCTACCAATCAGGGTGTCATAACAGACAAGAAGGCAAGAGAGCTGCAGGTTGGCGGTGAGGTTTTAGCTTTTATCTGGTAAGCGATAAAACCAAGCACGATCGCAGAGAAGTAACAATAAAATTGTTCTATAAAATTATAGGAGGTACGGGCATGTCACGTATAGGAAGAATGCCAATCGCGATTCCTGCAGGCGTTACTGTAGAAGTTGCAGAAAATAACAAAGTGACCGTTAAAGGTCCTAAGGGAACCCTTGAGAGAGTGTTACCTGCAGAAATGGAAATTAAGGTTGAGGGCGCTGAGATAGTAGTAAGCAGACCCAACGACTTAAAGAAGATGAAATCTCTTCACGGCTTGACAAGAACATTGATTCATAACATGGTAGTAGGTGTTACCGAGGGTTATGAGAAAAAGCTGGAGGTAAACGGTGTTGGTTACAGGGCAGCAAAAGCAGGTAAGAAGCTGACACTTAACCTTGGTTATTCTCATCCTGTTGAAATGGAAGACCCTGAGGGCATCGAGACCGTTTTGGAAGGACAGAATGTAATTATTGTAAAGGGTATTGACAAAGAAAAGGTTGGCCAATTCGCAGCTGAAATCAGAGACAAGAGAAGACCTGAGCCTTATAAGGGTAAGGGTATCAAGTATGCTGATGAAACAATCAGACGTAAAGTTGGTAAGACTGGTAAGAAATAATAGATAAGGAGAGTATGAAGATGGTTAGCAAGGAATCAAGACAAAAAGTTCGTGTTAAAAAGCACATGAAAATTCGTAACCGTTTCAGCGGCACTGCCGAGAGACCTCGTCTTGCAGTGTTCAGAAGCAATAATCATATGTATGCTCAAATTATCGACGATACAGTTGGGAATACTTTAGTGGCTGCTTCCACTCTTGAAAAAGAGATTAAGGCAGAGCTTGATAAGACCAATAACGTTGATGCAGCAGCATATTTAGGAACAGTCATTGCAAAGAGAGCAATGGAGAAGGGTATCAAGGAAGTTGTTTTTGACAGAGGCGGCTTTATATACCAGGGTAAAATCGCAGCGTTAGCTGATGCAGCCAGAGAAGCTGGCTTGGAATTCTAGGAAAGGAAGAGGAATACACCATGAAACATACAATCATAGATGCAAGCCAGTTAGAATTAACTGATAAGGTTGTTACCATCAAGCGTGTAACCAAGACCGTTAAGGGTGGTCGTAACATGCGTTTTACCGCTTTGGTAGTAGTTGGTGACGGCAACGGTCATGTAGGCGCCGGACTTGGAAAGGCAGTAGAAATTCCCGAGGCTATCCGTAAGGGTAAGGAAGATGCCGTAAAGCATATCGTAAAAATTGCTTTGGACGAGAACAATTCCATTACACATGACTTTATCGGTAAGTATGGCTCTGCAAACGTTCTTTTAAAGAAAGCTCCCGAAGGTACAGGTATCATCGCCGGAGGCCCTGCCCGTGTGGTTTGTGAGCTTGCAGGCATCAAGAATATCCGTACAAAGTCNTTGGGTTCTAACAATAANCAGNATGTTGTTCTTGCAACAATCACCGNTTTAAGCNAGNTTAAGGCTCCCGANGAAGTAGCAAAGAATCGCNGCAAGNCNGTAGANGAGGTTTNAGCTTAAGNTNAGTTAGCAGGAAAGGAGAACGACAATGGCAGAGAAAAAGTTAAAGATAACTTTGGTTAAGTCCACCATCGGTGCTGTACCAAAGAATAGAGCAACTGTTGAATCAATGGGACTTCGTAAGATTGGTAAGTCCATAATACTTCCTGATAATGAAGCTACAAGAGGACAGATTCGTCAGGTTAGTCACTTAATTAAAGTAGAAGAAGTATAATTAGATAAGGAGGTGTTAGGAATGGAATTATCCAATTTAAGACCCGCAGAAGGTTCCAAGCACAGCGATAATTTTAGAAGAGGACGTGGACACGGCTCAGGTAACGGTAAGACGGCTGGTAAGGGTCACAAAGGTCAGAAGGCTCGTTCAGGAGCACCCAGACCGGGCTTTGAAGGCGGACAGATGCCTTTATACAGACGAATTCCTAAGAGAGGTTTCAACAATAGAAATACAAAGGAAATAGTAGCAATCAACATCAGTGCTCTGGAGCGTTTTGAGAACGGCACAACAGTGGACGTAAAAGCATTAAAGGAAGCTGGTATTATAAAAAATCCCAAAGATGGCGTAAAGATACTCGGAAATGGAGAACTTACCAAGAAGCTCGATGTTAAGGTAGATGCATTTAGCGCATCCGCAAAAGAAAAGATTGAGGCACTTGGTGGAACAGCAGAGGTGATGTAATGCTTACAACACTGAAAAACGCATTCAAAATTAAGGAAATAAGAAATAAACTTCTGTTTACGCTGGTAATGTTAGTTGTGATTCGTATCGGGTCACAGCTGCCTACGCCGGGCGTAAACGGTGAGTTGTTTGCTCAGTGGTTTGAGGTCCATACAGGTGGTGCGTTCAGTTTCTTTGATGCTATTACCGGCGGTTCTTTTGCGAGCATGGCGATTTTGGCACTGGGTATTAATCCTTATATTACTTCTTCCATTATCATGCAGCTTCTCACCATTGCAATCCCCAAACTTGAGGAAATGCAGAGAGACGGCGAGGATGGCAGAAAGAAAATTGTTTCTATCACAAGATATGTGACTGTTGTACTTGCTCTGGTTCAGGCTACGGCTATGGCGGTAGGCTTTGGCAGACAGGGGTATTTGACAGAGTTTAATGCGCTTAGTATCATTACCGCAGTGGCAGCGCTTACCGCAGGTAGCGCTTTCCTGATGTGGGTGGGTGAAAGAATTACTGAAAAAGGTATCGGCAATGGTATTTCTATTGTACTTGTAATCAACATTATTTCAAGATTGCCGGAGGACCTGTCGAACCTGTTTGAGATGTTTGTAAAAGGAAAACCCTATGCAACAGCGATTCTGGCGGCAGTCATAATTATTGCAATTATTGTTGCAATGGTGGTACTGGTTGTTATTTTNNACAGCGCTACCCGTAAGATTCCTGTGCAGTATGCAAAGAAGGTACAGGGGAGGAAAATGGTTGGTGGTCAAACCTCCAATATTCCTCTCAAGGTTAATACGTCAGGTGTTATTCCGGTTATTTTCGCACAATCCATTATGCAGTTACCGATTTTGATTTGTTCCTTTTTGAACTATCAGGGTACGGGCGTATGGAGAGAAATACTGAATGGGCTTAATTCCGATAATTGGTGCAGACCCAGTCAGCCCGTTTATTCTATTGGATTATTGGTATATATTGTGTTAATCGTATTTTTTGCGTATTTTTATACATCTATTACCTTTAATCCGCTTATGGTAGCCGACAATATGAAGAAGCAGGGCGGTTTTATTCCGGGTATCAGACCGGGTAAACCCACCAGTGATTACTTGAATAAAGTTTTAAATTATATCGTATTCATCGGAGCAGTTGGTTTGACGATTGTTTCAGTTATTCCGTTCATCTTTAACGGTGTATTTGGGGCAAGTGTGTCCTTTGGCGGCACCAGCCTTATCATTATCGTTGGCGTTGTATTGGAGACAATGAAGCAGATTGAATCTCAGATGTTAGTTCGTAATTACAAGGGCTTCTTAGAAGACTAATCATATGAAACAAGCATATCCGGATGATGAGAGTCATTCGGATATATTTGTTTTTGATATTGCAAAGTTATCTTAAAAAAGTTAAAATGTAACTATTCAGAGCCATGCAGATTTATATAAAACAGGCTGTTCAAGCTTGCTTAATTTAGTAACCGAACAGCGCATATAGCGGATGAAAGAAAGGTAAGGGCAGTGAGTATGAAAATAATTATGTTAGGTGCACCGGGTGCAGGAAAAGGAACACAGGCAAAGATGATTGCGGAAAAATATGCTATACCCCACATTTCAACAGGAGATATTTTCCGTGCAAACATCAAAAACGGTACTGAGCTGGGAATGGAAGCAAAGAAATACATGGATAAAGGTCAGCTGGTTCCTGATGAATTGACAGTTAAGATATTGTTGGACAGAGTGGCAAAAGAGGATTGTGCAAACGGATATGTTTTGGACGGATTCCCGAGGACTATCCCTCAGGCAGAGGTTTTGGATAAGGCGCTTTCCGAGCTTGGAGATGCTATTGATTATGCTATCATTGTTGATGTTCCTGATGCTAATATTGTGTAAAGAATGTCCGGCAGACGCGCATGTCTTTCCTGCGGCGCTACCCATCTTATTGAGTATATTGCTCCTAGGAAGAAGGGCGTTTGTGATAACTGTGGTCAGTAACTGGTACTCCGTGATGATGAGAAGCCGGATACGGTAGAGAACCGTTTGGAGGTATATCATGAGAAGAGTCAGCTACTGATTGATTTTTATACCCGGAAGGGCGTGTTGAAAACGGTTGACGGCACTGTCGATATGAAGGACGTATTTGCTGCAATCGTGTCTATATTAGAGTAAATGTAGGAATTCTTTACTATGATTTTTTTGGAATGGACTGTGCAAATGCATGGTATGAAAGGAAGTAAATAAAAAATGGCAGTAACAATCAAA
>WFLY01000153.1 GCA_009177215.1 Bacillota bacterium
GAAGATAACCGTTAGGCTCCGGCGGGAAACGTGTATGCACTGTGTCATATACTCCCTCCGCCAAGTCCTTATCAATAATCTGCTCAATAAAATTTTTAGATTCTACCGTAGTTTTTTCATTCTCGTTCATGGTAACACAGACCTTTCATTTTACAAAATAATCAAACCATAATTATTATATTAACACACTCGGAAGGATTTATAAACTATTTTTTCCATAGATTATACGGGTTCATAATTATCCGAAAAAATATTTCCCGGCTCGATAAAAATATTATGTATATCATCTTCGCAGACTGCCAGATAATCCCCTGACATTCCACGCATATATTTCTCATCATCCCATTTGGGAAATACCTTCACACAGCTTGTCAGCTTTTTAGCAAAAATTTTAAATGTATCCTTGGGTATACACAATCCGGCAAAATCCTCTATGGCATAGGTATTCCCATCATACCAGTTCTTAATAGTCGGCTTGTATTGAATTTCGGTAAAATAATCCTTCGGCAGCTTTTGTTTCATATCTTTCAGATACTTCCGAAAGAAATCACTTCTGACAAAATGAATGATTCCATTGCGCTCCACCGAAAAAAACATATCCTCTTCCACTTGAATATCTATATTGCTTGATTCCGTACGCACAGAAATCTGTGTTCCCACCTCGGCAACATCCGTTGCCTTCAAAAAACAGATAGGCTGTCTGCGCCGCCTGAATTTCTGCATATCGGACAAGTCCAGTTTTACCTCATTAGCAAAAATCAAAGTATAGGACTGAAAATATTCCGTCATACGATTATTAAAATATGCCTCCGAATGCAATACCGGAAAGCGCTCCTCGTACAGCTTCATGCTGATAAAGCCGCCTGCCTTTTCATCATGTCCGCCGCCGGAGCCGATACCCTCCGCCAAAAATACTGCCATTTCATTGGCATTGACCTCTTTGATACAGCTTCTGACAGAAAATTTAAATCCGTCGTTTATCTCATTATAAACCACACAGGTATCTATCTCCTCCACCTGCAGCAAAAAATCACTGATAAGGCCTAAAATATTAGGGTCGCAGGGCTGTGCCTTAATTACCGCAAAACGATAATCATCGTTATAATTGTAACGAATCATGGCAATTCCTGCAATCTCCAATTCCTTTAGAGAAAGATTAGCGTTCCTAAATTGGGTTAACAAACGTTTATTACACGAAAGCATTTCCCTCATATCCATATCAAGAGGATTAAAAACCTCGGAAAATTGATTGGTATCCGTATAAAGTCCATAGTACAGCGCCGTTCCTAAATTCACATCCTCATTGACCGGATATCCCTCTTCCAGAAGCATGCTCCAAACCAAGGTTGCACAGCTTCCCAGATTAGGTTGTATACGGACAAGCTCCACCGTACTGTTCTCTCTGGGATGATGGTCGATAATCGCCACATTCTCTGCCTGAAAGCCGTTGACATTGCCTGCGCCATATTGGCAGTCCACTGTTACCAAAAGTCCTTCTATCATCCCGCTTTGACTGGGACGCACATATTTTATGGGAATCTTCAGCTTCTCCTTCATAAGACGCAGATTCATTTTATTGATTTTATTCTGCCCGCTATATATCAATCGAACTTTCTTATGCTTGCTTTTAAAATAGCAATACAGGGCATATCCGGAGCTGATAGTATCCGCATCAGGATTGTCATGGCATTGTATTGTAATTGGATTGTACTGTTCTAAATCTGACAGTTTCATAAACTTCCTCTCAGTCTTATTTGCTCACTATGCTTATCATACTATAACTTTAAAATTTTAGCTAGTCATACAATAAAATTATTGAAACTATTCAGAGTCCATTGGCAAAATTGCCTCTAAGAGGCTTTTCTTTTGCTCACGAATGGCTTCTTATCATATAGATTTATCAAAGTAGCCTTTATCAAGCAAGCTTGAACAGCCTGCTTTTCGCATCTCTTTAGGTACGACTCTTGGTTCATTACTTTCGNGAATAAACAAAAGGCTGTACAAGCTATCATAAGACAGCTTGTACAGCCCAAGCCTTCAGACCTATTCACTCCACATATTAATGATGTAGCAATCTGATTCCGGTATATGCCATAACCATATCATATTTATTGCAGCACTCAATAACGGCATCATCTCGAACAGAGCCGCCTGGCTGTGCAAAATATTTTACTCCGCTCTTATGGGCGCGCTCAATATTATCGGAAAATGGGAAGAAAGCGTCTGAACCAAGGGTTACATTCTGCATTTTATCAAGCCATGCTCTCTTTTCCTCTCCTGTAAATACAGGAGGCTTCACCTTGAAAATATTCTCCCACGCCCCGTCAGCCAATACATCCATATATTCATCGCCCATATAGACGTCAATCGCATTATCTCTGTCAGCTCTTCCCAAACCGTCTGCAAACTGCAGATTTAATACCTGAGGAGATTGGCGGAGAAACCAGTTATCAGCCTTGCTGCCTGCCAGACGGGTACAATGAATGCGGGACTGCTGTCCTGCGCCTATTCCGATTGCCTGTCCGT
>WFLY01000302.1 GCA_009177215.1 Bacillota bacterium
ACCATTATGGAAAGCAGCAGCTCAAGCATCGATTTGCAGTCGGAATCCATCAATCAGGTGGACGAAAGCTGCAAGGATGTGGCGGGTCATATGAAGGAGCTTGCCGATTGGGCGCACGAGGTTGCGGATAACGCCAACAGCATTGTAGAGCGTGTAGATAAGCTTGTGCCGGAGATTATTTCCAGTAAGAACGAAGCCGTGGAGATGACCCGGTCAAGCAAGCTTGATCTGGAAAAAGCGATAAAGGACACTGAGGTTATCAAGGAAATTGTGGAGGTCAGCAATACGATCAAGGGAATTGCTTCGCAGACAACGCTATTGTCCTTAAACGCAAGCATAGAGGCTGCAAGGGCAGGCGAGGCGGGAAAAGGTTTTGCGGTTGTGGCGGAGGAAATTAAGAAGCTGAGCTCGGATACGAATCAGGAGATTGAAAAGGTGAATGAGCTGACGAGAAGAGTAACCTCCAGCGTAGAGGTTTTGACCTGCAAAAGCTCGGATATCATCACCTTCCTGAATGAGAAGGTGCTGTTAGATTATGATACGCTGGAGCAGGTTGCTGAGGCTTACCGCAAGGACTCCTCCTATTATTCGGAGGTCAGCGGCAGTATCGGGAATACCAGCGAAAGCTTAAGTCAGAGCATTCAGGACATCATGAGTGAGCTTGGTACGGTAAGTGCCGGGCAGAGCGAATTGAATGCGGATATGCATAGCATAAGCGACAGCCTGCAAAAGATAGCCGAGAACAGCGATGAGGTGACAAGCGAATCCTCCGAGGTGCTAAGGAGCGCGGAAGCCTTGGCAAGTACGGTGAAAAAATTCAATGTGTAGCTGCATGTCTGAACTATCATGCCGGAAGTGCTTGACAATAGGATATGTAAAGTGTATACTTTATATCAATTCAATAATATCTTCAGGGCAGGGTGCAATTCCCTACCGGTGGTAAAGCCCACGAGCCGCAAGGCATGATTCGGTGAGACTCCGAGGCCGACAGTATAGTCTGGATAAAGAGAAGATATAAAATAGCTTGATAGCTGTTTTTGCGTACAGTGTACAACGCTCTGAGATGGATAACTGTTTCAGAGCATTTTTAGTTTGCGCCCGAAGGCGCACTTTCCCCTTTCCAAGAGGGTTTGTATTCTGACGCAGACCCTTTTGCCGAAAAAGCCCTGAACATAGTTTCAGGGCTTTTTCATGTCATAATATATAACATATTTTTATGTTTTTATCAGCATTAAGAGGCTGCCGTGCACGGAATATCGGAGGTGAGGGAAAATTGTCAGATGAAGAATATATGCGCATTGCGCTGGAGCTTGCAAAAAAGGGCTGCGGCTTCGTGGCGCCAAACCCCATGGTTGGGGCGGTTATCGTGAAGGACGGACGTATTATCGGGCAGGGCTTCCACGAAAAATACGGCGAGGCACATGCGGAGAGGAACGCGCTGGCGGCATGTACGGAATCGCCCCGGGGCGCCACTATGTATGTGACCTTGGAGCCATGCTGTCATTACGGGGAGCAGCCTCCCTGTGTGGAGGCAATTTTGGAGACAGGCATCAGCCGCGTGGTTGTCGGCTCCCGTGACCCCAACCCGCTGGTGGCGGGAAAGGGGGCAGGAATCTTACGGGAAAAGGGAGTTGAAGTAGTAAATGATGTGCTGCGGGAGGAATGTGACAGCATTAATTATGTGTTTTTCCATTACATACAATACGGAAAACCCTATGTGGTGATGAAATACGCCATGACAATGGACGGGAAAATCGCAACCCGCACAGGCAAATCCAAATGGATAACGGGGGAGGCTGCAAGGAGGCATGTTCATGAGCAAAGACACCGTTTTAGCGCCATTATGGTAGGCAGGGGCACAGTGCTTGCAGATGACCCCATGCTGACCTGCCGCATGGAGGGGGGCAGAAACCCTTTGAGGATTGTCTGTGATACCGGACTTAACATTCCCGTCACCTCGCAGATTGCGGAGACGGCAGGACAGATTCCCACCATTTTGGCGACCTGCTGCAGGGAGCCGGAAAAGCAGGAGACTTTTTTGCGAAAGGGCTGCCATATCCTCACGGTACGGGAAGAAAGCGGGCATTTGGACTTACGGGATTTGATGAGTAAGCTTGGAGAAATGAAGATAGACAGTATTCTGTTGGAGGGAGGTGCGACCCTTAACTGGGCGGCGCTCAAAAGCGGAATCGTGCAGAGGGTTCAGACCTATATTTCACCAAGGCTGTTTGGCGGCGAGACGGCTAAGGCTCCTGTGGGCGGAAGGGGTGTTGATTTACCTGCGGAGGGAATCATGCTGAAAAACAGCAGGGTAACGCTTTTTGGGAAAGATTTTTTAATAGAGAGCGAGGTGGAGTCCAGTGTTTACGGGAATCATTGAGGAGGTGGGGAGGCTTGAGCGGATACGGCGGGGCGCGCATTCCGCAAGGCTGTCCATTCATGCCAGAAGGATTATGGAGGATTTAAAGCTTGGCGACAGTGTGGCGGTAAACGGCGTGTGCCTGACAGTGACGGATTTTCACAGGCAGGGATTTTGGGCGGACGTCATGCATGAGACGCTGAACCGCTCTGCTTTGGGAAAGCTTAAGCCCGCCAGTTACGTCAATTTGGAGCGCGCCATGCCTGCAAACGGCAGGTTCGGCGGTCATATTGTTGCGGGGCATGTGGACGGTACGGGAGAAATCGTAGGGATTACCGGAGATGATAATGCCGTATGGTATACCCTGCGTGCCGATGAAAAAATCTTGCGGTATGTGGTGGAAAAAGGCTCCGTGGCAATAGACGGTATCAGTCTGACAGTGGCATGGGTAAAGGCCGGACAGTTTGCGGTTTCGGTAATTCCCCACACCGCAAGGGAGACCACAATAGGGCAGAAAAAAGCGGGAGATACGGTGAATTTGGAGACGGACATTGTAGGGAAGTATATTGAAAGGTTTTTAAAGGCGCCGGAGCCTTCGCCTGTAAAAGCGGTAACAGGGCAGGAAGGTGAAAACTTTGCCCCAAAAAGCAGCGGCGTTACAGGGGAGCTTTTGAGCAGATGCGGGTTTCTGTAATATTTCGTAACGGGAAAGGAGCTTTGTATAATGGCGGATTTTAATACGATAGAAGAGGCGTTGGAGGAATTAAGGCAGGGGAAGGTCATTATGGTTTTGGATGACCCTGACAGGGAAAATGAGGGAGATTTCATCTGTGCGGCGCAGTTTGCCACCGCGGAAAACATTAATTTCATGGCAACTTACGGAAAAGGGTTAATCTGTATGCCTATGTCGGGGGAATATGTGAAAAAGCTGCAAATTCCCCAAATGGTTGCGGACAACACCGATAACCATGAGACAGCGTTTACCGTCTCTATAGACTATGCGGGCACCACCACCGGAATTTCGGCGGCAGAGCGCTCCATGACTGCGATGAAATGTGTGGAGGAGGGGGCGAAGCCTGCGGACTTTCGCAGACCCGGTCACATGTTTCCACTCTTGGCAAAGGACAACGGCGTTCTGGTAAGAGGCGGGCACACCGAGGCGACGGTGGACCTGATGCGTCTTGCCGGGCTTAAGGAATGCGGGCTTTGCTGTGAAATCATGGGGGAGGACGGCACTATGCTGCGGACAGGTGAGTTGATGGAGATGTCAAAAAGGCTGGGGCTTAAAATCATTTCCATTAAAGCACTGCAAAATTACCGCAAACAGCATGATAAACTGGTGGAGCGAGTGACAGTAACGAAAATGCCCACCAAGTACGGAGAATTTAAGGCGTACGGTTATGTCAACCGACTAAACGGTGAGCACCATGTTGCACTGGTAAAGGGAGAAATCGGAGACGGAGAAAACCTCCTGTGCAGGGTTCATTCCGAGTGCCTGACAGGCGACTGCTTCGGTTCCCTGAGATGTGATTGTGGGCAGCAGTTTGCTGCCGCCATGAGTCAGATTGAGAGAGAGGGCAGAGGGATTCTTTTGTATATGCGTCAGGAGGGCAGGGGAATCGGGCTTATTAATAAGCTGCGCGCCTACGAGCTGCAGGAGAAGGGAATGGACACCTTGGAAGCGAATCTGGCGCTGGGCTTTGCGGGGGATGAGAGAGAATATTATATTGGCGCCCAGATTCTGAGGGANTNAGGNGCTAAGACCCTGCGGCNTTTGACNANCAANCCCGATAAGGTTTACCAATNNTCGGNCNATGGNANGNNGATTGTCAAACGNCTTCCCATTGAGATGGAGGCGACAAAATATGATATACGCTATCTGAAAACAAAGCAGAGTAGAATGGGGCATATTTTAAATTTGCCGTAACAGGTCAGCCATGTGGAATTGCTTGTGCATTTTGGGCGTGTGAGCTTTTTCGCTAAAGATAAATATATAATCATTTCCGTAAGCCGGCTGAATATTGAATTATCATAATTTATAATAAAGAGGTAGAAGAGTGTCCGCCGGAGCGGGCAGAGAGAGGAGACATATGAAAGTATTTGAAGGAAAATTAGTATCGAAGGAAATTAAAATCGGAATCGTGGCGGCGCGTTTCAATGAGTTTATCACCTCCAAGCTGGTAAGCGGTGCCATGGACGGCTTGCTGCGCCATGACGTAAAGGAGGAGGACGTCCATGTAGCATGGGTTCCCGGAGCCTTTGAAATCCCCCTTATCGCCTCCAAAATGGCGAAGAGCGGGAAATATGACGCTGTTATCTGTCTGGGGGCGGTAATCAGAGGGAGTACAAGCCACTACGACTATGTGTGCAGCGAGGTCTCCAAAGGTATTGCTTCGGTCTCGTTGGCAAGTGATATTCCGGTAATGTTCGGTGTGCTTACCACGGACAACATTGAGCAGGCAATCGAGCGCGCCGGAACCAAGGCCGGCAACAAAGGCTACGACTGCGCTCTGGGAGCTATTGAGATGGTGAATTTAATTCGGGAAATTGAGAGTTAAACCGAGAGACAAACCGGGAAGTAAACTGAGAGATAGAGTGAGAGATAAACTCAGAGATAGATATTGGATAATTCCACAAATTTGACAATAAACCGCCAAATATAGATATTTTATTGTAATTATTTACCAAATATGCTATATTGATATGGAGCTGTTAGGGGAAAATGAGGGAAAAAGAAAAGGGATATATTGATTAGATGTTTAAGACACCTCTAAATGCCGGAATGGCTTTTGGGGGTGTTTTTTGGTGTTTTGGGGGGTTAAGAAAAATTTGGGGAGATTGAGGTAGGTTTAGTGGGCTTTAAAAGTGGTAGAATTTGAAATTATAAANAGTNNATATTGAAAGNAAAATAGGNGGAATNTAAAATGAACAAAAGNATTTATCAGGATTACACAAACAATTACAGTTNAAGCAAAACCTTACGATTTGAGTTAAAACCGCAAGGTAAGACGCAAGATTTTATTGAGAAGTACGGAATATTGACAGAAGACGCAAAGAGAGCGGAAGATTATAAAAAAGTAAAAAAGCTGCTTGATGAGTATTACAAGCAATTTTTAGAAAAAGCCTTATCTGTACTCAAATTGCAGGATTTAGATTTATATTATGCCCTATATATAAATCGATATAAGAGTGATAAAGAGCAGGGAGAAATGGAGAAATTAGAAGCTTCCTTGAGAAAGCAGGTTGTCAAATGCTTGAAAGCTGACAGTAAATATAATATTTTGTTTAAAAAGGAGATAATCACTCAAGAGTTAGAAGAATTTATAAAAAGTGATGAGGACAAATCAGTAATAAAAAGCTTTCAACAATTTACTACATATTTTCAAGGTTTCTTTGAGAATCGCAAGAATATGTTTATGGAAGAGGCAAAGTCAACAGCGGTATCATATAGGATTATTAATCAAAATCTTCCTAAGTATATAGATAATATGGGAATATTTGATATTATTATGAATACGGAAATTTGTGTCGATATTGCTGCTTTACAAAGAGAACTAGCGGATGAACTGCAGGGAAAAAGAGTTGAGGATTTCTTTAAATTGGGTACTTATGAGAAGCTTGTAACTAATAAGGATATTACATTGTACAATGCGTTGATTGGAGGAAAGACTTTACCGGATGGCACAAAGATAAAGGGAATCAATGAATATGTAAATTTGTTTAACCAGAAAAACAGTAAAGATAAGTCAATTAAAAGGATTCCTAAGCTCAGGCCGCTGTATAAGCAAATATTGGCAGACAGAGAGACTTTGGCATTTATTGATGAGCAATTTGGTAGTGACAAGGAGGTATTGGATACTGTAAATGAGGTAGTTAAGGACATTAATGAGAACATTTTAAAGCCTGATGCTCCAAGCTCTATTCAAAAGCTAATGAATAGTATTAACAATTATGATTTAGATAAAATATATTTTATAAATGGTCAGCCCATTTCAGATTTATCCAGTGTGGTTTTAGGAGATTGGTCTGTTATTAAGAATGCCTTGGAAAAGGAATATGATGAACAGAACCCTAAGAAGGCAATAAATAAGAGTGAAAAATATTTTGAGGACAGGGCAAAAGCACTTAAGACACCGAAAAGCTATTCTATAGAAAGAATAAATCAGGTGGTAGAAAAATATGGTAATTGTGAGTGCCATATACAGGAATACTATGCATCTATAGCAGAAAGAGAAGGGAAAAATTTGATTATTGCTTTTAATGAAGCATTTGAAAGCGCTCAAATACTTTTAAATACTCCATATGAAAGTAAGCATGGGCTTGCAAGCGATAAGATAAACGTTGCTATTTTAAAACAATTGTNNGATGCAATAAAAAATATAGAAGCTTTTATCAAGGCGGTGGTGGGAAGCGGAACAGAAGCAAAAAAGGATAAAGCTTTTTACGGTGAATTGGATGTAATCTATAAGGTGTTAAGCGAAATTGTACCTTTATATAATAAAGTGCGTAATTATGTTACGAGAAAGCCATATTCTCANGAGANGATAAAGNTGAATTTCCAAAATCCCACATTATTAAATNGTTGGGATAAAAATAAAGNGAGGGATAATCTGGCGATTATATTACGCAAAGGCGGTTTGTATTACCTCGGCATTATGAATAAGAAAAATAATAGAATATTTATGGATGATGTGCCGAAGGATGATGTGGATTTTTATGAAAAAATGGAGTACAAGCTTTTGCCGGGTCCGAATAAAATGCTGCCCAAGGTCTTTTTTGGAGCAAGTAATATAGATACTTTTGAGCCTTCAGATGATATTTTGCAAAACTATGAGAGAGGAACACATAAATTAGGGGAAGAATTTATTCTTGACGATTGCCACAAACTAATAGATTTTTTTAAGCAGTCCATTAATAAACATGAGGATTGGAAGAATTTTGATTTTGAATTTAGCGATACTAAGGATTATCATGATATAAGTCAATTTTATCATGAGGTAGAAAAGCAAGGCTATTCCATGAAATTTAGAAAAATTTCAGCAAGATATATTGATGAGTTGGTGGATAGTGGGAAATTATATTTGTTCCAGATATATAATAAGGATTTTTCAGAAAACGCAAAGGGAACACCCAATCTCCACACAATTTATTGGAAAATGTTATTTGATAAAAGGAATCTTGAAAATGTGGTGTATAAGCTAAATGGCGAAGCAGAAATATTCTTTAGGAAGGCAAGTATTGAAAAAGAAAATATCATAATACATCCTAAAAATAAGCCGATTGCCAAAAAGAATCCTAAAGCACAGGAAAGGAATGAAGTCAGTTTGTTTCCATATGATTTAATAAAGGACAAGCGTTATACCGTGGATAAATATCAATTCCATGTGCCGATTACTATGAATTTCTGCGCAGAAGGAAGAAACTTTATAAATGATGCAGTTGTTGAAACAATCCGTAATAATCCGGATATTAATGTAATCGGTATAGACCGCGGAGAAAGAAATTTGTTGTACATTTCTGTTATTAACCCTCAGGGGAGGATTATACACCAACAATCATTGAATATAGTAGAAAATGATAATGGGTACTCTCAGAATTACCACATGTTGTTAGATAAAAAAGAGCGAGATATGGATAATGCCAGAAGAAATTGGATGGAAATTGAATCAATCAAGGAACTGAAGGAGGGATATCTTAGTCAGGCAATTCATATAATTACGAACTTGATGGTGAAGTATCAAGCAATTGTTGTTTTAGAGGATTTGAATTTTGG
The DNA here is from genome assembly GCA_009177215.1 of Bacillota bacterium. Taxonomy (GTDB): domain Bacteria; phylum Bacillota; class Clostridia; order Lachnospirales; family Lachnospiraceae; genus Acetatifactor. The sequence continues at coordinate 8,133 of WFLY01000302.1, forward strand.
ATTTATGAACGGTCGAAAAAAGGTCGGAAAACAGGTTTA
>WFLY01000053.1 GCA_009177215.1 Bacillota bacterium
CTCAAAATATNNTATTGTCTTTCNATTGCCTCTCCNACTCCTCACTCTGCCTTTTNCCTGNAAATGCCTCATAGNAGCGCTCCAACAGCTCCAAAGTCTCCACNTCCGACAAATCNNAATCCCCCGTAAGGGTCATACATGCCGCCCCATGAATAAAAATCCACATTTTTTTAAATAAATCTTCCGGATTGAAACAGCCCATTGACAAGGCGAGATTTGTTTCATAAACCACATTGCCGTTTTCTCCGTTCAAAAGCTCGTACATACTCCTCTTGTGTCCTACATCTGAGACAAACAAAAGCTCAAAAAGATATTTTTCCTCTCTTGCAAAGGCAATATAAGCCATACCCAGATTAGAAAAGGGAGTCTTGCCTGTTCTGGGATAAAGACTATAAAAATCTTGAAAAAAAGCCGCCGCTTTTAAATAAACCGCATCCCACAGCTCCTCCATATTTTGATACACACGAAAAATAGGCTGAGTAGAACAGCCCGCCTTTGCCGCCACCTTTCTCGCTGTAACATTGGGAAAGCCTTCCTCCCTTGCCATGATAAAAGCGGTGTCTAAAATATTTTGCATAGTAATACTTTCTTTGCGAGCCATAGTACCTCTCAATCTCCTGTTAAACGGATTATCCTGCCACGTTCCTCCGGCACTTTTATAACACTTGTTATTTTACTTGCAGAATATTAACTTTGTCAAGTCTTATAATCACTACAATAGCGTAAAATGAAAACAATTCAACCATGTTGTTTACAATAAAAGACGGAAAATATCCTGTAAATATTCTCCGTCTTATCGTAAAAACTCCCTTAAATATATATTTTTGCCCCCATCTGTCCGCTTCTGAGGGCACACAAACCAGAGAGATTGTGTCAGTTAAACAGGGTAAGCGCCATTCTTAGTGTCGGCATGAGTCATGTCAACCTTCTCCTGCTGCGCCTGACGATACTTGAAGAAGTCTGTTGCAACCTGAGGGAACAGGGCGTAGCTGAGTACATCCTCATCCTGCTGTTTCCATTCCTTCATCTCACTCTCAAGTTTATCAAGCTCATTATCCAAAAGGTCTGCATAACGGCAGGTAATCCTCTCCTCACCGGGAATAACCTTGTCGATAACTTCCTGACTCATAGGCTTAACGGTCTGGCCATACTCGCCGCGAAGGACAGCCTTAGTCTCCTTGGTAGCCATCTTGTATCTCTCACCCATAAGCACATTGAATACTGCCTGAGTACCCACTATCTGGGAGGAAGGAGTAACCAAAGGAGGCTCACCCAAATCCTTACGGACCTGAGGAATTTCCTTCAACACATCATAATACTTATCCTCTGCATTCTGCTCCTTCAGCTGGCTAACCATATTGGAAAGCATACCGCCGGGCACCTGATAAAGCAGGGTCTTAATATCAACGCCCATAACCTTGGGATTGAGCAGACCGTTTGCAAGGCACTCATCTCTGTAAGGACGGAAATAATCAGCGATTTCAGCAAGCAGATTCTGGTCAAAGCCTGTATCGTAAGGGGTTCCCTTAAAGGTCTCAACCATAACCTCGGTTGCGGGCTGGGAAGTTCCCATTGCAAAAGGACTCATAGCGGTATCAATCACATCGACCCCTGCCTCTACAGCCTTTAAATAGGTCATACCGGCAACACCGGAGGTATAGTGAGTATGCAGCTGGATAGGAAGCTTAGTCGCGCTCTTCATTGCAGAAATCATCTCGGTTGCCTTATAAGGTACAAGAAGTCCTGCCATATCCTTGATGCAGATAGAATCTGCCCCCATCTCCTCAATCTTCTTAGCCATATCGGTCCAATACTCTAAGGTATAAGCATCGCCCAATGTGTAGGACAATGCAACCTGTGCATGACCTCTGCCCTCCTGTACCTTAAACTTGTTAGTAGCATCTACAGCTGCCTGCAGGTTACGAAGGTCATTTAAGCAGTCAAAAATACGGATAATATCAATACCGTTGGAAATGGACTTCTGTACAAAATACTCTACCACATCATCAGCATAAGGTCTGTAGCCCAAAATATTCTGTCCACGGAAAAGCATTTGAAGCTTCGTATTCTTGAAGCCGTCACGCAGCTTTCTAAGTCTGTCCCACGGATCCTCTTTTAGGAAACGAAGGGAGGCGTCAAAGGTTGCACCGCCCCAGCACTCTACGGAATGATAACCGACTTTATCCATCTTATCTAAAATAGGAAGCATAAACTCGGTAGGCATTCTGGTAGCAATCAGAGATTGGTGTGCATCACGCAATATTGTTTCCGTAATTTTAATCGGTTTTTTAACTTGTTCTGACATTTACGAATTCCTCCATTATTTTTATGAAATGTTTTGTCACGTCAAAGCCACATCTGCTTAAGCATCTGTGTCTTAGGCTTTTTCCGCCTGTGTAAGCTGTGCATTCGTAAGCCAAAGGCTTACTCATCGCGCTCCGCGCTCTATACAGCCTCAAGCAAAGCCCTATCTGCTCGAGCTAGCTCGGCAGATATGTTTTGGCTGCCTGCCTGTGTAAGCTGTGCATTCGTAAGCCAAAGGCTTACTCATCGCGCTCCGCGCTCTATACAGCCTCAAGCAAAGCCCTATCTGCTCGAGCCAGCTCGGCAGATATGTCTTTACTTGAGTCTGTGCACAGCTTTAGAATACACCGAATATGGCCATAAAGGTTCCGGCGGCTACGGCGGTTCCGATAACGCCTGCTACGTTAGGACCCATAGCATGCATAAGTAAGAAGTTTGTGGGGTCTGCCTCCGCGCCGACCTTCTGTGACACACGAGCTGCCATAGGCACCGCAGATACGCCTGCAGAACCGATAAGCGGATTTACCTTACCCTTTGTGAAAATGCACATCAGCTTACCAAAGAGCACACCCGCTGCAGTACCAAACATAAAGGCTATCAAACCAAGCGCTACGATCTTTAAGGTATCGAGGTTTAAAAATGCCTCTGCACTGGTGGTCGCGCCTACGGAAGTACCCAGTAAGATAACTACAATATACATCAATGCATTGGAAGCCGTATCCGTAAGCTGTCTGACCACGCCTGACTCTCTGAACAGATTACCAAGCATCAGCATACCGACCAACGGAACTGTAGTAGGCAGNATCAAACCAACCACAATCGTAACAATGATGGGGAAAAGAATCTTCTCCAGCTTGGATACGGGACGANNCTGGCTCATCTTNATCTTTCTTTCCTTCTCGGTTGTAAACAGCTTCATAATGGGGGGCTGAATAATGGGTACCAGTGACATATATGAATATGCCGCCACCGCAATCGGCCCCATAATTGCCGTCTGCCCCAGCTTACTTGCCAAGAAAATAGAGGTAGGTCCGTCTGCACCACCGATAATAGAGATTGCTGCCGCAGCCATATCATTGAAGCCAAGTGCAATTGCTCCGAAATATGCGGCAAAAATACCAAACTGCGCTGCCGCACCTAAAAGAAAGCTCTTAGGATTTGCAATCAGCGGTCCAAAGTCAGTCATGGCACCCACACCCATGAATATCAGAGAAGGCAGAATCGCCCACTCATCCAAAATATAAAAATAATGCAACAATCCACCGACACCGTTTGCCGCATCCTCCGGAGTAATCATAATTTCCGGATAAATGTTGACTAACAGCATACCNNATNCTATCGGGGTTAAAAGCAGAGGCTCANACCCATGGCGGATAGCTAAATAAAGNANAAAGCACGCAACCGCTATCATAACGTAATTTCCCCATGTCAGGTTAAAAAACGCCGTCTGATGAATCAGATTGCTGAATGTATTTAATACATACTCCATTTGTTGACCTCCTGTTGTTTTGCTTTTGACTCTAATCGAACTGATTAGTTCATGGTTGCCAGTAATGCACCGGCTTCAACAGGGTCGCCTACAGATACGTCAATACTTGCTACAGTTCCATCCTGAGGCGCTACAACGGGAATTTCCATCTTCATTGCCTCAAGGATAACTACGGGGTCACCCGCCTTAACAGCCTGACCTACACTCGCCTCTACCTTAAATACCTTTCCTGCCGCACCGGCCTCAATTTTTATGCTTCCTGCTTGACCGCCTGCTGCGGGAGCTGCCGCAGGAGCCGCTTTAGGCGCTGCCTTAGGTGCTGCGGGAGCCTTTGCTGCTACAGGTGCGCCTGTAGATGCTCCCTCTTCTACTACTACATCATATACGTTTCCATTAACGGTAATGGTATAATTTTTCATTTCTTATTCCTCCATAAAATATGAATTTCTTAATATGAATGTTGCAGGCATTAATATCTGCCCTTATTTACCTTGCGAATAGAGCGAACAACAAAGCCGTCCGCGGAAGCAGCTCCTTCACTTGCAGCAATGGCTGCGGCAATCACGGCAACCAGCTCCAGATCATCAGTCTCGTTCCTGCTCTCCTCCTGTCTTGCAATCTGCGCAACCGCATTGTCAATACCTGTCGAATCTACTTCATTATTATTTTTCTTAGATAATTTACTCTGAATCTTGGGAATAAAGCTAAAGCAGTAAATAATCAGGCTGATGAGAATCAGTACCAAAAATACGGTTCCCATACCCAGCAGGGTGTTGAGTGCAGCCTTTCCCATAAGCTCTCCCATGGAAGAAATCGGATTAAGAGCAGCCGATTCCACAACCATAAACATATCGTTGGTAAGGATAATCTCTGCCTCCGCATTCTTCTTCTCACCGTTTACCTGTACGCGTACAATAATCTGCTGATTATCAATCTCCGCAGCAGCTTCGCCGACATCTGTCACAGCGCCTATAGTCTCAAGCGCGGAATCGAAAGAATCCATCGCCGTCTTTATCGCCGCGCCCTTAACCTTCAAACCATATTGCTGCTCAAACACATATTCCAGCTCTTCCATTGTATAAATGGAATATGCTTCCCTTGCGGTATCGTCTGCCAACTCACAGAGAAGCGGAACAATATTCTGAGCCGACAAAGATTCCGCAAACTCTACCTTTGTAGTCTCATACTCCGTCAATTTCTCATCACTGCCGCAGGCCGTTAATCCAAAGATACAGGTAATCATGCATAACAAGCTTAAAAATTTCTTCATACTATAATCACCCTTTCTAGACAGTTCCGTGCTTCTTTGCAGGACGGTCTTCACTCTTTGTGAATAACATTTCAAATGCACCGATTACATACTTCCTTGTATCGGCTGCATCTATAATCTGGTCCACATATCCTCTCCTTGCAGCACTGTTTACGCTAAGCTGTAATGCTTCGTACTCAGCTGCCTTCTCATTAATCACATCAGCGCCCATGCCGTCATACATAATCTTTGCGGCAAGCTTGCTGTCCATGGTTCCGATTTCTGCCGCAGACCATGCCATGGTAATGTCCGCACCGATTGCCTTAGAATTCATTGCCACATAAGCAGTGCCATAGGCTTTTCCAATAATTACGTTCACTTTGGGAACAGTGGCATTCGCAAACGCGTATGTAAGCTCTGCCACTGCCTTTGCGATTCCTTTCTCTGAACACAGAGTCGCTTCATAGCCGGTTACATTGGTAAGAGTCAATACGGGGATGCCGAACGCGTCACAGAAATTCACAAAATCAGCTGCTTTCTCACAGCCCTTCTTGGTAAGGACTGCGCCAAGCTTCTCTGCCGCCTTACCCTCTTCATCACAAACTTCGGAACGATTGGCAACAGCCCCCACGGTCACACCGTTTAAACGGATAAAGCCAGTCACCATATTCTTGGCATAGCCTGCCTTCACCTCAAAGAAACTGTTGTTGTCCGCAAGAATGGACAATGCAACGGAGGTATCTCCCACCCAGTCCGCAATCTCCGCACATGCACGGTTCAAATCATCTGTGCATTCATCAAAGCTTAAGGTATCCTGATTATTTGCGGGAAGCAAGCTTATCAATTCTCTAATCTGANCAAAAATACTTGACTCATNGGCAACCACATCCACTNTACCGCTCTCCTCAGACTGGANTGCTGCGNAAGAGGAATCACACTTGGTTATCNCATTGCCGTCTAAAGCGNTNGGTGCGTTTACAAATAATTTTGCATTTTTCTCCTCCATAAAGGTGAAGTCCGTCATTGTGGGAAACAGACCCAGTCCGCCGCCACAGGTTCCTAAAATTGCGGTAATCTGAGGAATCACACCGGAAGCCATCGTCTGCTTTAAATAAATTGTTCCAAATGCAGCAAGTGCATCTGTCGCCTCCTGTAATCTAAGTCCTGCGGAATCGATCAAACCGATTACAGGCGCTCCTGTCTTCATCGCCAAATCGTAGAGGTTGGCAATCTTTTTTGCATGCATTTCGCCTATGCTGCCGTTCATCACGGACGCATCCTGACTATACACATAAACAAGATTACCGTCGATCACTCCATAGCCGGTGATACATCCGTCAGAAGGAGTTTCGGTTGGTTTCATGTTAAAATCGGTTGCCCTTGCAGTCACAAGAGCGCCGATTTCAACGAAACTGTTGTCATCGAGTAAAGCCGTAATTCTTTGACNCGCTTTTGAAGTAGTACTCATGCTTTCAGTCCTCCATTTATATTATATAAATACAAACAACCTGACATCACGATCTGCGGTAACGCATACAGACCCACGATGATTTTGTCCAATAAAGTATAACACAAAAAAAGCAACTCGCAAAGCACGAATT
>WFLY01000284.1 GCA_009177215.1 Bacillota bacterium
GATTTGTTTGGAGAAGATTCAGAAGCACAATCTGGAAATGAAACTGATTGATGCGGAATATACTTTTGATAATAATAAGGTACTCTTTTATTTTACTGCGGACGGAAGAATTGATTTCCGTGAGCTGGTAAAAGATTTGGCTAGCGTGTTTAAAACCAGAATTGAGCTGAGGCAGATTGGTGTTAGGGATGAGACCAAGATTGTGGGAGGTATCGGTATCTGTGGAAGACCTCTTTGCTGTCATAGCTATTTATCTGACTTTGTGCCGGTGTCCATCAAGATGGCAAAGGAGCAGAATCTGTCTTTGAATCCCACCAAGATATCAGGGGTGTGCGGCAGATTGATGTGTTGCCTGAAAAATGAGGAAGAGACCTACGAAGAGTTGAATAGAAGACTTCCCAATATTGGGGATTCGGTCACTATGGATGACGGTTGTAAAGGGGAAGTCCACAGTGTGAATGTTCTTCGTCAGTTAGTCAAGGTAATTGTGGACGTGGAGGACGAGAAGGAGATTCGCGAGTACGATGTGGATAGGCTTCGTTTCAAGAGAAAGCATGGCAAGAGGGAAAAGTTGGAGCTTTCCAAGGAAGAGCTGAGGGAGCTTGAACGTTTGGAGCAGGAGGAACAGCAGGACAAGCAATTAGAAGAGCAGCAAGCCAGACAGGAGGAGCAGGGAAGACGTCAGAGCGGACAACAGGAGGCACGTCAGGACGGACAGCAGGAGAGACATCAGGACAGACAACGAGAGAGACGTCAGGACAGACAAAGAGAGAAACATCAGGATAAAAATCAGGAGGCACGTCAGGACGGACAGCAGGAGAGACGTCAGGATGGACAACCGGAGATACATCAGGACAGGAATCAGAGAAAACACCATGGTGGTTCTCAGGGAAAAGGCAACAGACAGCGAGATAAACAGGAAGGAAAGTCAAAGCGTGAGGAACATTGAGTTAAAGGAAAATGAACGCTTGGATGAATTGCAACGCAATGGCTATCATATTATACAGAATCCTGATAAATTCTGTTTTGGCATGGATGCAGTGCTTTTATCGGGATTTGTCCGTACCAAAAAAGGTGATACGCTTTTAGATTTGGGAACAGGAACCGGGATCATTCCTATTTTACTTGAGGCAAAGACAGAGTGCGTTCACTTGGCCGGTTTGGAGATTCAGGAGGAGAGCGCGGATATGGCACGCAGAAGCGTGGAGCTGAACGGACTGTCGGGGAAGATTGATATAATAACAGGAGATATTAAAGAAGCAGGCAATCTTTTCCCGCCTGCTTCTTTTGATTGCATTACCTGTAATCCGCCTTATNTGATAGGACAGCACGGGCTGACGAATCCGGAGGAGCCNAAAGCGATTGNAAGACACGAGANTTTATGTACGTTGGAGGNNGTTATCAGTCAGGCGGCGAAACTTTTGAAGCCGGGAGGGNATTTCTTTTTGGTNCATAGACCCTTTCGGCTAGCGGAAATTATGACAACTATGTCACAATATAAATTGGAACCCAAGCGTATGCAGATGGTATATCCTTATGTGGACAGGGAGCCGAATATGGTGCTTCTGGAGGCGACAAGAGGAGGGAAGCCCAGAATGACAGTGGAAAAGCCATTGATTGTATATCAGAGTCCGGGTGTATATATGCCGGAGATATATGAGATTTACGGATATTAGGATATAGACAGACTAAATATTAGATGATAATGTAATTTATTATAGTGTACTCACCGGATTACTTTCAGCCGAATGGCGCAGCATAAATTTTTACGCTGTAGGGAGGAAGTAGGGAGGCGATATGACGGCTGTGTTGAACAACGATAAAGAAGTTCGGCAAAATAGGCAGGGAGGTTTGCCTGAATAGTACATCGGGCTGTCATGGAAAGTGACAAGAGGAATGTGAGGAATTATGTTGGGAACATTATTTTTATGTGCAACACCTATAGGAAATTTGGGGGATATGACGCCCAGAGTGGTGGAAACTCTTAAGAATGTGGATGTAATAGCGGCGGAGGATACGCGCAACAGTATTAAGCTTCTGAACCATTTTGACATCCACACTCCTATGACCAGTTATCATGAATACAATAAGGTGGAGAAAGCAAAGCAGCTGGTAGGGCAGATGCTTGCAGGGCAGGATATTGCGCTGATCACGGATGCAGGCACGCCGGCTATTTCCGACCCGGGTGAGGTACTTGTAAAGCTGTGTCAGGAAAGCGGTGTACCCGTCACTTCTCTTCCGGGGGCGGCGGCATGTATAACGGCATTAACGCTGTCAGGCTTAAGCACTAGACGTTTTTGCTTTGAGGGTTTTCTGCCTGCGGGTAAAAAGGAGAAAAATGTGATTTTGCAGGAGCTTTCAGAAGAGAGCCGTACCATGATTCTCTATGAGGCGCCCCATCATCTGGTGCGGACGTTGGAGGAGCTGCTGGAAGCCTTGGGGGAGCGGAGGCTTACGTTGTGCAGGGAGCTTACCAAGAAATTTGAGACCATTATGCCTACCACCCTTACGGCAGCGCTTGCATTTTATAAGACGGAGGAGCCTCGGGGAGAATATGTGCTTGTCATTGAAGGTAAGAGCTTTGAAGAAAAGCGCAGAGAGGTAATTGCTTTATGGGAGGGTATGACCATAGAGGAGCATATGGCATACTATGAGAAGCAGGGTTTGGACAACAAAACGGCAATGAAACAGGTGGCAAAGGACAGAGGTGTAGGTAAAAGGGAGATTTACGGATATCTGCACGGTAATGAGTAACTGCATTATAATCATTATAATTATGAAACGAAAGGTGCGTTGAAATTATGGACATTAAAATAGATAGAAATATGCTTGACGATGCCCGCAGGCAGTTTTGTCTGGACATGGGCATGGATTATAAGGCATATGCAAAAAGCCCTTATCAAAAAGCTTATATCTGTAAGGCACGTTATGCAGAGGGAACCTGCTATCCCGCTATGCCGGGGGCACGCCGTTATGTGAACGGGGATGCCTTTTTTGATGCTGTTATCAGTTTCGGGCAGTTATTTCTCTCGGTGGATCAGCAGATTTATGACTGGGCATGCGAAAACTTTGAAAAATGTGAGCCGGAATGGTTTTGTCGGTATGATAATTTAAGAAAAATAGATAAAAAGCTACAGGAGTATGGGCGTGAGCTGGGAGATACTCATGTGTATTTTTTGCCAAAGGAGGAAACTGCCCGGGAAAAGCCTCCACAGAGAGAGGCGGTTGGGGAACAGGAAGCGTCATTTTCGTTAGCATGGTATGAACAGGAGGAAATTCTGCATTTTAAGGAAAATAATCGTTTTGGCAGCGCTATAAGTTTTTCGCCTACGCAGCCGGACGTGCTGGCGGTAGCGGCAATGCTGCCCTGTGCAAGCCCCAAGGACTTTAATCAAGACCATATGGCAGGTATGGCGGGAGTCAGCGCCGACGGGGAATATTTGTGGCAGATTGGGATTAACGTGCTTGAGGAATATCAGGGAAAAGGCTTGGCGGCAGAACTGGTGAGAAAGCTTAAAGAAGAAATCATACGCAGAGGCAAGGTTCCGTTCTATGGCACAAGCGAATCCCACACTGTTTCGCAGACCGTAGCACTAAAGGCAGGCTTTGTGCCGGCATGGACAGCAGTGTATGGGGTGAGGAAAGAAAAGAGTGAAAGTTAAATGATTCACTCACAAGTTTGCGGGATGTGGTCAAATGGGAGTTAAATATGGCGAAAAATAATTGTGACACATGTGTCAATTATATTTATGATGAAGATTACGAATGTTATGTATGTCTGGTGAATCTGGATGAAGATGAAATGTATCATTTTTTGTCAGAAACTCAGTGGGAGTGTCCATACTACCGTCTGGATGACGAGTATGGCGTGGTGCGGCATCAGATTTAGAAAGGAAGCTTGCAGGCATGAGATTCGTACGACAATTAGCAATAATTTTAAGTATTTCTTTTGTGGCGGAGTTGATGGAATATTTGATACCGATTCCGGTGGCGGCAAGTATTTATGGGTTGATTTTAATGTTGGTTGGTTTGACCACCAAAATCATCCCCCTTCATAAGGTGGAGGAAGCAGCAGATTTTCTGGTGGAGATCATGCCGATTTTATTTGTTCCGCCTACGGTAGGAATCATGGTAAGTGTGGAGGCGTTGCAGGAGATGCTGGTGCCCTTATGTGTGATTTCGGTGATTTCCACAATTTTGGTTATGGCGGTGACGGGCAGAGTTTCTCAGGGCATAATTCGCAGGAGCAATGCTGTTATACATCAAAGTGCCGGAGATGATACACGGGAGACAGTCAGAGCGGACAAAAGCGCAACTCTCCAAGGTTTCACTGCTTCGGCAGACGACACTGAAGAGGAGGCTTGGGAGGAGAAGGAGCCGGATGATATGGCGGAGAAAACAAATGGAGGAATTGTCAGGAAAAAGCAGGGAGGAAGCATACAATGAAAGAAATGCTGACACAATCTATGTTTTTTGGAATTGTCATCAGCCTGCTGTGCTTTGAATTTGGTATGTGGGTCAAAAAGAAAACAAAACTGGCGATTGCGAATCCTCTGCTGATAGCCGTGCTGTTGATCGTGACATTTTTGCTTGTGTTTGATATTGAATATGAAGTATATGAAACCGGTGCAAAATATATCAGCTTTTTCCTGACGCCTGCTACGGTGAGTCTTGCCGTTCCGTTATATCGTAAGCTTACGCTGCTTCGGAGATATCCCGGAGCAATTCTCGGCGGAATCGGTGCGGGAGTACTTACCGNCNTGGTGAGTANTTTCCTGANGAGCCTTGCNTTTGGATTAAATCATGANCAGTATGNAACGCTGCTTCCCAAATCCNTTACCACTGCTATTGGAATGGGTGTGTCCGAAAAAATGGGCGGTATTGTGACAATAACGGTGGTGGCTATCAGTATAACCGGCATTATGGGAAATATTGCGGCAGAGACGCTTTGCCGTCTTTTTAAAATTGAAGAACCGATTGCCAAGGGATTAGCCATTGGAACCGGCTCCCATGCCATGGGAACCGCCAAGGCGATGGAAATAGGAGAAATTGAAGGCGCTATGAGCAGCCTATCTATAGTGGTTGCGGGAATTATGACAGTAGCAGCGGTTTCGATTTTTGCGAATTTTATATAAATTGGCAATAGGGGAGTCAAGTCACACGCCGCGAAAAAGCGGCAAAGGATTGTTCAAGGTACATTGTCTTGGCAAAGCCGGGTTATGAAAAGCGGCGCGAGAATGAGGAAAAGGAGAACGGAAATATGTATATCGGAAATCATTTGTCATCCTCAAAGGGTTTTGAAAATATGGGAAAAGAGGCATTGAAGTTAAATGCCGATACTTTTGCATTTTTTACCAGAAATCCAAGGGGCGGAAAGGCAAAAGCTATTGATGAAGGAGACGCCCTTAAATTGAGGGATTTGATGAAAGAAAATAACTTTGGAAGATTAGTGGCACATGCTCCTTACACCATGAATGTCTGTGCCGCCAAGGAGGATATCAGAAGCTTTTCCAGAAATGTATTGAAGGAAGACTTGGAGCGCATGGAATATCTGCCGGGCAATTACTATAATTTTCATCCCGGCTCCCATGTGGGTCAGGGTGCGCAGGAGGCGATTCCGATGATTGCGGACGCCGTCAATGACGCGCTTAAGCCGGAGCATCATACGGTGGTGCTGCTGGAAACCATGGCGGGAAAAGGCTCCGAGGTAGGACGGAGCTTCGAGGAGCTTCGGGCAATTTTGGATTTGATAAAGCTGCCTGAAAAGGTTGGTATTTGCTTTGACACCTGTCATGTGTGGGATGGCGGCTATGATATCGTAAATAATCTGGATGGCGTGCTTGAAGAATTTGACAAAATTATCGGTATTGAAAAATTAAAAGCTGTTCATTTGAATGACAGCATGAATGTATGCGGCTCCCACAAGGACCGTCATCAAAAAATCGGCGAGGGTGAAATGGGGTTAGAGGCACTGCGGGCGGTGGTGACGCATCCGCTTCTTTCTGATAAACCCTTTATACTGGAAACGCCGAATGATGACGAAGGATATGCGAGAGAAATTGCAATGATTAGGAGCTTTGGTTGAATAACCTTCATAACCTTCGCAAATACTAAGGGCGGTGAATCATTCGCCTAAAAAGATTAGGAGGTTATGGATATGAGTAACATTTCAGAATTGGATTTACAGAATCTGCGTCATCTCATTGGTGGTTATGACACTACTCACTGCAAAATGAAAGAATATGCAAATCAGACATCCGATACTCAGATTAAGCAGTTTTTTGAGAAGGGTGCCAAGTCCGCAATGGATAACAAGCAGCAGTTAATGAAGTTTTTGCAGTAGAGCCGAATTGGACGGTAGAATGAGAGGTAAATTATGCAGGAAAAAATTATGGTGGCAGATACTTTGAACGGTATCAACGGTGAATTAACCCGCTATGCGGAAATGATTGCACAGTCGGAAAACAAGGAATTAAAGCAGACCTTGAAGCAGTTCCGTAACGCTTGTGAGCAGTCTCAGGAGGAGCTGTATCAGATTGCCAGAGAAAAATCCTATTATGTGCCTGCACAGAAGGCTACTGAGGAGGAAGTGGAACATGTGAGAGGTCTCTTCACACAGGGAACTCTGTAATTGTATCAGTAATAGAAATAGCATATAATGGGCGGCTCGCGCTGGTATTGGCGGGCGGCTCATTTTTGTGTTATACTATTGTGGTGAATTTAAGGTTGTACACTTGGCAGCCGTGCAGGAGCGTTCCCTGCGTAGGCACGGGAAGGGGTGGGGATTATACATTTTGTTGATGCAAAGGGTATTTTATCCGCTGGTAACGGCATGAATATTTATCGCGGCTGCACTCACGGCTGCATTTATTGTGACAGCCGGAGCAGATGTTACCGGTTTACTCATGATTTTGAAGATATTGAAGTAAAACAGAATGCCCCCTTTTATTTGGAGACGGCGCTTCGCTCCAAGAGAAAGAAATGTATGATTGGTACAGGAGCCATGTGCGACCCTTATATGCATTGTGAAACGGAGCTTGGGCTTACACGGAAATGTCTGGAGATCATAGATTATTATGGCTTTGGTGTTGCCATACAGACGAAGTACGACAGGATTCTCCGGGATTTGGAGTTGTTAAAAAGCATCAATCAAAAGGCAAAATGCGTAGTACAGATGACGCTCACAACCTATGACGAGGAGTTATGTTAAATTTTGGAGCCAAATGTCTGTACCACGAAAAGGCGATTTGAAGTGTTGGAAATTTTGCGGGATAACGGAATCCCCACAGTCGTGTGGCTGTCGCCGTTACTTCCCTTTATTAACGATACAAAAGAAAACGTGGAGGGTATTCTAGATNATTGTATCCGGGCAAGGGTTTNCGGAATTATTTGCNTCGGAATGGGCATGACCTTAAGACAGGGCAATCGGGAATATTTNTATGGGGTACTTGATAAGCACTTCCCGGGNCTGCGGGAGCAATATCACCACAGGTACGGCTATGCTTATGAGATAACAAGTGATAATCATAGAAGCCTGATGAAACTTTTTCATGCAGAATGCAAAAGGTTTGGCATTGTATCAAAGGTGGACAAGGTGTTTGATTATCTCCATCAATTTCCTGAAAATGACAGGGAATATGAGCAACTTAGACTTTTTTAATCGATAATTTTTGGGCTTGATGGTTACATATCCCGGTATCGGAGAGGAATTTAGACGTAAACTGCTGTAAATCATTTTTGGGCAGGATTTTAGAAGGCTGAAGGAAATGCCCCGGAAGAAACGAACTTGTTTGTTTTGCAAATATTGTGCTGACGCCCAAATTCGCAGGTTGCTGGCGGAATGGAGATTATTATGGCTTTGGTGTTGCCATACAGACGAAGTACGACAGGATTCTCCGGGATTTGGAGTTGTTAAAAAGCATCAATCAAAAGGCAAAATGCGTAGTACAGATGACGCTCACAACCTATGACGAGGAGTTATGTTAAATTTTGGAGCCAAATGTCTGTACCACGAAAAGGCGATTTGAAGTGTTGGAAATTTTGCGGGATAACGGAATCCCCACAGTCGTGTGGCTGTCGCCGTTACTTCCCTTTAT
>WFLY01000248.1 GCA_009177215.1 Bacillota bacterium
TCCTGCTCATGGGTTCTACACTTATCAGACTTATGTATCCGCTACTGTTTATGAATATCCAAAATAGGAATATTAGCATACAAAATCGGATTCTTATTTCCTCTGCCTCCACCGCCTTTTTTGGCGCTTATTTGAATATCCATATTTTCAGCATCTATTTTCATGTACTTTGAAATTACTTTAGCAATATCTGATTTAATCAGCTCCAGCATTTCGGGCGAACAGTTCACCCTATCGGATATCAGAAGAATTTTCAGTCTATCCTTAGCAACCTGACAGGAGCTTTTCCTACGAAAAAGATGTTTCATTTCGCCGCTCCTTTCTTATGCTTTATGAAAAATGCCGGTTACTTTTGCAAAAAAGGATATCCCCCTTTCAAAGTTCATAAAGGGAACCTCCTTACCCTCTACTCTCTGAACTACATGAGCGTATGCCTGTCCTGCGGGGGTATCCTTTCCCACCAGCGGTTCCCCCTGATTTGTAGAAATTACCACATTTTCATCATCGGGAATCACCCCGATCAAGGGAATCGCCAAAATATCCACTACATCGGAGGCTGACATCATATCCCCTCTTTTTACCATATCCGCCCGAAGACGATTGATGATCAAATCCATCTGCTTAAATCCGTTTGCCTCCAAAAGTCCGATAATACGGTCGGCGTCACGGATTGCGGATACCTCCGGCGTTGTCACAACCAATGCTCTGGTTGCGCCGGCTATGGCATTTTGAAAGCCCTGTTCAATTCCTGCCGGACAATCCAAAATAATGTAATCAAACTGCTCCTTTAAATGTTCAATCACCTTTATCATTTGTCCCGGCGANACCGCGGNCTTATCCNGGGTCTGCGCCGACGGCNTCAAATACAGTCCAGGATGGCGTTTGTCTCTGATCAGNNNCTGTTNCACCCGGCAATTGCCCTCCACCACGTCCACCAGATTGTAGACTATGCGATTTTCCAATCCCATTACTACATCGAGATTGCGCAGTCCGATGTCCGTATCAATAAGACATACCTTTTTGCCCAGCTTCGCCAGACCTGTGCCTACGTTTGCGGATGTGGTAGTCTTACCCACACCGCCTTTACCTGAAGTGACGACAATTACATTGTTATTTTCCATACTTTCCTCCATGACATTTACCGCCGTTTTGACGGTATATATAATTTGTCGTCGCTGAGGCCTTTAAAAGGAACTCAGTAAATCCTTTGTAAGAGGTTCCAAAACCATTCTTTCGTCCTTTACATATGCAATTTTCGGCTGTATTTTAGGGCGTATTCCCCATTTTGTCTGTTTTGTGTTGTGTTTATATTTGAAATCGCCGATTTTTAATCTTTCCGGCTCCATTTCAAGCGCTACAATATAGGCATTTCCATTGCCGTTGCCACCGGCATACGCCTCGCCGTACAATCCTCCCAGCACAATTATATTTCCGGTGGAAATAACGGCGCTTCCCGGATATACGTCGCCCAATATGACAATACTGTTCTCCGTCTCCAAAACTTCTTTATTTTTCAGGGTTCCTTTATAAAACTGTCCTTCATCGCCGTTTGTGAGACGCTTTTCCACGTGTTGCAGTGCCTTGATGAAATTCTTGTTTGTCTCTTCATCATGTCCTACGATACACATGATATTAACGTCGCTGTTTCTTTTAATTGCCTCCAGAATGCGGATTTCCTCAGTCTCTGTAACCTCTTTCCCCTCAATGGAAAGCGCCATGCTTGCGGTCTTGAAAAAGCTTCTTGCCTCAGAAAATTTGAAAGCAAGCTCCTCCAGGATTATTTCAAATTCCGCCTCTTCGTTTAAGTGTAGTATAATACCGTTTGGGAAACTTTTAATTAACACAGCATCCTTCATTTACATCCTCCTACATTTCATTGGAAATACCACCGTCCGGTACATCCGCCGTTCCGGTAATAAGATCTTCTTCCTCGGCAAGACCATAATAATATTTAATAATGTTTTTGGTTGCCTGTGCAGCGTAATCGGAAGAATAGCCAAAAGGAATACGGGTTGCAACCGCAATCTCCGGCTGCTCATAGGGAGCGTAGCATACAAAAAGCGCGTGGTTCGGTCTTGATGACGTCTGCTCGGCCGTACCGGTTTTGCCGGCAACATTTACCGATAAATCCCTAAAATAAGATTTGTTCTGCACCACTTGTCTCATACCGGAATGAATTGCATTCCAGTATTCGGAAGGCATCTCTATGACATTGCGGACTACAGGTTCATAATCTATCAGTGTATTGCCCTCGGAATCCGCCACCCTTTCAAGAAGTGTCAGATTATAACAGACGCCGCTGTTGGCAACGGTTGTTACATATCTAGCCAATCCTGCTGTGGTATAGCTGTTGCTGCCCTGCCCGATTGCGGAACGGACAGGATCCCCAGTAGATATATCAGGAGTATACTCACTAATCTCCACACCGGATTTATCAGTAAGACCGTACATGTCCGCATAAGTCTGCAATGTGTCAAGACCTGTCTCTTCATTGTAGCTTCCTGTTCTGGTGGACAGGGTATAGCCCAAATTATAAAAAAAGTAGTTGCAGGAATCACGAATGGCAGTAACCACATTCTCATTACCATGACCCGTTCTTTTCCAGCAGCGTGGCGAAGGGGTTATTGCCGTAAAGGTTCCCACACAATTTACTTTTTCATTCAGAGATATCACACCCTCCATAAGTCCTGCCGTTGCCGATACCATTTTAAAGGTAGAACCCGGCGCCGCCTTATACTGAGTTGCAAAATTTAACTGAGGGTTCGCCTTGTCAGTCCTCAACCGGACAAAATATTGCGCATCCACTGAATTTGCCATTTTGTTGTTGTCATAGCCCGGATAAGAAACCATGGCAAGTACTTCTCCCGTATTCACATCCGTTATCACTACAGATGCATTACATGGATCTAAAGCAAGCTGTGCCGGTGTAATATCCAGATAATCAATACGGTTTTTCATAAACTGGTATGCCGTGAGCTTTCCGCTATAAAGAGCTTCCTCGTCCTCTATAGATACTTCTATGGCATTCTGTTCACACAAAATCATACAAATCTGTTTACCGCTTATCACACCGTTTAACAGCATATACTTATAAAAGCGCTTTTGGAATTCCGCATTCTTGTCCACCATGGCAATAATATATTCCATAAGCTTTGCGTAAATTTCTCCGGAATCCGAATATTGGTCATCCAGCTCAAGTTTTCTTACGTCTATCCAGTTCTCGGCAATGCAATATTTTAAATATTCACACAGGCTGATAACCTCATCCTTTGCCCAGGCAATCTGTGTGGCATCCTCGTCGTCCACGGCTTCCGTCATAATAATACCGTTATCCTTGAGTAAAGAAACAATNTTGCTTTGATACACCTGATATTCCTTGGAAAGCTTATTGTAAGGAGTGTACCCTTCCTCCAGCTCATAATTCAGCTTATCATAGACAGACTGTTTATACTCCAAATAGCTTGCATAAACATTCTTTTCTTCTTCTCCGGCTTCCTCCGACAAAAAGTGCTTTATATCCACCACATTATTGTTGATCACCGCAAAATACACATCATATATAGGTATCTTAATATCTGCGCTGCCCGAATTGACCCCCGGAATATATTCCTTGGCATTAATAATCTTATCGGACAAAAGACCGGCAAGCCTCTGCTCCAAAATATGATAGACGGCAATGGTCAAATCCTTATCTATAGTCAAATACACATCACTTCCCGCCTGAGCCTCCACACGCTCTAATATAGTCATTACCTTACCGGTATTATCTACAATTACCTTTTCGCTTCCCTTCGTTCCCTGAAGGATAGTTTCCATATGGGCTTCGATACCACCCTTGCCTACCACATCATTAATGTTGTAAGTGTCCTCGTCGCCGCCGTTTTCTACAACCAGAGCATTCAAATCGGTAAGCTCCTCCGAAGAAATCTTACCGGTATACCCCAACACGTGGGCAAAGTACTCGCTGTCCACATAACGGCGGACAAAATCCTCCACAATAGAAACTCCCGGCAGCTCGTCGGCATTTTCCATAATCACCGCAACCGTTTTTTCACTGACATTGGTTGCCACAGTGGTGCCTATGTATTTACGAAACGAGGTCAGGTTCATGGCATAGCGAATCGTCACCATTTTCAGCCACTCTTCCTTTGTATATCCCTTCCCCGGNATAAAATCGCTTTTACTGTTATTCTCCTCGGCATAATCACCGATGGCAAAGCCCGTGCCCTTGGCACGGCTTAAATGCTCCATAAGCTCCGTCGCAGTAACCGTTCTCTCTTCATCCTTCAACTCATCAATCGTTTTGTATCCGTAAACATCTGCAAGAAATCTTAAAAGACTATTACCTTCCACACTGAAGGCAAAGTCCCCATTCTCATCAATAATTATCTTAAAATCCGTTATAACACTGTCGCCATTCTTTTCAATCATTTTAATCAGCTTGTAAACAGTGGCGTTCATATTGGCGTTTTTCTTATTGTTGGATTCAAANACATCTTCTATCTTCACAGAGTAGGCAAGCTCGTTATAGGCAAGGATATTGCCATTTCTGTCAAAAATATTCCCTCTGGTACTGGCAATATTTCTCGTCTTTTCCGTCTGCAGCATAAATTCGTCCAGATATTTCTCACCGTGTACAATCTGCAGATTGAAGCATCGATAAATCAAGATACTGCCCAACGCACAGAAAAGAAGAGTAAAAATGGTAAGCCTGCTGGTTATGAAATTTACAATACGGTCTATTATTTCATCAAACAAATTTCTGCGCTCTCCTTTTTTCTCTTNCTGCCAACTGCTCGTTNATCTTCAAGNCAATCNGNTATAAANANAAAGTTACAATNACGGTATAGATAGCTTCCGGCAAAATGATTCTGGTAAAATAGTACGGGAAATCCAATCTTCCCCTCAGCAAAAACTGCATGATGTAACAGATAATACCATAGGACAAATCACTTACCGTAATTAGGGCAATAGGAAGCTTAATGTCCTCGGGATAGAATATACGGCTGAATTTTCCGTTTAAAAAACCTATGTACATCAAAATCAAAGAATAAAAACCTAATATATCCCCGAAAAACACATCACTCAAAAAGCCACAGCAAAATCCTATAATAAGCCCTTCCTTTTCCCCTCTCATAAACCCAAATGCCGAGGTCAGTATAATCATAAGATTCGGAACGATACCTGCCGGTGCAAATGCGCCAAACACGCTGCACTGCAAGACAAAGCAAACAAGTATAAGAATTGTCACAATAAATTTTCTAAGCATTAAAACCCTGCCCCCTTCCCTACCTGCAAGCTTCCACAGCAAACCGCTAATCCTCATGCACCCGCTGCTTTAAATCCGTGATAACAAGCACCTCGCCCAAATGTTCAAAATCAACCGCCGGTGTAAGATATCCCGACTTTGTAAGATTGTTGGAATCCCTGTTGATAGTATGAATATAACCAATCAAAATATTAGGCAGATAATTATCGCTGATATCTGAAGTGACCACCTTATCTCCCTCTGATACGGCGTTATTGCTGTCAACCAGCTGACTGAATGTAATAACACCGTCCGCCATCAGCTGCAGATTACCTGAAACCATCAAATTGTCCTCTGTGGCAAGAGTCATACCACTCACATTGCTGTTATCACAGATGATGGATGTTACTCTCGCCCAATTAGGTCCAACGGAGGTAATCCGACCTACAAGCCCTCCGCCTGCTATCACATTCATATCCTCGCTGAGTCCGTCGTCCGTTCCCTTATCAATAATAAAGTTGGAATACCAATTGCCGGAATCTCTGCTGATAATTCGCGCCCCTATCTTGTGATACTCTCCGTACTGCTCATTGAGACCCACAAGCTGCCTTAGTTTGTTCAGCTCGTATTTGTCCTGCTGTAGCAGCGTATTCTCCTCTGTCAAAGCAGCAATCTGTGCCTTGAGGGTGGCGTTTTCATCCAAAAGGCTTCTGATTTGCACCAACTCCTCGGAACGGTTGGAAAGCCAGCCGCCTGCACTGCTGATACCCTGCTCAAATGGTATTATAATATACCCCAGCACAGTGTTTAGCGGTTTGTTGAATACATTTGTACCAAAAGTTATCAGCATTAAAGCAGTGCATAAAAAAGTTAAAATAAAGAGGAGATATTTACTTGGCAAAGTAAACCTCTCCCCTTTTCTTTTTATGATTGGGCTCATTTACTCATCCCTTCGATCGCATAAGCTACAGTTTTATAATTGTTATCCTTAATAATTTTAGCAAGCCCCGCAGCGACACTGGTAAGAGGCTGTTCTGCCACATTTACCTTCAGCCCTGTTCCCGTAGCCATTTTTTCGGCAAGATGGCTGACTTGGGAAGCTCCTCCCGTCAAATAAATACCATGACGATAAATATCCGCCGCAAGCTCAGGTGGCGTTCTCTCCAAGATTACCTTGACATTATCAATAATCGTATTAAAATGCTCCTCTAAGGACTCGTCCACCAGCTTTGTGGGAATTTCTCTCTCCACAGGAAGACCTGTCACTATATCCCTTCCATAGACGATAGCGCCCTTTCCCTCCTCTTCTAATTCCTTGAGGGAAATTTTCACCGTCTCTGCAGTCTTACCACCGATAATCAGGCTGAATTCTCTTCTGACCGCAGCGCGGATTGCCTCGTCAAAACGCATTCCGCCTACCTTAATCAAACGGCTTAAAACAATACCACCCAGAGATAAAATGGAAATTTCCGTAGTCTCATAGCCCACATTCACCACCAGCACACCCTGAGAATTCTTGACATCAATATCAAGGCCCAGCCCGTCCGCAACCGCTTTTTCCACTACCATGATTTTTTTCGCTTTTACATTGGCATCCTTAATCAAATCGTAAAAAGCTCTCTTCTCCACCTCCGTAACATCGGTAGGTACTGCAATATAGAAATCTGCCGGCTTGGTATTGCCCTTCTGTAAGTCACTGACAAAATATCTCACCAACGTCTCCATGTTCTTAATATCCGCAATCACACCGTTGGACAATGGATAAGTAATATGAATATTACCGGGCGCCTTTTCATACATTTCAAAAGCAGAGTTACCATAAGCAAAAAGTGTATTTTTGTTTTCAATGGCAATCATATTCTTCTCTACAAGAATATTATCTTCATTTCTGTCATAAATTTTAATATTGTTGGTACCGAGGTCGATACCGAATGCGTTGTTAGCCAATATAGCAACCCCTTTCTGTAGGTAAAATTTAAATATAAGCCGCCTCTTTAAAGCTAGTATACCTGTTATCACCGATAATAATGTGGTCTAACAGGAAGATATCCATCTTTTCTCCCAGCTCCTTGACATGAAAGGTCAGCTCCTTGTCCGCAGCGCTGGGAGTCGGGTCTCCGCTGGGATGATTGTGTACCAGCAGAATATTGACCGCTTTGCACTGCAATGCCTCAAGAAAAATTTCTCTGGGCGAAATAAGCGACATTCTCACACTGCCCTCAGACAACCTTTTCTCACTAAGAAGCTGACCCTTGGCATCCAGACAGACTAAAATCACACATTCCGTCTCCCTGTGCCTTAACCCTTCCATGAAATACGCCGCAACCGCTCCCGAGCTTGTGAAACACAATCCCTGTTTTGCCACGGAACTGCTAATCCGCTTGGAAAGCTCGGTCAGACATTTCAATTTGATTGCCTTTACCCTTCCGATACCCTTTATCTCCATAAGCTGCTCCAGTGTCAGTTCATAAAGGCCGAGCAGTCCTACTCTGGGATATTTCGCCATGGAAAGCACCTGATTTGCAAGCTCCAACGCGCTTTTGTCCTTTGTTCCCGTGCGCAATATAATTGCAAGCAGCTCGCCTTCCGTCAGATTCTCCGCGCCAAAGCGCTGAAACTTTTCATAGGGCATATCCGGACATAAGTTTTCCTCGTTTTTCATACGTCTCCTTTTCCCTTCTCCGACGCACAAAAAAGAACTTTATCGAATAAAACGATACACTACCAAAGAAATGATAACACCTATTACGCTGGCTATGGTGATATGAATCTTAAGTCCGAAGGTAAGAACAATAAACCCCAGATTAAGTTCAACCGGCGTGTTCAGCCCGAATGCCTGTCCATAATTTAAAAAGCTGCCATCAAAATAGGTGCCGATAAATCCGCCTATTACAAAGCCAATCAGTACCAAAATTACTAATACCCAATTCACTTTTTTCACGGCTGTTCCTCATCTTTCTTTCGTATTTCATCTGCCTCCGATCACTTTGCCCGCAGAGTGAAGGGAAGCCTGATACGCTTTTATATATTACCACAAAAATCTAACCCTGTACATAAAATTCATGGATTTTATTTTGCGCATTTTCTACATTTTTTTACTTATTCCATTGTCACCGGGCTTCGGAAAGCATTTTCTCCGTGACAATTCCCTTGTCCTTCAATGCCTGCAGGGATTTTAAAATACCGAATTTTGCATGCTGCCATGTAAGCCCGCCCTGAAAATATACCGCATAGGGCGGCTTTATAGGTCCGTCAGCCGACAGCTCAATGGAAGAGCCTGACACAAAGGCTCCCGCCGCCATAATAACCTTTGCGTCATATCCGGGCATATCCCACGGCTGAGGCGTCACATGGCTGTCCACAGGAGCCGCCGCCTGTATTCCCTCGCAAAAGGCTATCACGCCCTCCGGTGTGCCGAAGGTCACTGCCTGTATAATATCATGTCTGCTCTCGCTGCTGTTTGGCACCACCAAAAAGCCCAGCCTCTCATAAATATTCGCCGCGAAAATTGCGCCCTTTAAAGCCCCTGCCGTCACCGTGGGCGCCAAAAAAAGCCCTTGATAAAAATTACTCAATACACCGAGAGAGGCTCCCACCTCCTTGCCAAGCCCCGGGGAGGTCAGGCGGTAAGCCGCATTTTCCACGCACTCCTTCTTACCCACAATATAGCCGCCGATGGGCGCGAGACCGCCTCCCGGATTTTTAATGAGAGACCCCACCGCCATATCCGCTCCTACGTCTGTGGGTTCTATTGTCTCCACAAATTCTCCGTAGCAATTGTCCACCATACAAATAATGTCCGGCTTGATTCCCTTTATAAAACGAACCAACTCGCCGATTCGCTCCACGGAAAGTGTTGGCCTTGTCTGATATCCTTTAGAGCGCTGAATGGTGACGAGCCGTGTCTTCTCATGAATGCTCTTTTCGATATTCTCGTAATCAAAACCGCCGTCGGGAAGCAAATCCACCTGCTTGTAGGTGATTCCGTATTCTGACAGGGATCCTTTAGTGGGGCGGATTCCGATTACCTCCTCCAAGGTATCGTAGGGTTTCCCCACCGGTGAAAGAAGTTCATCCCCTGGACGCAGATTGCTCATTAACGCAAGGGCAAGGGCATGGGTTCCGCAGGTAATCTGAGGACGCACCAGCGCATCCTGTGCATGGAATATCCTTGCATAGACCGCCTCCAATGTATCCCGCCCCAAATCATTATAGCCATAACCCGTGGTTCCCAAAAGACATGCCTCGCTGACCTGATTTTCCTGCATTGCATTTAATACCTTCAGCTGATTGTACTCGGCTCTCTCGTCAATAGCGTCAAAACGCCTCTTTAACCCCGCCAAAACTTCGCTTCCATAGTTATATACCTGTTCGCTGATACCCATGGAAGCATAAAGACTTTTTATTCCGCTCATATATATTTTACTCCTGTCTGACTGTTATTTTCTTTCCTTAGCTTTTCCAGCATGTATTCTAATATCTTATTATCATCATACATAAATTTATCCTTGTCAATNCAAATCACATCANGCTNCCTGNGGAACCATGTAAGCTGTCTCTTTGCAAAATGCCTGNTATCGCGCTTTATNAGGTAAACTGCCTCCTCAAGGGAAATCTCCCCCTCCAAATAGGCAAGCATTTCCTTGTAGCCAAGCCCCTGCATGGACACCATACCCTTGTGACAGCCCATGCTTTTTAAGGACCTCACCTCTTGTTCCAGCCCGTCCTTAAGCATTTCCTCCACTCTCTCATCAATACGCCGATACAACAGCTCCCGCTTATCATTCAGCACAAAATAGAAGGAATTGTAAGCATTTTCTTTTTGCTTTTCTCTTTCATTATGGTCTGAAATCCGCTCTCCTGTAAGCTTATAGTATTCAAGCGCCCTGATAACACGTTTGATATTGTTGGCATGTATTGCCTGCGCCGAAGGTTTATCCACCTTAGCAAGCATATTGTGTAAATATTCCGCTCCGTACTCTCCGGCAACCGCCTCCAGCTTTCTTCGATAAGAAGTATCCTCTTCATTTTCCGTAAAATCTATATTCTTGAGCAGCGCCTGAATGTAAAAGCCTGTTCCTCCCGTCAAAACGGGAATATGCCCACGCTCATAAATCCCCCGTAGACATTCCTCACATTTTTGTTTGAATACAACAACGTTAAATTCCTCCCAAGGCTCCAGCACGTCAATCAGGTGATGAGGTACTCCCTGCATCTGCTCCTTCGTGATTTTGGCGGAACCGATGTCCATATGCCGATAGACCTGCATGGAATCCGCAGAGATAATTTCTCCCCCTATCCGCTTTGCCAGTTCAATGGACAGCCTTGTCTTGCCTACCGCCGTCGGCCCGGTCAAAACAATCATAGGGGAACGGGCAGAGGCAGCCGATCCCATGGTCTGCCCTGTCTCAATTATCTTTTTCTTCTCAATTACCTGTTCTGTTTTGGCTGTTTCATCCGTCATATCCGTTACTTTCCCTTACATCTCTTTCATTCCTATACCCCTGCCCGCTTCGGCGGGCATCGGTTCAATATTAAAAAGGAACTTTCAAACTTATACCTTGCCTGTTAAAGCGGCAGCAATTCAATACTTGAACGGAACTTTCAAATTCCTGTCTAAACAATCCTCTTGAATTTCTTTTCCATTTCTGCTTTGCTGATAGTAATAATAGTAGGTCTGCCATGAGGACAATTATAAGGGTTTTCCAATGTAAGCAGTTCATCAATAAGCTTTTCCGCCTCCTCAAAGCTTAGACAGTTATTTCCCTTCACCGCTGCCTTACAGGACATGGAGGCAATCTTCTCCTCCACCACTCTGGGGCTATTTCTGCTGATTCCCTCCGAAAGCTCGTCCAAAACCTCTAAAAACATTTCCCGCTCGCTACAGCCGTACAAGTCCACAGGCACGCTCCTAAGGGCATATTCACTGCCGCCGAACACCTCCACCTCAAAGCCCAGCTTTACAAAAATCTCCTGATACTCCTTTAACACCTGCTCCTCCTGCCCGCTGAGACTTACAATAATAGGCGGCATCAGGATCTGACAAGCCACGTTTTTTTCTCGGTACTGTTTCATCAAACGCTCGTACTTTACCTTTTCATGGGCAGCATGTTGATCAATCATAAAAAGCTTGTCCTCAAACTGAATCAGCCAATAGGTGTCAAAAACCTGCCCGATGATCCGATATCTCACCCGATTTTCAACAGTAAGCATTTTCTCCCGGAATAAATTCATCTGCGTGGGGATTTCCGGCTGCTCCTGCATGAATTCTTTCTGTCGATCCTTCTGCGGTTTGGACTGCCCTCCGGCATTCTTTACAGACTCCTGCGACAATGTTTCTGCCGCTGCAGGCGTTCCCTTTTGCTCCGACAACGCAATATCCTCCGGTGCTTCGACAAAAAACTCCTCCTCTTGCTCCGGCTGTTCACGCTTATTGACTGTCGCTTCCTGTCGTAAACCGGAGTTTTCTGATGTTTTGCTGGGCAAACCTGTCATTTCTCTCTGCTTTTCACTGCCTAACACCCTATTCCAAACGGGATTCTGCATAAAATCCTGCATTTTGGTTTCTTCTGTGCGGTATTTCACCTGCTCTGCAACCCGATAATGACTGCTCCTGTGCTGTTCAAACGGTTCAGGCGTATGCTCCTTACCTGCTTCATGACGAAGCTGCCGCTCCTTTTTTTGGGCACCCTTTTCCTCACCCAGAACAGCTTCGGGAATCATCTCTCTCTGTTTTAACGCATTCCTGACAGACAAGGATAGTAAGCTGCTCACACACATGCCGTCACTGAAACGCACATCCATTTTGGTCGGATGTACATTTACGTCCACCCGCTCTGTATCCATGGTAATGTGCAGTACGCATAAGGGAAATTTATGCTGCATCAGATATTCCTTATAACCTTCCTCAATTGCCCTTGCAACTACATTGCTTTTAATAAAACGCCCATTGATATAGTAAATTTCAAAATTACGGTTAGAACGCACAAGCATGGGCTTCCCTAGATAGCCTTCTATTTTAATGCCTCCGTTTTCCGTCTGAACAGGTATTACGGAGGCTGCAATCTCCCTGCCGTAGATACGATAAATGACTTCCTTCAAATCCCCGTTCCCCGAGGTGTGAAAGCGGGTTTGGTTTCCCAAGAGAAATTTAAACGAAATATCCGGTCTGGAAAGCGCCAGATGCTCCATCAGGTCCGTGATATATCCCCCTTCCGTTGCGGGCTGCTTTAAAAATTTGCGGCGCACCGGAGTGTTGTAAAACAAATTTCGCATGATAAATGTGGTTCCTTCAGGCGCACCGATCTCTTCAAAGCTTTTCTCAACCGCACCCTCCAGCACTATGCGGGTTCCGGTAAGGCTATTCTTAGGCTTAGTGATTACCTCCACCTTAGAAACTGCGGCAATACTGGAAAGCGCCTCGCCCCTGAACCCCAGACTGGACACTCTGCTCAAATCCTCCGCACTTTCTATTTTGCTGGTGGCATGACGTAAAAATGCCTTGCGCAGCTGTTCTCTTTCCATTCCCATACCGTTATCCGTCACACGGCTAAACTCAATCCCGCCTTCCTTTACTTCCACTGTAATTGCGGAGGCTCCGGCATCTATGGCATTTTCCACAAGCTCCTTCACCACACTTGCGGGTCGCTCCACCACCTCACCTGCGGCAATCTTATCTACTGTTTCCGAATCCAACACATGTATCTGTGCCATTTTACTCTCCATTCCGGAACGTTTTTGCGACGGGGCAACGCAAATCTACAATTTGCGTTGCCGTCAAGCATATTTGTGACGCTCCGGCACAAATATGTGTGTGAAAAATCGGCACAACAATGTGACTTTTCATCCTAAGCTGTCTCCAGCTCAGTCCTTCCAACGGTTTTTCAGCTTATTCTGCAGGCGGTACAAGGTATTTAAAGCATCCAATGGAGTTAAGGTTGTGACCTCAACCTCCATAAGCTCCTTTAAGATATCTTCATCCGTTACCGTGTCAAAAAGTGACATTTGTGCCATATCTACCTCANCTANTGTAGGCTGTTTTTTACCTTTACCTTCCCCTCGGGTATCCACTGCAATATTCTGTACTTTCTGGGTGATATCATTATCGCTAAGCTGTTCTGCAATTTCCTTGGCACGGTCGATTACCAGATCCGGCACGCCCGCAAGCTTTGCCACCTGAATACCGTAGCTTCTGTCCGCGCCGCCCTTAATAATTTTTCTTAAAAACACGATATCGTCTCCGCATTCCTTTACGGCGATACAATAATTGTTCACGTTGTTCATCTTGCCTTCAAGCTCTGTCAGCTCATGGTAGTGAGTGGCAAACAGGGTCTTTGCCCCCAAAAGCTTCCTGTTGCTGATATGCTCTATCACCGCCCACGCAATGCTGAGTCCGTCAAAGGTGGAGGTTCCCCTCCCGATTTCATCCAAAATCAAAAGGCTGTCGGAGGTAGCGTTCCGCAAAATATTTGCCACCTCGTTCATCTCCACCATAAAAGTGGACTGCCCGCTTGCCAAATCGTCCGAGGCTCCCACTCTGGTAAAGATTCTGTCCACAATGCCGATATTCGCACTTTTTGCCGGCACAAAGCTTCCGATCTGAGCCATCAGTACAATCAATGCGGACTGGCGCATGTAGGTAGATTTGCCCGCCATATTGGGACCGGTGATCACGCTGATACAGCTCTTTCCATTGTCCAAATAGGTATCGTTGGCAATAAACAAATCGTTGGTGATCATCTGTTCCACCACCGGATGCCTGCCATCCTTAATGTTGATAATACCCTTCTCGTTCAGTTTAGGCCTTACATAATGATTCCTCTCGGCCACTAAAGCCAAAGAGCAGTAAACATCCAGCCTTGCCACCGCCTTTGCCGTTCTCTGAATACGCTCAATTTCCATGGCGATGGAATCACGGATTTTACAGAACAAATCATATTCCAAGGTCTGAAGCTTGTCCTCGGCATTTAAAATAGTATCCTCCAGTTCTTTTAAGCGCGGTGTAGTATAACGCTCTGCATTGGCAAGAGTCTGTTTGCGCATATAATCCTCAGGAACCAAGTCTTTATACGAATTTGTAACCTCAAAATAATAGCCGAAAACCTTGTTGTATTTAATCCTCAGGTTCTTGATTCCCGTACGCTCCCTGTCCTGCTCCTCCAGCTGGGCAAGCCACTGTTTACCGTCACGCTTGGCGCTTCGCAGCATATCTATTGTCTCATCGAAGCCG
>WFLY01000226.1 GCA_009177215.1 Bacillota bacterium
GATTATTTATTTCTTCATCTTCCAGTAACATTTCATAGGTCCTCACCGAAAACAATTTGCTCATCATAATGACCTTATCAATTTCCGGAAGTGCCTGATCCATCTCCCATTTTGAAACAGACTGCCTTGATCTAGAAAGCATTTCTGCTAACTGCTCCTGTGTCAACCCATTGTTAATTCTAAGTTTTTGAATCCTGCTGCCTAATCCCATTTTTTCTCCTCCANATATTTTTCTTAATTATANTAAAGCAATTTATTTCCGTCTACCAAGTTTGATTGGAATTTTTGCAACCATGGGTTGCTAAAAATTCTGAATACTTAAATATTGGAAAATTATCACCAACTTCCTTATANTCGTTTTACTTTTCATAGTTCTNTATCAANAGATTAACAAAAACAGTACAAATTGNGTTTTCTTATAATTCGCACTAGATATTTCCAAACTTTGCTTTATTAGCTTGCATTAACTCTTTATCTTTTCTTATTTTTCTTTTTACGATTGTTCCAGATTTCTTGCAACTTTGATGACTTTTTCGTTAACACTTTGTGCCAACTGCTTTGCTTCTTCTTTTAACTTTGCAATCTCTTTATTACAGAAACGAATCATTTTATTAACGATTTTGATATGCCTGTTGGTTTCTCACCTATCCGTTTTTCTATCTGGGATGCCGCAGTTCCTAAATGTTTTGTCGGCAAAATATCAACTCCCTACAGTCCATAAGAACGGTGGTCTATCCCCTCATCATGTCTTGTATAAAAAGTACATCTCCAATGAGTCATTTACAGGTAGAAACCGTTGTCTGAATTTCCCTAAATTAGAATCAGAATGCAAAAAATATAATTCAAAAATAAAGAGAGGCACGAACTGAACCGNCTCTCTNCAGGTATTNCCATAATTCTAAAAAATCTTCTGAGTCCACCCACATCTGCATATTTCCCTCAAGATACAACCTTGCGTATTCAAGCGGTTCATCAATAGCAAGCGCATTTAATGCACATTCCGATCCAGGAGTGGTCTTTAAGTCTTTTTCTGCTTTCCAACAATCAATCCTAAGAAGATACCCTGCTGTAGTCGTTATGTCTATGCTATTGTGGTGTATATTATATTTTGCATATATGATATTCATATTATTTGTCCTTTCTCTTAAATATTATGAATGCATTTCAATCAGTTCCCCCTGCCCTGTTCATATTGTGTTATAATTTGTTATAGGTTTTTCTTTCCCTTATTTTTGCCCTTATGAGAATTCAGTAATAAAAACAATCCGTTGGATTGTTTGGGAAAAGGATATAACACAAGGGAAAATCTAAGGGCAAACTCACTTGCTATAAATTTAGCATTTTGAAGGGTTTGCGGACTTTTTGAAGATAAGATATAACAGTTAATAAATGCTATAAAAAGTGTCTTATCAGAATTCAAGTTTGTCAAACTGTAGTTACATGAAAATTGAATAACCATAGCCCACGACAGGGCTACACCGAAACAGGAAATCAAGAAAAGGTTTCCTGTTTTTTTGCGCCCATTTTTGGTAGTTTTCAAATTTCCTGTGGTGTGGGGAATGAAAGGAAAATGAAGAAATTTCCGAAAATCTCCGTCAATTCTGCCTTGTGCGGTTTTGTAGGTATCAGAGGGAGAAATACCGCCGCATAAGTTGGCAGAATCCCCGCCCTGCCCGTCAAGGGTATCAGCGGAATCCCACACAGAGGAAGCCGCTACTTTTTTAGAGCAAGATTCTACCACGGTGCCAAATTTCGCTAACCGCTCATTTTGCCCCGTGGGAATCTTGTTGGGGTTGCCACCCCAAACCCGCCTTTTGCGGCTTGCGCCGCTTGAAAAAAATCCCCGGACGGTACTTGTGTTTTTCACAGGAAATGTCCGTCGTAATCTGAAAGGAGTTGAAGCCCATGAAAAGATACAACACGCCCCACCGCAGCCGGGTAATCAAGACATGCTTGACTGAGGAAGAATACTCCGAGTTTTCCGAGCGTGTCACCCTCTGCAAAATGAGCCAGTCCGAGTTTATCCGGCAAGCCCTTACCAAGTCAAGGATATGCCCGGTCATCACCGTTTCCCCTGTCAATGACGAGCTGCTCTCTGCCGTTGGAAAACTCACAGCCGAGTACGGAAAAATCGGCGGCAACTTGAATCAGATTACCCGCTGTCTGAACGAATACGGCGCACCCTATAACGCCCTCTCCCAAGAGGTGCGAGCCGCCATAGCGGAGCTTGCCGCCTTGAAGTTTGAAGTTTTGCAGAAAGTAGGTGAAGCCGTTGGCAACATTCAAACATATCAGCTCTAAAAACGCCGACTATGGAGCTGCCGAGCAGTACCTAACCTTTGAGCATGACGAGTTTACCATGAAGCCCTCACTGGACGGAAACGGGCAGATAGTTCCGAGGACAGGCTACCTCATTTCCTCTCTGAATTGTGGTGATGAAGATTTCGCCATAGCGTGTATGCGCTCCAATCTGAAATACGGCAAGAACCA
>WFLY01000290.1 GCA_009177215.1 Bacillota bacterium
GGAGCGACAGGTCCAACGGGAGCGACAGGAGCAACAGGAGCAACAGGGGCAACAGGAGCGACAGGTCCAACAGGAGCTACAGGTTCAACTGGCGTTGCTGGCACGGGAGCTATCATTCCGTTTGCATCAGGGCTTCCTATTTCCTTGACGACAATCGCCGGAGGGCTTGCAGGGATTCCTGCCTTTGTTGGTTTTGGGAGCAGTGCGCAGGGGCTTACGCTGCTGGGTTCCACAATCGATATCACAAATGCCAGCGGAACGCTTTCTAACTTTGCATTTCAGGTTCCGCGTGCCGGTATCATTACCTCGTTCAGCGCATTCTTTAGTACAACAGTGGCACTTTCCTTAATAGGTTCCACTGTTACAGTAAATGCGCAGATATATCAATCCGCAACGCCGAACAATGTATTCTCTCCGATTGCCGGAACACTGATTAGCCTGACACCATCACTGTCCGGAGTTTTATCCGTTGGAACATTGTTAAACGGTACACTTACAGGACTCAATATTCCGGTAACGGCTCAAACCCGACTGATGCTGGTATTTTCAGCATCGGCAAGTGGATTGACTTTAATCAATACAATTGCAGGATATGCAAGTGCCGGTTTAAGTATTAATTAATAACAAAAGATTAAAATAGCAATCATTACCAAGGATTCCAATATTTGGAATCCTTGGGATGACTTCTTTAATAATAGAATAATTGGATACAGCCTCATTCTTATCGTGAACTTCCGCTCCGGGTGAGTGAACTTGGTCTTTGTACCGCAACGAAAATCCGGTACATTGTATGGGCTTATGCGTGTCCGCTGTTTTACACAGGATACTGTCTATATTTTTGAACGAAGAACAGATTTCCGGTGAGATAAAGGGAGTATAAGGCTGATAGATGAAGTATACTCTAAATTCGGGTTCAAATATCATGTTGGATTATCTATCAGACCGGCGAATTCTATCAGCAGTGCTGCAGACTGGGAAATGGCTGCGAAATGCATTGGATGATAGAGAATTATTTCAGCGGACCGGATAAGGATAATGTATCTGATGATATTGTGGAGGCGCTGATGAAAAATGTGATACGGAGCCTGTGTGCGGCAATCCGGAAGATTATACCGCAAGAAGCAATTTGATGTGGGATGCGACAATGTCGGAAAACCGTATCATTAAACTAGGCAAACGTATGGATGTGTTGTGAAATGGTTCTGGAAAATGTATCGATTGGATAGAAGTTAATATTTGAAAACTATTTGTAGCTTCCGTTTTTGCGGGAGTTTTTATAATGTTTTATAGAAGGAAAGGGAATACAGCTTATATGCTCTGCAAGCATATGTTATCCATACAGTACAAGTATTTGAAAAAAGAGTTTTCATAAGGTGATTTTTCCTTTATTGAAGAACATGATCTGAGCGGAAAAGAAATCTATTATTATGATTTCTGTAAAAGAGGATCTGAATTCTTGCTTATTTAATGAATGAAGAAAGAAACGAAGACATAGTATTTCGTTACAATGTTTTGGATTTTTTTGTCAAGTCATCTTGNAATACTNAAATGCGTGTGCTATACTGNTAATAACTATAAGNGATATTGCGATGGTATATNGTATANATNAGGCGTAAGNACATGGAAGTCCATATTTTAATTCAAAGGAGTGATGATAATGGGTATCAGTATTAACGTAGGTATGAATCAGGATTATTCTTATCTGTTTCAGGGTCTTTCATCCAGCGGCGGCGGAATGGGAAATCTGAATTTTCTCTCAGATTATGCCAGCATTAAGAGCGGCAGCTACGCCAAGCTTATGAAGGCTTATTACGGTACGGGGCAGAATTCAGGTACAGCGGCTACCAGCACGAAAAGCAGTTCAGGCAATATTCTTGACAAAATTCTGGAAGAGAAGAAGAATCCGAAGGTTTCCAAAGATGTGCAAAAGGCAAATGCCAATCTGACAACGGGGCTTTCGAACCTGAAGAATTCTGTTTTAGCGTTACAGAATGATAAAACTTATACAAACACGGAAAATGGTCAGAGTGCAGTAGACAAGGTTGTTTCTGCAATGAAAACTTATGTGTCGGATTATAATAATGTTGTGAGTGCGGCAAAAGGTTCCACGTTGACAAGCAAAACAGCATATGTAGCAAATATGATGAGCAACACGGCTGCGAATGCTGATAATCTTTCGGAAATTGGCGTCACGGTCAATGCAAATGGAACGCTTGAGATTAATGAAGCTAAGCTGAAGGCAGCAGATCTCTCTAAAGTGCAGGAATTGTTTTCAACCAAAAATATCATGAGCTATGGTTCTACGATTGCGTCGCGTCTTCAGTTTGCAAGTGCTGCGGTCAGTACAAATACTGCAGATAGTACGGGAACAAACAATACGGTAGGTTCCGGTGCAGCTTCCCTCAAGGTAGACAGCAGCGCGCTTGCATCTGAAAAATTATATGAAAAGGTAAAAGATAAGGACGGCAATGAGACAGATGAATATGATATTGACAAAATTCTTGCCACGGCAAAGAGCTTTGTAAGCAATTACAACAGTATGTTTGATGCAGCCGAATCTAGTTCAAATTCCGGCGTATTAGCAAATTTGTCTCAAATCAGGGAAAAAACGGCACGCAATGCGGATGCACTTAAACAGTTTGGAATCAGTGTGGATGAGAAGGGCAGAATGAAGATTGATGAGGACACATTTAAAAAATCAGATATGTCCAAGGTACAGAAATTTTTCAAAGACTATGGTTCTTCTATTTCAACCAACGCATCATTGGTAAATTATTATATGACTACGCAGGCGAATGCTACCAATGGTTATACAGCTGCCGGAGCATATAATGTACAGGGAAATTCCCGTTATGTTGATGCCATATAAGCTGTTTAAGGAAAGACAGGAATGTACAGGATGCGAATCAACCAGAGTTTGATCTGGAGGATTGGCATCCTTTTTAATTTCCGGGCAATGAAAGTATGACATCATATCTGAATGAATACGGTGGCTAAATTATTAGGTTTTGCTGCCTATGGTCGTGCTATGACAGGTATGCGGGATAAGGTTCATTTTCAGTTTCATTTTGGCGCAAACTATGAAACAGGAACTTATAGTTGGACAACAGATTTTGGATATTATTAAGCGTTCCATTGACTGGCAATTAGAAGCACTGCAAACCGATTATATCAACTTTGGATTCATTCATTGTATTGATGAGCCGGAGGAGCTGCGCATGGTGGAGAAAGCAGGAATCATCTGCTATATAGAAGAATTGAAGTCTCAGGGTGTGTTGCGGCATATTGGTCTTTCCTCTCATACGCCAAGTCTTGTAAATGAAGTGCTGGATATGGGGATTTTACACCTAAATTTGCCGAGTTAAACGATGATGTGTTGTTCGGGGAAGTGTGGTCAAGAGAAGATAAACTGTCAGCAAGGAACAGAAGCGTAGTTACGGTGACGGCTTATGGCAAGGGGTGTTCTGGTCAGCTCTCTTGCTTTTCATATCGGTGAAGCAAAGAAAAAAGGAGTAACTCAAGAAGAAATGGCAGAGATTTTGCCCCATGTGGCATTTTACACAGGCTGGCCCAAGGCACGGGCGGCATTTCGGCTGACAAAAGAGGTTTATCAGGATTAAGGAGGAACAATATTATGTTAGGAAATTTCGCTTATTCTAACCCGACAAAGCTTTATTTTGGGGAAGATTCTTTACGTTATCTTAATGAGGAACTTCCCAAATATGGAAAGACCGTTCAATTGATTTACGGCAGCGGTTCTATCAAGAAAAATGGTATTTATGATCAGGTAATCGCTCTTCTTAAGGCTAATGACAAAGTGGTTGTAGAGGATGGCGGTGTTATGCCGAATCCCACAGTGGAGAAGCTGATGGAAGGTGTTAAAATTGCCAGAGAGAATCAGGTGGATTTTCTGCTGGCAGTGGGTGGTGGCTCCTGCTGTGATTATGCAAAAGCAGTGTCTGTTTCTGTCCACTGTGAGGAAGACCCCTGGGAGAAATATTATATCCGATTTGAGGAGCCTGTTTGTCCGATTGTTCCCGTCGGATGTGTGCTGACTATGGCGGGAACCGGAAGTGAAATGAATGGCGGTTCGGTCATCACAAACCATGAACAGAAGTTGAAAATAGGTCATGTGTTTGGAGATAATGTGATGCCAAAATTTGCGATTTTGAATCCTAAATTTACCTTTACCCTGCCGAAACGTCAGATGGTGGCAGGTATTTATGACATTTTTAATCATATTTGTGAGCAGTATTTTTCCGGCGAAGATGACAATACCAGCGATTATATCAGCGAGGCATTGATGAAATCGGTCATTCACAGTTCCCGTGTTGCCATTCAGAATCCGGAGGATTATGAGGCAAGATCCAATATTATGTGGACGGCAACATGGGCGCTCAACACCCTTATTGCACAGGGCAAGACCACTGATTGGATGGTTCATATGCTTGGTCAGTCCGTAGGCGCCTACACTGATGCAACGCATGGTATGACACTGGCTGCGGTTTCTTTGCCCTACTATCGGTATATTTGTCCTTTTGGGCTTGCTAAGTTCCGCCGCTTCGCAGTGAACGTGTGGGATGTTGATCAAAATGGTAAAACAGATGAACAGATTGCTGCGGAAGGGCTTGCCTGTATGGAAAGCTGGATGAAGGAGCTGGGGCTTGTAATGAATCTGCGTGATTTGGGCGCTGCTGAGGATATGCTGGAAGGTATCGCAGATGGAACTTTCATCATGGAAGGCGGATATAAAATACTGACCCGTGATGAGGTGTTAGATATTTTGAAAGCCAGCATATAACATATAAGAGGTAATTCTGCAACGCCATTCCGGTCTTGACTTGAAGCCCATCGCTGCCGTCATCGTTGAGGAAAGGCAGCTGGAGCCGGAAGGAGCGGTATCATTGCTTTTCACCGGATATGCTGCCATTATTGAGGCAGAGTAATGGGAACGGGTACAACAATTGCGGACAAGTATCCCGCTTTCTAAACCAAAGCCGTTTGCAGATACAGAGGTATTTGATTTATGAGATGTAGGTCTAAATGACAAAGTTTTGATAAAACTTTAATAATCGTATTATTGACAATTCGGTAATTATGGTAGAGAATAGAGTTCAGTGAACGGACCACTTGATTCCCGCCAGCAACATGTGCGTGCATGTATATTTGGCGACAGCCGCTAGGGGCACATACCTCGCTGCGTGCGGAGTTACAAAATTTATGCCCCGTTACTTGCGGCGGGGTTGCTGACTGCGGCGGCAACAGTGTGCCAGATGTGTATTTTAGGAAGAAAGGATTGATGCAGGATGACAAAGATTGATGTAGTATCAGGCTTTTTGGGGGCAGGCAAGACTACTTTAATAAAAAAGCTGTTAAAGGAAGCCTTGGACGGCAGCAAGACCGTGCTGATTGAGAATGAATTCGGAGAAATCGGTATTGACGGCGGTTTTTTAAAAGAGGCGGGCATTGAGATTAAGGAGATGAACTCCGGCTGTATCTGCTGTTCGCTGGTAGGTGATTTTGGCTCTTCCTTAAAGGAGGTTATCAGCACCTATGCGCCGGAGCGTATTTTAATCGAGCCATCCGGTGTGGGAAAGCTTTCCGATGTGCTGAAGGCAGTGGAGGATGTGGCTGAGGATTTGGATGTTCAGGTGAACAGTGCAGTGGCGGTTGTGGACGCCTCCAAATGTAAAATGTATATTAAGAATTTCGGTGAATTCTTTATCAATCAGATAGCCTATGCAGGTACGATTATTCTCAGTAGAACCGATAAGGTAAACCAAGATAAAACGAATGAATGTGTACGGATGATTCGTGAGCATAATGACAAGGCGACTATTATCACCACGCCTTTGGCTCAGCTGGATGGCAAGACAGTGTTAGAGACCATTGAGGGAGCCGATAAGCTGGAGGATATGATGAAGGAAATGCTGGAGCATGTCCATGAGGAGCATGAACATCACCATCATCATGACCATGACGGAGAGTGCTGTGGACACGAGCATCATCATGACCACGATGAGGATTGCTGCGGACATGAGCACCACCATCATGAACACAACGAAGAGTGTTGCGGACATGAGCACGGGCACCGTCATAACCACGATGAAGAGTGTTGCGGACACGACCACGAGCACCATCATCACGACCATGAGCATGATGAAAACTGTACTTGTGGCTGCCATGATCACGAATATCATCACCATCATGCGGATGAAATTTTCACAAGCTGGGGTATGGAGACGCCCAATGTCTACAGCAGTGAGGAAATTGAGAAGATACTGACGGCACTTGACAGCGGCGAATACGGAGATATTTTGCGTGCGAAGGGAATGGTTCCCGCAAAGGACGGCACATGGATTTATTACGACTATGTTCCAAATGAGCATGATGTGAGAAGCGGTAAGCCTGAAGTAACCGGTAAAATCTGTGTTATCGGGGCTAAGCTTGCGGAGGATAAGCTGGAGGAGCTGTTTGGAAAGTAAGACGNTNTGTAGGAGTGAGGAAAAGTATGAAGCCCGTATATGNGATCAATGGTTTCNTGNAAAGCGGTAAAACGGAATTTATCACCTTTACCTTGGAGCAGCCCTATTTCCGGATAAAGGGAAAAACGCTGATTGTTCTCTGCGAGGAGGGCGAAGTGGAATACGATGCTGCCCTTCTGGAAAAAGTGAATGCAGTAATTGAGCTTGTGGATTCAGAAGAGGATTTTAATCCTCAGAATTTAATCGAACTGGAGAAAAAGCATAAGCCGGACAGGATTATTGTGGAGTTTAACGGTATGTGGAATGCCAAGAATATGAAGCTTCCCTGGCATTGGAAGGTGGAGCAGCAGATCACCACTATTGACGCCACCACCTTTCCCATGTATTACACCAATATGCGCTCGCTTTTGGCGGAGATGATCCGCAAGTCCGAGATGATTATTTTTAACCGCTGTGACGGTATTGAGGAGCTGAATGTTTATAAAAGGAATATTAAAGCGGTCAATCCCAATGCAGATGTGATTTTTGAGGGTTCAAACGGCGAGATTGACGAAATTTTTGAGGAAGATTTGCCTTACGATTTAAGCAAGGATGTGATTGTGCTTGACAATGAGGGCTATGGAATCTGGTATTTGGATTCCATGGATCATTTGGAGCGTTATATCGGCAAAAGACTGCAGTTTGTTGCAATGGTACTGAAGCCGGAGAGCTTTCCGGAGGGGTATTTTGTACCCGGGCGTATGGCGATGACCTGTTGTGCCGATGATATGGCTTTTTTGGGCTATGCCTGTGAATTTGCGGGGGCAGGCGCCTTAAAGCAAAAGGACTGGGTGAAGGTGACGGCTACGGTGACGAAGGAGTATTGGGAGGATTATAAGGGTGAGGGTCCGATTCTCCATGCAATCAGTGTGGAAAAAGNANAAGNACCTAAGGAGCCGATTATCAGCTTTACCTNANCAAATTGAGATTCTCTGTTTAAGGCAGAAAATGNACAGAACCNTTTAAGATAGTNGNTTCCTTCTCNAGTATTTCTATCCCCCATGGTTGAAGATAAGTGGTGGGGGATAGAAACTTTTTCGCCGCGATGATTTATTGCAAATACATTTGATTGTATACATTATTGACTACCTCGGCAAAAAGTGAAAATGAATGTTTCCTATTGCCTTCATTGATATTCTTTAGCAGCAGATATTCTTCTTTGATGTAAGGTCATCCATTGTCCTTAATAATATCATGCACTTTTTCGTCTATGTCGGATGTTAATGTCCGAAAAACAAATTGATAGGACTGTTGTGTTTTGTTGTTTCTCAGATAATAATGGTACTGTGTCAAGAAAAAGTACAAGTTGAACGTGAACTTTTCTCTATAACATCTGTTATGTTATCCTGCTTGCCTNTCCAAATCTTTTAATTTCTTTAGATACCTCTTTNCGTATTTATCTGGTGACAGATACCTACAATGNCTCGNTACATGCATTGTTCCATGGATAATGCTTTCTTTGAGGAGCTTCTCCACATCCCTTCTGCGGCTTTTATGTATTCCCTGCAGACGTACTGTATTCCCCTGTCTGTATGCATGATCTTTGGTTTTTCCACATTTCCTGCGGTCTTTGCTTTTTCTGCTGCATCCACTATCCGTTTTGCTTCCAGTGTGTCACTGAGTACCCACGCTATAATCTTCCTTGAGAAAAGATCCATAATGCTTGTCAGATACACAAAGCCTTCATAGGTCCAGATATAAGTAATATCCCAGCACCATCATGTAATTTCCAACTGTCTTTTCCGATATCCTTTCCCCTTCCTCTGGTGGGAACCGTTCCGTCATTTTCAGCATATAATTTTCCCCGACTGGAAAGAGAGCTTTTGCCAATGCCTGAATTCTTTGCACATTTAGCAATGCCCAGCTGCTGATGTTCCTTCCAGTATCTTACTGCATCCTTCTTAAAATCTTCTGTGTACTATTTATATTCTAGCACCAAGATCAGGCTGGTAGTATATCTGGACAACGAAAATTTCCCGGAGGTTGTAATCTAACTGTACCGATATGATGGGAATGAATGTCTTGCAGTGGTGAACGGGGAACCGGTTTCATTTGTGCAGCGTTCCGATGTGGTGGATTTAATAGAGGCAGTTCATGGGATCGTGCTGAATGAATGAGGAAATCAGCAGATATTTTCAGGGAATTTTAAGGAAGAGTTGATATTTTGTTTATAGTGACATTTGCAGAATGTCTTTTAATGGAAAGGAGCGGATTGATATGGAAATGATAGTTGGAAGTATGGGAACGGCAGAAGATATGGATCAAAGCGTCAACATCGGCGCATCTGAACAACAGAAGAAAGCCTCGGAAGGGGTGGCAGAACAGAAAGAAATGAAGACGTAGCATAATACAGAAAAGCAGCAGGCATCATATGACGCAGTTTCACCGCAAGGAGATACTCTTTCCATCAGTGAGGCAGGAAAAGCGGCAAGTTTCGAAAAGTGCAGCAAACTGGTAAACGAAGACACAACAGATGGCATCGTGATACAGAAGGAAACGGGAGAAAACGAGCAGGAACAGGAAAATGAGGTATCTACAATAAATCTCTCTACTTACACGGAATCGGAGTAAAACGGATGTATCTTGACGGGAACATTACCAGAGCGGAATATGACGAGGAAATCAATAGCAGGGAAACACAGGGCTAATGTAAATTGATAGTTAATGTCTGTGGCAGTGAGAAGAACATACTATTATTTGTGATGTCGGGGATACCTTGAATAGAGTATCCCCGCAATTTTTGTCAAAAAATAACAAAATTTACTAATAGGAATAATAAGAAAAGGATAGTGGAATGAAGACGGCAGGACTGATTTTTGTTTGGTTTGCAATGACGGTTATTCTGTTTTTTGGCATACAAGTATTGAGGATATGCAATTGTAAGATAAGATTTTAGTAAATGTGCTTTTGGACTCAATAAGTGCGTTTGCATTACTTTCGCAGAAAGTAACAAAGGCTCGCCATAAGCGGCGAATGTTGACGCTGACCGTTCCCATGTCAATATAGATTACTGCAACGAGAGTATTAAATAGGTTTATCACGAATTGATTATGCAGATTGACAATAAGGAAAATATGAGTGCCGTCTTGAATTCATAAGCAAAATGGCTTAAAATGAATTTGAAATTATAGTTGCTAAAAGGTTATTTAATATACTTGCTACAATAAAACTTCCCATCGCAGGGAATGGAGAACTGATATGGTAACTGTAAATTAATTAATGAAGAGCACAAAAACGATATCAACGTGTATAAAGGCATGCTGCAAGAAGGTAAGAAAGATATTTTATTGCGAAGCGAATTGGATTAGGTTTAATGCCATATCATGTCTGCCGTATGCGTCAAAGCGATGAAAATAGCACAAAATATATTGTCAAGAAGGCTACATATAATGTCTGACTGGAATCCTGAAAAGTATTTATTATTTAAAAAACAACGCACGCAGCCGGCGATCGATCTTGCAAACCGTGTGAGAGATTGCGGGTATCATCAAAGAGGTGGCGGCGAATTCCAAATGGAATTTTGANAACGTCTGTTTTGANAAAAACNATACGCTTTTTCCTCAAGAGTATTNTGATATCCTGTCTTCCTGTTCAAACAGTTGTGAAGTATGGGAAACAGTGTATTATCATGCAATGCCATCCCATGAATACCTAATTGAATGGGTACGCGGTACACGTCTCCATCCATATTTAGATGTGTTGGATGAGAAACAGAAAGCGGAATTTGAGAATGATATCTTAACCAAAATAAGGGATGCCTATCCCTTTACCGCAAGCGGCGAGGTGATTTTGAAATTCCGAAGATTTTTCTTTGTGGCACACAAGTAAAAGTTATCCACAGGGGCAATAAACAAGTGGAGAGTTATCTGGTACTGAACAGAATTGATGATAAGTGGAATAAATCATAACAATATAATGGGAGGTAAGGTAGTGAGAATACATTATTTTTCAGATGAGTATACAAATGAAACTGAAACGGTAAATTTGATTGAAAAACTAAGTGAAAAATATCGGGAACTGGATGGACAAATATTGTATAAATTTCCTTCAATTAAGGAGTTGGATAAAAAAGTTATTGTTCCGGATGTCCTTATTGCTTCAAAATCCATGGGTATAGTTGTTATTGTAGTTGATACCATGCAAGTGCTTCGAGAATCGGAATTAGATGCATTTAAAGAGAAGATAGAGATAATTGATAATTATATTTATACATCATTAATGAAAAACAGAAATTTGAAGAAGAATGCACGTAGTTTGAAAATTACTGTTACAACTTTGGGATATTGTCCTAATCTGTCAACAGACTTAAATGAACAAAATATTTTGCATTCAACATCGAATATTTTAGAATATATTGATTCCATGGACGAAGAGTGTGAAGAAGAAGTTCTAGAAGAGGCTATCGCAAGTTTAGAGCAAGCAACGGCAATGATAAAGCCTAAAGAACGAATTTTAGACGAAGAAGATAAAAACACAAAAGCACAATTGCTTAAAGATATAGAAACACAGATTGCCCGATTCGATGATGAACAAAGGCTGTCCGCATTAACATTGTTGAATGGACCGCAACGAATAAGAGGGTTGGCAGGGTCTGGAAAAACGATTATCCTTTGCTTGAAGGCTGCTAATTTGCATATGATATATCCAGAAGCCGTTATTTTATATACATTTTATACTAAAAGCTTATACGATTATATTATTCAGCTGATTACCAGATTCTTTATGAAAATGACGGATGGGCAGCTTCCTGATTTTGAGAACAAAGTAAAAGTAATGCATGCTTGGGGAGGAAGACAAGTTCCCGGAGTATATTATAATGCGTGTAGAAATAATGGAATTTCTCCGATAGCTTTTGAAGAAGCTAAGCGGCATGGAAATGCGTTTAAATATATTTGTGAAAGATTTGTAGACGTAACACAATATAATGCGAACAAAATGTATGATTATGTATTAATTGATGAGGCACAAGATTTTGATGTTTCTTTTTATCAATTATGTAGGTCAATTGTTAAAAATGATCATTTAATTTGGTGCTATGATGAAGTTCAGAATATCTTTGATGTTATATTACAGAATCCTAAAGAAACATTTGCGAATAAATATGATTCTAAGGGGATAGATTTAGTAGAAGAACAAAAGAAATATCCTCGAATGAGAAATGATATTGTTTTGCATAAAAGTTATAGAAATGTAAAGAAAATTTTATTGGTAGCGGTTTCTCTCGGATTTGGAATTTATAATGATAAGTTAATACAATCTCTCGAAGATAATAAACATTGGGAGGATTTGGGATTTACAGTTATAGAAGGAGACTGTAGTAAAGAAGAGAGAGTTATTATTGAAAGAAAAGAGAAAGCGTCACCATTAGTTATTGATGAAAGTAGAATAAAGGATTGCGTTAGGATATATCAAGCACCTGATTTTTCAAGTGAGTTGAATTGGATATCAAACGAAATAGAAAAGGCAATTTTAATTGATAAGCTGTTGCCAGAGGATATAGCAGTAATTTGCTTAGATGAATCCAATGCTTTTAATTATTTTAACGGGTTGGAGCAAAGGTTGGGCATTAAATCCATTGACACATATAATGTAATGGACAGAGCATATATTAAGGGATTTTATAGAGAAGGAAAAGTGACGCTTTCAAGTATCTTTAAGGCTAAGGGTAATGAAGCTGCAATGGTATTTGTTATCGGTTGTGATGTCTTTGAAAATAAAAAAGATTCAAGAACTATGAGAAACAAGGTGTTTACGGCATTTACCAGAGCTAAAATATGGCTTAGGATTTCCGGAACAGGTTCAGACTGCTTAAAGCAGATGCTGTATGAGATGGAACAATTAAAAAACAATATGTTTCGATTTGATTTCTTTAATAAGCCTACGCATT
This sequence comes from Bacillota bacterium, assembly GCA_009177215.1. Classification (GTDB taxonomy): domain Bacteria; phylum Bacillota; class Clostridia; order Lachnospirales; family Lachnospiraceae; genus Acetatifactor. The sequence continues at coordinate 12,412 of WFLY01000290.1, forward strand.
TATTAGATAAGGATTGGAACGAGAGATCTGAAATCTATGATAATGAACAAGCTTTTTATGAAGAAATACTTGAGATGAGTCGTAAGAAAGGAATATCAGTTGACAGGGTATTGCAAATGTATGTACAGAAAAAGAAAGAAGATGAAAAGATAGATGAATGA
>WFLY01000310.1 GCA_009177215.1 Bacillota bacterium
GAATAAAAAAACAGCTTGGAACGGAATTTTATTTTTCATATTGTGTATATTGGTGGCAGCATTTTTAGCGCCAATTCTCTTTGTGTTTATGAACTCCTTGAAGGGTAAGCTATATATCAGCAATGCGCCTTTTGCCCTGCCTACAGGCGATACCTTTGCAGGACTTGAAAATTATATTAACGGTGTGGAAAAAACAAATTTCTTTTCTGCTTTTGGCTGGTCGGCTTTCATTACGGTATTTTCGGTACTGGCGATTTTACTGTTTACCTCTATGACGGCATACTATCTGACAAGGGTAAACAGTGGGCTTACAAACGCACTGTACTATATGTTTGTGTTTTCCATGATTGTACCTTTTCAGATGGTAATGTTTACCATGTCCAAGCTTGCCAATATTTGCAAGCTGAACAACCCGCCGGGCATGGTGCTGCTTTATCTGGGCTTTGGCGCCGGGCTGGCGGTGTTTATGTTCTGCGGGTTTGTGAAAAGTATTCCCCTTGAAATCGAGGAGGCGGCAATGATAGACGGCTGTAATCCGATGCAGACTTTTTTTAGGGTGGTAATGCCTATTTTAAAGCCCACGGCAATCACGGTGTCTATCTTAAACGCCATGTGGATTTGGAACGATTATCTTTTGCCCTATCTGGTAATCGGACTCAGCACGCCCTACAAAACCATACCGGTAGCCGTGCAATACCTGATTGGTTCCTACGGTTCCAAGGATATGGGGGCGATGATGGCGCTTTTGGTATTGTCCGTGATTCCCATTATAGTTTTCTACCTTGCCTGCCAGAAATATATTATTGAGGGAGTAGTGGCAGGAGCGGTAAAGGGATAATTAACAGTTTTTTATGTTGCAAAATCTGCTGTTAGAGGATATTCTATAAGTACGCTGCAAAAATCTTGACGGTGATTTTGTGATGAAGTTTTTACAGAAGAAAGGGCGTGGGTTACGGGATGCGGATACATGGCTTTAACAAGACAACCTTATTGGATTATCCGGAACATGTAGCAGCCACTGTGTTTACAGGAGGCTGCAATTTCCGTTGTCCTTTTTGTCATAACGGAAATCTGGTGCTGGAACCGGAGCGACAAGGCGTGATACCCAAGGATGAGGTTTTGGACTTCCTTAAGAAGCGGCGGGCAATTCTGGAGGGAGTGTGCATTACGGGAGGAGAACCCACCCTGCAAAGGGATTTACCGGAATTTATCCATGAGATAAAAGTGTTGGGTTATTTGGTAAAGCTGGATACCAACGGCTATAATCCGCAGGTGCTGTGGGAGCTGTTGGAGGAAGGGCTTTTGGATTATGTGGCAATGGACGTGAAGGCTTCCAAAGAAAATTACGGCGCGGCGGCAGGCGTACGGAACATGGATATATCCCGGATTGAGGAGAGCATTGCCATACTGAAAAGCAGCGGTATTACATACGAATTTCGAACTACCATGGTAAAAGGAATACATAGTATTGAAGAGTTTGAGAACATCGGGAAGTGGCTTGCAGGCGGCAGGGCATATTTTTTACAGGAGTTTCAGGACAGCGGTAATGTGATGGAAAAAGGTTTTTCGGCTTTTTCCCGGAAGGAAATGAGACATGCCGCGGCTTTAGCCGGAAATTATATTGACAGAGTGGAGCTTCGCGGGGTGGAATGAGTGAAGTCGCGGATAATATAGGAGTGGAAATGATTATGAACATAAGGAAAAAATTAATCGGAGATAAGGCATTTTACAGGCTGGCATTGTCTGTGGCGGTGCCTATTATGATTCAGAACGGCATTACAAATTTTGTGGGCCTGCTTGACAATATTATGGTGGGGCGTGTGGGAACGGAGCAAATGTCTGGCATTGCCATTGTCAATCAGCTCCTCTTAGTATTTAATCTGGCGATTTTCGGAGCAATCTCCGGCGCCGGTATTTTTGGCGCCCAATATTACGGCTGCGGGGATCATAAGGGGGTGCGCCATACCTTTCGCTTTAAGCTGTATATTTGTGCAGTAATTGTGCTTATAGGTATTTTGACTCTATTCTTCTTTGGGGAAAATCTGATTCTTATGTATCTTCATGGGGAGGGCAATGAGCAGGCATTATTTGCGGCGTTAGGATATGGTAAAGAATATCTTCTGGTGATGCTGTTTGGGCTGCTGCCCTTTGGAGTGGAACAGATTTACACCAGCACTCTGCGGGAGTGCGGGGAGACTATGGTTCCCATGAAGGCAGGTATTATAGCGGTATTGGTAAATCTGGTTTTAAATTATCTGTTGATTTTCGGTAATTTGGGATTCCCGAAGCTGGGAGTGGTGGGAGCGGCTCTTGCAACGGTGATTTCCCGCTATGTTCAGGCGGCGGTTGTGGTGATATGGACGCATACNCACAAAGAGCGTATGCCTTTTATTGTGNGTGCATACAGGGAGCTTCGCATTCCGCCCCACTTGGCGGGAAATATCGTGATGAAGGGAACGCCTCTTATGATAAATGAAATCCTTTGGGCGGCAGGCATGGCAACCTTGATGCAATGTTATTCGGTACGGGGATTGGACGCAGTGGCGGCGCTGAATATTTCCTCTACCATTTCCAACTTATTTAACGTAGTGTTTATCGCAATGGGAAGTGCCATCTCCATTTTGGTGGGGCAGCTTTTGGGAGCCGGTAAAATGGAGGAGGCGAAGGATACGGATACCAAGCTGATAGCCTTTTCAGTGATGAGCTGTGTGGGTATCGGTCTGGTGCTGATCATTCTGGCGCCGTTGTTTCCTATGCTCTATAATACTACGGACGCAGTGAAGGGGCTTGCCACATGGTTTATCCGTATTGCGGCGGCATGTATGCCTATTTTTGCGTTTATGCATGCCACATATTTTACTCTTCGCTCCGGCGGCAAGACTATCGTTACTTTTTTGTTTGACAGTGTGTTTATGTGGTGTGCCAGCATTCCGCTTGCCTTTGTGCTCAGCCGGTTTACCGGGCTGCATATTATCCCGTTGTATCTCTTTTGCCAGCTAATTGATTTGATCAAGTGTGTTATCGGCTTTATTTTGGTAAAGAAGGGCGTTTGGATACAGAATATTGTGCAGAAGTAAATTCCTATTTTACATCATTGGGGCTTTCTTTACCGTCAAGATAGTCCATGGCATTTTGCAGGGTGGTTTCGGCAATCGCCTGCAATGCCTCTCTGGTAAAGAAACCTTGGTGAGAGGTAATCATTACGTTGGGGAAGGAGAGGAGCCTTGCGGTAGTGGAGTGCTCCAGAATTTCGTCGGAACGGTCCTCAAACACATTTTTGGTCTCCTCTTCATACACATCCAGGCCTACGCCTGCAAATTTGTGCATGCGGATTCCCTCGATTAAGTCTGCGGTTTTTACCAGAGCGCCTCGGGAGGTATTTACCAGTATTACGCCGTCCTTCATCTGTTTGATAGTATCCAGTTGGATGATGTGATAGGTGGAGTCCATAAGGGGGCAATGCAGGGAGATTAAGTCACTGTCTGCCAACAATTGCTCCAAAGACACATATTCTACAAAATCCTTTAACGCTTCATTTTGATACACATCATAAGCAATGACCTTCATTCCGAATCCGTGACAGATGTGGCACATGGCGGCGCCGATTTTGCCTGTGCCCACTATGCCAGCTGTTTTCCCATAGAAATTAGATCCCATAAGACCGCTTAAACTGAAATCGTTTTCACGAACCTTGTTGTATGCTTTGTAGAGGCGGCGGTTGCAGGCGAGCGCTAAAGCTATGGCATGTTCCGCTACAGCTTCCGGCGAATAGCCGGGTACGCGCATAACGCGCATGTCGTATTCTCGCGCTTTATCCATATCCACATTATTAAAACCGGCACAGCGCATAAGTATCAGCTTTATATCATGTCTGTGGAGAATTTCAAG
>WFLY01000191.1 GCA_009177215.1 Bacillota bacterium
ATCACCTTGACTAAAGACGCGAACCGCAAATGCCCTGCATTTCAGGTCGGCTCAGTCAGACCCCCACGACCTAACAAGCTTAACAAGCCATAGAATAAAATCAGGAAAGGAAGAATGCAATGTACAAGCAAGTAGACACCAACTTAAACTTTGTAGAACGTGAAAAAGCAGTAGAGCGGTTCTGGAAGGACAATGACATTTTTAAGAAGAGCATGGAGCACCGCAAGGAAGGAGAAACCTATACTTTTTATGACGGACCGCCCACTGCTAACGGCAAGCCCCACATCGGTCATGTGGAGACTCGTACCATCAAGGATATGATTCCCAGATACCGCACCATGAAGGGTTATATGGTTCCCCGCAAGGCAGGCTGGGATACCCATGGACTTCCGGTTGAGCTGGAGGTTGAGAAGCTTTTGGGCTTGGACGGTAAGGAACAGATTGAGGAATACGGTCTTGACCCTTTTATCTCCAAGTGTAAGGAAAGTGTTTGGAAGTATAAGGGGATGTGGGAGGATTTCTCCGGCACAGTAGGCTTTTGGGCGGATATGGATAACCCTTATGTCACCTATGACGATAACTTTATCGAGTCCGAATGGTGGGCGCTTAAGACAATCTGGGATAAAGGTTTATTGTACAAGGGCTTTAAGATTGTGCCCTACTGCCCCCGCTGCGGTACGCCTCTGTCCAGCCATGAGGTGGCACAGGGCTACAGGGCAGTTAAGGAGCGTTCTGCCGTAGTGCGCTTTAAGGTAGTGGGAGAGGACGCTTATTTCTTAGCATGGACCACAACCCCTTGGACACTGCCCTCCAATGTGGCGCTTTGTGTAAATCCCGACGAGACCTATGTGAAAGTAAAGGCAGCTGACGGTTATACCTATTATATGGCACAGGCGCTTCTGGATAAGGTTCTCGGAGAGCTTTCCGAGGAGGGCAAGTCTGCTTATGAGGTAGTGGAAACCTATTCCGGTAAGGATTTGGAATACAAGGAATATGAACCTCTCTTTGTATGTGCGGGCGAGGCTGCGGCAAAGCAGAAAAAGAAAGGTCATTTTGTGACCTGTGACAGCTATGTCACTATGACGGACGGTACGGGTATCGTTCATACTGCTCCGGCATTTGGTGAGGACGATGCTCGGGTGGGTAGAAAATATGACCTGCCCTTTGTACAGTTTGTGGACGGCAAGGGTGAGATGACTGAGGACACTCCCTATGCCGGAAAATTTGTAAAGGACGCCGACCCTGAAATTTTAAAGGACTTAGATAAAGAAGGAAAGCTGTTTGCGGCGCCTAAATTCGAGCATGATTATCCCTTCTGCTGGCGCTGTGACACTCCTCTTATTTATTATNCGAGAGAATCATGGTTCATTAAAATGACGGCANTGCGTGATGATTTGGTGCGCAACAACAAGACTATCAATTGGATTCCCGAGTCCATTGGAGAGGGTCGTTTCGGTAACTGGCTGGAAAATATTCAGGACTGGGCTGTTTCTCGTAACCGTTACTGGGGCACTCCGCTAAATATCTGGGAGTGCGAATGCGGACAGCTGCATTCTGTAGGAAGCCGTGAAGAGCTATATCGGATGAGCGGCAATGAGGCGGCAAAGACAGTTGAATTACACCGCCCTTACATTGATGAAATTACGATTACCTGTCCTCGATGCGGTAAGCAGATGAAGAGAGTACCGGAGGTAATTGACTGCTGGTTTGACTCGGGCGCCATGCCTTTTGCACAGCATCATTATCCCTTTGAGAATAAGGAATTATTTGAAAAGCAGTTCCCGGCACAGTTTATCTCCGAGGCTGTGGACCAGACACGCGGANGGNTTTATTCTCTNCTGGCGGAATCCACCTTATTNTTTAATAAANCGCCCTATGAGNATNTTNTTGTTCTGGGTCTCATTCAGGATGNGAACGGTCAGAAGATGAGTAAGAGTAAGGGTAATGCGGTTGACCCCTTTGAGGCATTGGAGACCTACGGCGCCGATNCCATCAGATNGTATTTCTATACCAGTTCCGCTCNATGGCTGCCTAAACGTTTTTCCGGCAAGCTGGTAATGGAAGGACAGCGCAAATTTATGGGAACCCTGTGGAATACCTATGCTTTCTATGTGCTTTATGCAAATATTGACGATTTTGACGCAAGTAAATATACCTTAGAGTATGATAAACTTCCCGTTATGGACAGATGGCTGCTTTCTAAGCTGAATACCGTGGTGGGTGAGGTGGATGATAACCTTGACAAATATCGTATTCCCGAGGCGGCAAAGGCATTACAGGATTTTGTGGATGAGATGAGCAACTGGTATGTCAGAAGAAGCCGTGAACGTTTTTGGGCAAAGGGAATGGAGCAGGATAAGATTAATGCCTATATGACCCTTTATACGGCATTAATAACCATCTCCAAGGCGGCTGCACCTATGATTCCTTTTATGACGGAGGATATTTACCAAAATCTGGTGAGAAGCATTGACAAGAATGCTCCCGAGAGTGTTCATCTGTGTGATTTCCCTGTTGCGGAGCAGCGTTATATCGATAAGAAGCTGGAGGAGTCCATGGAGGACGTATTGGCGGCGGTGGTTATGGGGCGTGCCTGCCGTAATGAGGCAAATATCAAGAACCGCCAGCCCATTCCTGCAATGTATATCAAGGCAGAATTTGTGCTTGATGATTTTTACAAGGACATTATCAAGGAGGAATTAAACGTTAAGGAGGTTATTTTTACCGATGACGTGAGAGACTTTACCTCCTATACCTTCAAGCCGCAGCTGCGCACGGTAGGTCCTAAGTATGGCAAGCAGCTTGGCGGCATTCAGAAAACACTTGCCGCATTGGACGGAAATACTGCTATGGATGAGCTGAACGCTGAAGGAGCGCTTACATTTACGATTGACGGCGTAGAGATAGAGCTTTCAAAAGAGGATCTCTTGATTGATATGGCTCAGAAGGAAGGCTATGTTTCCTCCGAGGATAACAAGATGACGGTTGTTTTAGATACCAACCTTACCGAGGCGCTTATTGAGGAGGGCTTCATGTACGAGGTTATCAGTAAAATCCAGACCATGCGTAAGGATGCGGGCTTTGAGGTTATGGATCATATCAAGGTGTCCATTAACGGCAATGACAGGCTGGCGGCAATCGTGGACAGGAACAGGGAAGCAATCGCAGGCAAGGTGCTTGCGGATGAAATGCTGACAGGCGCTTCTCTTGCCGTTTCCAAGGAGTGGAATGTGAATGGCGAAAATGTTACCATTGCTGTTGAGAAAAAATAGATTTCAAGAAACCAGTTGGAATAAGAATGTTTTTTTGCTATAATAAGAAATAGTTTATAAAAGGCAGACATGCGGAGGTCAGACAACCGCTTGCTGTTTTGAAAAGGAAAGGAGATTCAGAATTGAAAGAATTGAAAAGTTTATCTAGTAAGAAAAATAGTTTTGATAAAGAGCTTTTTAAAAGAAGCGTTCTTTACAATGTGAAAACCTTATACCGCAAAACGTTGGAGGAGGCAACGCCTCAACAGATTTTTCAGGCGGTATCCTATGCGATTAAAGACAGGATTGTAGAAAATTGGATGGAAACCCAGAAGGCATATGATAAGGAAGATCCTAAGATGGTTTACTATATGTCCATGGAGTTCCTTATGGGCCGTGCATTAGGCAATAATATGATTAACCTGCAGGCATATGAGCCTGTGCGGGAGTGTCTGGAGGAGCTTGGACTGGATATTAATATCGTAGAGGATCAAGAGCCGGATGCAGCGTTGGGAAACGGAGGTTTGGGACGTCTGGCGGCGTGCTTCTTGGATTCGCTTGCCACACTGGGCTATCCTGCTTACGGCTGCGGTATCCGTTATCGCTATGGTATGTTCAAGCAGGAAATTCGTGACGGCTATCAAGTAGAGGTGCCGGATAATTGGCTTGCTGACGGCAATCCCTTTGAGCTGCGTCGTCCGGAATATGCAAAGACTGTAAAATTTGGCGGCTATGTGTCCGTACATACAGATGAGAATGGACGTAATGTATTTTCTCAGGAGGGCTACCAGTCCGTTAAGGCTATTCCTTATGACTTACCTATTGTGGGATATGGTAATGGCATTGTGAATACTCTGCGTATCTGGGACGCGGAGGCAGTTGAATGCTTCCACCTTGATTCCTTTGACAAGGGTGATTATCAGAAAGCAGTGGAGCAGGAGAATCTTGCAAGAAATATTGTTGAAGTATTATACCCTAACGATAATCACTATGCAGGTAAGGAGCTTCGCTTAAAGCAGCAGTATTTCTTTATCTCGGCGTCCGTGCAGGAGGCTGTGGAAAAATATATGCGTAAGCATGATGATATCCATAAGTTCTATGAGAAGGTTACTTTTCAGTTGAATGATACCCATCCCACAGTTGCGGTTGCGGAGCTTATGCGCGTGCTTATGGATGATTATTATCTTACATGGGATGAGGCTTGGGAGGNTACTACCAAGACCTGTGCTTATACCAATCATACTATTATGGCAGAAGCTTTGGAGAAGTGGCCCATTGAACTGTTCTCCAGACTGCTTCCCAGAATCTATCAGATTGTGGAGGAGATTAACCGCCGTTTTATTATTGAGATAGAGCGCAAATACTCCAATGTGGAGGGTGTGAATGTTCAGGATAAGATTCGTAAGATGGCGATTATCTATGACGGTCAGGTGAAAATGGCAAATATGGCGATTGTCTCCGGCTATTCCGTAAACGGTGTGGCAAGGCTTCATACGGAAATTTTAAAAAAGCAGGAGCTTAAAGATTTCTACGAGATGTATCCTGAGCGCTTTAACAATAAGACCAACGGAATTACCCAGAGACGTTTCCTTCTTCACGGGAATCCCTTGCTTGCGGATTGGGTGACGGCACATGTGGGTAACGACTGGATTACGGATTTACCTCAGATTAGCCGCCTTAAGGTATATGCAGATGATAAGAAGGCACAACAGGAATTTATGAATATTAAATACCAGAATAAGGTTCGTCTGGCAAAATATGTTTTGGAGCATAACGGAATACAGATAGATCCCCGTTCTATCTTTGATGTACAGGTAAAGCGTCTCCATGAGTATAAGAGGCAGCTACTGAATATTCTGCATGTAATGTACTNGTATAACGNACTNAAGGAGCATCCCGAGAGNGAATTCTTCCCCAGAACCTTTATTTTCGGCGCCAAGGCAGCGGCAGGCTACCACAATGCGAAGCTTACCATTAAGCTGATCAATGCGGTGGCGGATGTAGTCAATAACGATGCTTCTATCGGCGGCAAGATTAAAGTGGTATTTATTGAGAATTATAATGTTTCCAATGCGGAGATTATTTTTGCGGCGGCTGATGTGTCCGAGCAGATTTCTACCGCAAGTAAGGAGGCTTCCGGAACAGGCAATATGAAGTTCATGTTGAACGGTGCGGTTACTATCGGAACCATGGACGGCGCTAACGTTGAAATTGTTGAGGAGGTCGGTGAGGAAAATGCCTTTATTTTCGGACTTTCCTCCGATGAGGTCATTAATTATGAGAACCATGGAGGCTACAATCCCATGGAAATCTTTAATGATGCTCAGGTTGTGAGGAAGGTATTGATGCAGCTTAACAAAGAAACCTACTCGCATAATGACCCTGAACTGTTCCGCCCGCTGTATAATTCTCTTTTGAATACGCAGTCTACGGCGAAAGCGGATACCTACTTTATTTTGAAGGATTTCAAGTCCTATGCCGAGGCACAGAGTAAAGTGGAGAAGGCATATATGGACGAGGCAGGCTGGGCAAAGAGTGCTATTTTGAATGTGGCTTGTTCCGGTAAATTCACCTCCGACAGAACCATACAGCAGTATGTGGATGAGATTTGGCATTTGGATAGAGTGGTTTTGAAATAAGATATTTAGAAAGGCACCTTACATAGGTAAGGTGTCTTTCTCGGTTATTGCAGTGTTGTTTCCATAAGAAATGAAATCATTTTATAAAGAGAAAAATAGCCGAAAACGGTATAATAACGGATAATAATATACAAAAACGGTTGACAAACGGTTTGAATAATAGCATACTGTAAGTAAAGACATGATTGTTTGAAAGGGCGTGAATTTATGACATTGGAAGAGATGAAGAAAATCAAACGGGAATGCGGTTACAGCTTGGCACAGTTATCTGAATGCAGTGGAGTACCTTTGGGAACCTTACAGAAGATTTTTTCGGGAGAGACGAAGCATCCCAGATATGCAACCCTGCAGGCAATCGAGAAGGCGTTGTCGGAAAAGTCCGCAGGGTATCAGTTCGGAGCGGGAGAAAACGGGAATTCTATGGTGCGGGAAGCGATGATATATGAACCCTTTGGATCCAAAAAGCAGGGTGAGTATACGCTACGGGATTATTATGCCCTGCCTGAAGAGCGGCGTGTAGAATTAATTGACGGTGTGATATACGATATGAGTGCGCCTACCTTTGTACATCAGCATATTTTGGGAAACGTTTTTAACACAATACAAAATTATATCAACTCTCAAGGAGGTACGTGTCTTCCCATGATGGCACCGGTAGATGTGCGCCTTGACTGTGATGACAGGACTATGGTGCAGCCGGATATTTTGATACTCTGTGACAAGTCAAAGATTTGTAAATGGGGGATCAACGGAGCGCCGGATTTCTGTCTGGAGATAGTTTCCGAATCCACGGCACGAAAGGATTATATCAAGAAGCTTCAGAAATATACGGAAGCCGGTGTGAAGGAATACTGGATTATCGACCCGTTTCGTAAAGTTCTGGTATCCTATCATTGGAAGGACAACTATATTCCGCATATGCGCCCGTTAGAGGGAAAAGCAGGATTGACACTCTATAATGAGGAATTAGAGCTTGATTTGGATGCCATAGCATCATTAATTCGGGATTACCCTGAGGGAGACCATGATTAAATTTCCCATTGCAGGAATATTCCCTTTCCTTTCTAATATCATTTGACGCATATAAAAGC
>WFLY01000001.1 GCA_009177215.1 Bacillota bacterium
GGCGGTTTCCGCCTACGATATTGATTATGAGAGGTTGTATCGGGAAGGATACAGAGGAATTATTTTTGATATTGACAATACGCTGGTGCCCCACGGAGCACCGGCAGACGAACGGGCGATAGCGTTGTTTAAACGGCTTAAAGGGTTGGGATTTGGAACTTTGCTTCTCTCCAATAACAAGGAACCCAGAGTGAAAATGTTCAATGACGGTGTGGGTTCCGAATATATTTTTAAGGCGGGAAAGCCTAAGAGAGCAGGTTATGAGCGCGCCATGCAGAGACTTGGCACTGTGCCGGATAATACTCTGTTTGTGGGAGATCAGCTTTTTACGGATGTGTGGGGGGCAAAAAAGGCAGGGATTGTAACTTATCTGGTGAAGCCCATCCACCCTAAGGAGGAAATCCAGATTGTATGTAAAAGGTATTTGGAGAAGATAGTATTATATTTTTATCATAAGCGGACATAAAGCGGGATAGGTATGAGCGGCGGCACGGTACAGTACACTAGACTCATGTACGTGGGAATAAAGATAAAAACAGATTGTGAGGAATGAGAAGTGATTGATGGTTTTACCCGCACATGCGGGGTTTTTGGAAATCCGGTGGAGCATACCATGTCACCGGCAATACATAACTTTTTGGCAGAGCAGACAGGGCGGAATCTTGTTTACATTCCCTGTCATGTGGAAACGGGGCAGCTTGAGGCTGCAATAAAGGGAGCTTTTGCGCTGAATTTGTTGGGAGCCAATGTGACGGTGCCTTATAAAAGCGATGTGATTTCTTATCTGAAGGAGGTGGATTCTCTTGCGGCACAGATTGGCGCTGTCAATACTTTGGTGAGGATGGAGGACGGCTATAAGGGCTACAATACGGATATGCCGGGTCTGTATCGCGCAATGGGTGCGGACGGAATTGGTATTGAAGGTGAGAGGGTGCTGATATTGGGGGCGGGAGGCGTGGCGAGAGCCGTGGCGATGCTTTTGACGCAGAAGAATGCCGCAGAGATTGTCCTGTTAAACCGCACGGTGGAAAAGGCGCAGGCGATAGCCGACGAGGTCAATGATTCGGGAGGAAAAAGATTGGCGCGGGCGATNTCCATNGCAGATNTTGATACGCTTCCGGCCGATGTAAAATATTTGGCGATTCAAGCCACTAATGTGGGAATGTATCCCAAGACGGAGGCGTGTGTGATAGAAGAAGAAACCTTTTATCGGAGAATACACACGGGGTACGATTTGATTTTCAATCCGCTGCAGACTAAATTTATGCGGCTGGTGGAGGCACAGGGGGGCAAGGCATTTAACGGCTTGAAAATGCTTTTGTATCAGGGCATCATTGCATATGAGCTTTGGACGGGCTGTACGGTTTCGGAGGAACTGGCACGGCGCACTTATGGGAATATGCTGGCGGCTATGAGGGAGCGGCATAAGGATTGAAGTAAGCATAAACGGGATGAGGAACCGGAATGACATGAGAGCGGAACAGTAGGGTACAGGAATAATAAAATACAAATAGATAGAGGGAGAAGTATGGAAGCGCATAATATTATTTTGATTGGTTTTATGGGAAGCGGTAAGACGACAGTGGGAATTAGACTTTCATGGAAGCTGAAAATGCCGGTNGAGGATACCGATAAGTTGATTGAGAGGCGTGCTGGAAGGAGTATCAGCGAAATTTTTGCAGGTGAGGGAGAAGCAAGCTTTCGTGCCATGGAGACAGCGCTGTTGGAGGAAATCAGGCAAGGAAGTTTTGCGCGGATACTGTCCGTGGGAGGAGGAACTCCGGTAAATCCCGTGAACAGGCAGCTTTTAAAGAAATGCGGCACGGTGGTTTATCTCAGGCTCAGGCCGGAGACTGTGTATGCCAGAATAAAGGAAGATACCACAAGACCTCTTTTGCAATGTGAGAATCCATTGGAGAAAATAAGCTCTCTGATGGAGGAGCGAAAGGCTGCATACGAGGAGTGTGCGGATATTATAATTGATGTGGACAAGCTTACCATTGACGGAGTGGTCCAAAGTGTGATAGGACATTTGAAAAAGCTGAAGTTTGAAGAACGGCGGATAGGAAAACAGGAGAGGCGCGGGATGAAGTTATTGGTAATTAACGGACCCAACCTTAATTTCTTGGGAATCCGTGAGAAAAGTGTGTATGGCACACAGGATTATCAGTTTCTTTTGGATATGATTTCTAAAAAGGGCTGGGAGACGGAAAGTGAAATAATTGTGTTCCAAAGTAATCATGAGGGAGCCATTATAGACCGCATTCAGGAGGCATATTTTGACGGCACGCAGGGTATTGTAATAAATCCGGGGGCTTATACGCATTACAGCTATGCAATCAGGGATGCGCTTGCCAGCATCACAGTGCCCAAGGTAGAGGTTCATATCTCGGATATTACTCAGAGAGAGGAATTCCGCAAGGTTTCCGTGACGGCTCCGGTGTGTGATAAACAGATTTATGGTCAGGGTCTAAACTGCTATTTGCATGCCATAGATTTTATTTTAGAGAAAAAGTGATATTTTTTGAATAATTTTTTTCAAAAACAGTTGAAATATGTGTCTTTTTATATTAAACTGTTAAAGNATTATAACGCGAAAATTTANGAGGATTTAAAGTATGATTTCTGCAGGTGATTTNAGANATGGTATTANCATTGAGNTAGATAATNATGTTTACCAGATTATTGAATTCCAGCATGTAAAGCCGGGCAAGGGTGCAGCTTTCGTTCGTACGAAGCTGAAAAATATTAAGAGTGGCGGTGTGGTTGAGAAGACTTTCAGACCTACCGAGAAATGCCCTCAGGCACGCATTGATAGAAAGGATATGCAGTATTTGTATGCCGATGGAGATTTATTTTACTTCATGGATACAGAGACCTATGATCAGGTTGCATTAAACAGCGAGACCGTTGGCGATGCATTGAAATTTGTAAAAGAGAACGAGATGTGTAAGGTATGCTCCCACAACGGTAATGTTTTCTCTGTAGAGCCTCCTCTGTTTGTAGAGCTTGATATTACAGATACCGAGCCCGGATTCAAGGGTGATACCGCTACAGGCGCTACTAAGCCTGCAACCGTTGAGACCGGTGCAGTCGTAGCAGTACCTCTCTTTGTAGAGCAGGGAGACAAGATTAAGATTGATACCAGAACCGGTGAATATCTGTCTCGTGTTTAATTGATGTTGATAACGGCAATAGGGTTTACTGTAATATTATTTTTAAAGAAGACTTGTAAGGCAATGGACTTGCTCCTTTTTGGAGTGCCATTGTCTTTTTTAGCGGAGGACAGTGGCATGGCGGGCGTCTGAATGGCGCAGCATGTACAGACGCTGCAAAAATTTGAACATAATAATTTAACCGCTGCGCAGAAAAGAGGAAAATGACGTTAAAAAAATTTACAAAACAGGTACAATGCATGGTGAGTGAAAGTCTAGGTGAGAGATATCAGGTCCGTCTTCAGGAAGTACAGAAGAATAACAATGTGCGCTTACAGGGATTAGTTATATTGGAGACGACACAGAATATATCACCGACTATTTATTTGGATGATTTTTATGAGGCTTATCAGCATGGATTTGCCTTGGAGCGCATTGTGGAAAAAATTTTGNNGNTTTATAAGGAGGATATGNNAAAGAAAAANANCGATATGAGCTTTTTTAAAGATTTTTNANTGGTAAAGGACANAATTTGCTATCGGCTGATAGCCGCAGATGAAAATAAAGANCTTTTAGAAAAAATACCACATATNCTTTTTCTGGATTTGGCGATTTGTTTTTATNATGCTTATGAAGGGAAGGNGNTAGGGTCCGGTACCATTTTAATTTATTATACTCATGTGGACNTGTGGAAGACGNCGGTTGANGAGCTGCGTGTTCTTGCCGAAAAGAACACACCTGAAATTTTCCCGTGGGAATGCAATTCTATGGGAACGGTGATAGAGGAGCTTTTGAAGGAAAAGTATGAGCAGACAGGTGAAGCAATGCTGGAGCAGGGAGAACAGGAGCAGTTTATGCAGGAAATGCCTATGCAGATATTGAGTAATCAAAAAAGAGTGCATGGAGCGGCAGCCATTTTGTATCCGGGGCTGCTTAAAAAAATAGCGGATAGGCTGCATGGCGATTTCTATATTATTCCCAGTTCCATTCATGAAGTAATTATTTTGCCTGCCGCAGTTATGAAATCTGTAAATGAATTGAAATGTATGATAGAAGAGGTTAATACAACTCAGGTAGAAAAGCAGGAAATACTTTCTTATAGTCTTTATTTTTACAGTCGCTGCAAGGATTCTGTATCTATTCTTTAAAATTTCTATAATTTTCCTTAAAAACAAGGTAGACATATTAAAGCTTTTATGATATTATAATCAGGGTGATGTAACAAATTTGTAATATTTTGCATCCGTAGTCTAACGGATAGAACGAAGGCCTCCGACGCCTTTAATGCAGGTTCGATTCCTGTCGGATGCATTTACATCACCCTGATTTGTAGCTTGATATCTAAAAACTTTCGGAGCCGCTTGCGGCTTTTTCCATTATCGGAGAGGAATGCAGTATATATGCGGTTATAATATGCATGTATGAGTTTAGGGATGAGAAAGGTGCTGATTTATGAAAGATAATATGAGGAAGCTTATAGATTATATCGTCAGGAAAAGTAAAATTATTTTTCCTATGGTCGTGATGGTGGCGGTGGCGGCTACCGTTTTGGTGGCACTTAAGGCAAACGGCGCCAAGGCGGAGCAGGTGGAGAAGCTTGCCGGTGAGTCTTTGGTGTCTAAAGAGGCTCATGAGGAGGTTCTGGAGCCAAAATATGAGGAAATTCCGCTGGTGCAGAATGAAGAACCGGCTATTTACACCATGGCAGCTACCTATTATAATGCTATGGCGTTAGGAGATATGGAGACGCTGCTTGCAATCTGCGACACTATAGCAGATGATGATCTGATTCGTTTTCAGGAGACCTCAAAGTATTTGGAATCCTATCCGGTGCTGGAGGTTTATACCAAGCCGGGCTATGAGGAGGGTTCTACCATTGCTTATATATATTACAAGGTGATATTCTCAGGTAAGGAGGCACAGTATCCGGGCTACCAGACTTTATACATCTGTACCAACGAGCAGGGAGAATTATACATTAAAAGAGACGGCTTCTCCGACGAAGCCAATGAGTATATCAAGGCATTAAGCACACAGGCTGACGTTGTGGAGTTAAATAATCGTGTAACAGTGGAATTTAATGACCTTATGGTGGCACAGCCGGATCTTTTGGAATACTTAAGCGAGTTAGATAAAGAAGTTAAAAAAGTTACGGGTGTTGTGCTTGCACAGCAGGTGTCCGGCGCCGCAGTAGCGGAAAACGGTGATGGTACGGAAAATCCGGACGGCGCTGGCGAAGGAGAACAGGCACAGCCGGAAAACGGGGAGCCTGCGGCGCAGGAGCCTCAAGAACTTTATGCCACGGCGACGACTACCGTAAATGTGCGTAGCTCCGACAGTGAAAATGCCGATAAGCTGGGAAAAGTATCGGGCGGTACCAAGCTTCAGGTATTGGAACAGAAAGTAAACGGTTGGACAAAGGTTTTATATGAGGGAAAGGACGGTTTCATAAAGTCGGAATTTCTTCAAGTGGCAGAGAGCGTTGCCGATGCGGAAGTAATTGGTACAGTAAAGGCTTCCAGCAATATTAACGTACGTGTTTCCGGCAGTGAAACCGCAGAAAAACTGGGTGTTTTGGCAGGCGGAGAGACGGTGGAACTGATAGCCAGAGAGGACGGCTGGTGTAAGATTAAATATAACGGACAAATCGGTTATGTAAAGGCTGATTATGTGGAATAATAAAAAGTGTCCGTATAATTTTTGATAAACTGTATATGCTAGTATTAGGCTAAGAATAAAAAGCTTTTTACGGAGATACCGTAGAAGGCTTTTTATTAGTTTGTGTAAAAAGGAGGAACAGCGGAATGAAATCTCAGGAAGTGGCGGTTTATCGTGAAATTCAAAGAAATACAGAAATGGCAATGAAAGCGATTGATACGATTTCGGATAAAATTTACAATGAGCAGCTTGCAAGGCAGGTGGCAAGACAATCCCTGAAGTATTCTGAAATTCATAACGAAGCCTCTAAGCAGCTTTTGGAAGCAAAGGCAGAGCCTTTTCATTCTACCTATTTAGGAGATATGATGTTAAAAACGGGAATCCATTATAATACCTTGCTGAACACCAGCACCGGTCATATAGCCGAAATGATGATAAAGGGGAGCAATAACGGTATTTTGGAAATGGAAAAGGTTTTAAAGCATAATGAGGAGGCGGGCGAGCGTTCCACAATGCTGGCAAAACAGCTGATTGACTTTGAAGAAAAAAACGTGGCGAAATTAAAAGATTATCTGTAAGAAAAGAGAGTTTGATGCTCTGTCAGCTTGTTGCAGGGTATTTAGTTGTGCGGAGTAAGGAAATACTTTGGAAAAGTATCACAGATAATACGGTGTAAATTGTATACATGTATAATTTCTTGTGCAACTTGTATAAAAAACGTTAAAAAACTTTTACAATTTAGTGGACTAAAGTTTATTGTTAATTTGGAATCGAAGCGTTATAATAAAAAGCGTGGACAAAGCGCTGCGGGCATGGGAAAGAGTCCTGTGCTTTTTTTCGCAAGAAGTTATGCAATGTTACATATTTAATAAAGGAGGACATTATAATGTCATACGTTGATGAGGTATTTGATATGGTGGTTGCCAAGAACCCTGCGCAGCCAGAGTTCCATCAGGCTGTAAAGGAAGTATTGGAATCCCTTCGTGTTGTTATTGAGGCTAACGAGGAGAAGTATCGCAAGGATGCTCTTTTGGAGAGAATCGTAACGCCTGAGAGACAGCTTCTTTTCCGTGTTCCCTGGGTTGACGACAAAGGACAGGTACAGGTAAACAATGCGTTCCGTGTACAGTTCAATTCAGCTATCGGACCCTACAAGGGAGGTTTGAGATTACATCCTTCCGTAAATCTTGGTATTATTAAATTCTTAGGCTTTGAACAGATTTTCAAGAATTCTTTGACAGGTCTTCCTATCGGCGGCGGTAAGGGTGGTTCCGATTTCGATCCTAAGGGCAAGTCCGACAGAGAGGTTATGGCATTTTGTCAGAGCTTTATGACAGAGCTTCACAAGTATATCGGCGCAGACACCGACGTTCCCGCAGGTGATATCGGTACAGGCGCAAGAGAAATCGGCTTTATGTACGGTCAGTACAAGAGACTTACCGGCTTATATGAGGGTGTTCTTACAGGTAAGGGATTGACCTACGGTGGTTCTCTTGCAAGAACAGAGGCAACCGGTTATGGTTTACTTTATTTGACAGAGGNAANGTTAAAGTGTAANGGTAAAGATATAGAAGGCAAGACNGTTGCAGTATNCGGTNCGGGTAATGTTGCAATCTACGCTATCCAGAAGGCACAGCAGTTAGGCGCTAAGCCTGTAACCTGTTCTGATTCCACCGGCTGGATTTATGATCCCGAGGGTATTGATGTAGAACTCCTTAAGGAAGTTAAGGAAGTTAAGCGTGCAAGACTTACCGAGTATGCCGCTGCAAGACCCAGCGCTGAGTACCATGAGGGCAAGGGCGTTTGGACCGTTAAATGTGATGTGGCTCTTCCCTGCGCTACACAGAATGAGCTTGACGTTGAGGATGCTAAGACCCTTGTTGCAAACGGCTGCTTTGCCGTAGCAGAGGGCGCTAATATGCCTACTACTTTGGAGGCTACCAAGTATCTTCAGGAGAACGGCGTTCTGTTCTGCCCTGGCAAGGCTGCAAATGCAGGCGGCGTTGCTACCTCCGCTCTGGAGATGAGCCAGAACAGCGAGAGACTTTCATGGACCTTCGAGGAAGTTGACAGCAAGCTCAAGAATATCATGGTAAATATCTTCCACAATCTTGATGAAGCCGCTAAGAAGTATGGCATGGACGGCGATTATGTTGCCGGTGCTAATATTGCAGGTTTCCTGAAGGTTGCCGAGGCTATGACTGCTCAGGGTATTGTTT
>WFLY01000162.1 GCA_009177215.1 Bacillota bacterium
AAGGTTTTGGGATTCGTGGTCAAAATATGTAAATTAATTATGTAACCTAAATAGATAAATTTGAAGCTGCTAAAATGAATGAAACGACAGCAGAAAGGTGGGAAATGACATGTGTAAAAATCAAAAATGACATGTGTGTTTATGTGGATAACTATGTGGATTTGGTGGATTTCTTAAAAAAAGCGCCCTAAAAACTGACAGTTGTTCCAATTTTCTATTGAAAAAGAATCTTGCAAGTGAAATTGCAATAGTACTGAACTGGTCAATTAAGTTATGTGAAGTAATAACGGGAGATATTTATTAATTATGTAGACCTACACTTTTATCTCTGCAAGAGTCAATATTCACGTATCAAAGATACGCTGCGCTTTGCGGTGTTTCTATTGAAGAAAAACTGATAGATGTAAACGGGCAAACAAGAATATAGGCAGTCAGGAATCAACCAAACAAGGATGTAAGCAATCAAAAATGTAACAAATCAAATATAAACAANAGGAGGAACACTATTATGTGGGCATATGAAAGTGNATTTTATCAGATTTATCCATTGGGCTTTTGCGGAGNGCCCTTTGAGAATGANGGAGTTTTAGAGCATCGGATCCTGAAGGTGAAGGATTGGATTCCTCACATGAAGAGACTGGGGGTCAATGCACTGTACCTGTCGCCTGTTTTTGAGTCGGACACCCATGGGTATAATACCAGAGATTACACTAAGCTTGACGTGCGGCTGGGAACCAATGAGGACTTTAGGGAGGTTTGCGACAGCTTACATGAAAATGGCATCAGAGTGGTATTGGACGGTGTGTTTAATCACGTGGGAAGAGGATTCGGACCCTTTCAGGATGTACTGAGAAATCGTGAGAATTCCCCTTATCTGAACTGGTTCTATCGTATTGATTTGGGAGGCAACTCCAACTATAACGACGGTCTGTGGTATGAAGGCTGGGAGGGGAACTATGATTTGGTGAAGCTGAATCTTTACAATGAGGATGTGGTGCAGTATTTATTTCGGTACATACAAGGCTGGATAGAGGAGTTTGATATTGACGGTCTGCGTCTTGATGTGGCATATTGCTTGGACGAGAATTTTGTGCGGAGACTGAGAGATTTCACTCAAGGGCTGAAAAACGATTTTTATCTCTTAGGAGAAATGCTTCATGGTGATTACAATCGTCTGGTGAATGACACAATGCTGCATTCCGCCACCAACTATGAGTGCTATAAAGGATTGCACAGCAGCTTTAACAGTATGAACATGTTTGAAATCAATCATTCCCTGTTAAGACAATTCGGACCGGAGAATTGGACCCTATACAAAGGAAAACATATGCTTTCCTTTGTGGATAACCATGATGTGACAAGGGTAGCAAGTATACTGAATAATGAAAGGCATGTTCCTTTGATTTACGCCTTGATGTTCGGAATGCCGGGAATTCCCTGTGTCTATTACGGAAGCGAATGGGGAGCAAGGGCGCGCAAGGAGGAGGGCGACCCGGCGCTTCGCCCCTGTTTTGCGG
This sequence comes from Bacillota bacterium, assembly GCA_009177215.1. Classification (GTDB taxonomy): domain Bacteria; phylum Bacillota; class Clostridia; order Lachnospirales; family Lachnospiraceae; genus Acetatifactor. Next base: position 1,518 of record WFLY01000162.1, read on the forward strand.
AGCCTGAATGGAATGAGCTTAGTGAATGGATTGGTAGATTGAGCGAGGCAAAAAAGAATTCCAGAGCTTTAAATTACGGAGATTTTCGTTCGGTGCTGCTTACAAATAAACAGTGCATTTTTGAGAGAAAGAGGGAAGACGAACAAGTGTTTGTAGCAGTTAACGCGGACGGAGAGGAGTTTATGGCGCATTTTGATGCCGGGTGCGGACAGGCTGTGGACTTGATTACCGGACAAACACAGGAATTTAGCGGCGGTTGTGTCCTGCCCGGATATAGCGCTTTTTACTGGAAAGCAATATAACGGAATAAACGGCAGGAGATTTTTAACACTCCGGCTTGACAGTCGGATTCTAAATTTTCGATAATGTGAGATATGTCTGACAGGGGAGGAATCCGTATTCTTGTATTTTTTCCCTGTCATTAGCAGACAGACTTCCGGGCCGGCTGTCAAGCCGGTTAACTCCGGAAATGAAACCACATCTGATTTACCGTCTAGTAGAGTGAGCGCTTCACAATTCATATAAGAATTAACTATCCCCGCAATAGTGATTTCATAAGTTATAAAATATATATTGACATACAANATTATATAATGTATATNATATTTAACAAATGANATTATACAATATATAATATTATAAAAACACAAGGTATACGTGAGGAGAGATGGCATGGTATTTAATACAGGAGCGGCTCTGCTGGATGCGATTGTATTAGCGGTTGTGTCCAAGGAGCCGGAAGGAACGTATGGGTACAAGATTACCCAAGAGGTCCGTCAGGTAATTGATTTGTCAGAATCCACACTCTATCCGGTGCTTCGCAGACTTCAAAAGGACGAATGTCTGGAAGTCTATGATATGGAATGCGCAGGCCGCAACAGACGTTACTATAAGGTAACAAGTAAAGGCTGGGCACAGCTAAAGCTCTATGAGAGTGAATGGCGGCAGTATTCGGATAAGATAACGGGGCTCTTTGAGGGCAGGGTGGATTTTAACGCAGCGGCGGATATGGTTGATTTTTGAGGGAAAGGATAAGGCGCAAGGTCGCGGGAAAATTTTATGAACAGAGTTGTTTTTATGAAACAGTTGGAAAGCCTGCTTCAAAACGTATCTCCCACAGAACGTGAGGAGGCGTTACAATATTATAATGACTATTTTGATGATGCAGGTAAGGAAAATGAACAAGAGGTTATTGAGGCGCTTGGGAATCCTGCCGCGATAGCCGAAAATATCAGAAGAGATTTATATGGAGCCGGTAATACTTCCTATCAGCGTGAAGCTGACGACTCAAGGGCCGTAATACAATACCGGCCAAATACGGCTTCAGCCGTGCCGCCTGTGAAAGAGGAGGATAAGGGACTGTCTGCAGGCGTTATTGCACTGATAGTGGTACTGGTGGTATTGTCATCGCCGATATGGATTGGTCTGGCAGGATGTCTGTTCGGATTATTGGCAGGTGTGATAGCAGCGTTATTTGGCTTGATCATAGGCTTCGGCGCAGCATTTTTATCGCTGATTGCGGTAATGGTGGTGCTGGTGGTGGTAGGGCTGATGTGTATTGTCACATCGCCGCTTACGGGAGTGGCGCTTATCGGCGGAGGTCTTGTCTGCGGAGCTATCGGCTTATTATTTCTGATGCTGACGGTTGCGATATGCGGAATTGTACTACCGGCTATTTGCAAGGGAATTGTTTTTTTATGCCGTAATCTGTTCGGCAAAAAGAAAAAAGCGTAAAGTACGGAATAATTGACAGGAAAGGCTGGATGGAATAATGAAAAAATTTATGAAGGGCTGTGGGATTACAGCATTGGTATTACTGATACTGGGATTGACTATGGCGTTGGTGGCAGGCTCGATACAAGGAAGAACCACTATAGAAGATGTGGTAGAGAGTGTAACAGGCGGCAAGGTTAAAATAAATTTTGGTGAGTGGGGAAATTGGGGAGTTACAATAGGTGACAATGTATTTAATTCTTTGGAGGATTGGAACAGCGATATGAAATTTAACATTGGGGATAATATAAGCTTTGATAAGTCCTTTCAGATATTTAAGGGAGACATGGATAAAACGTTACTGGGAAGTGATGTGCGGAAGCTGGACATTGAGGCAGGAGGCTGCATATTTACGGTAAAGCAGTCCGATGACGATAATTTTTATATGGAGGGAGTAAACATCGGCAAGGCGCAGGGCTTTGTGAAAAACAAAACTATCTATGTTAAGGCTTACAAGTCGGGCAAGGTTTCATTAAACGATATTAAAGCATGTAAGGTTACTCTTTATGTACCTGCAAACAGCAGCTTTGACGAGGTGGAAATAGAGGTCGGAGCCGGACAACTGAAGCTTGCGGATATACAGGCGAAGGAGCTTAACGTCGATGTCGGAGCCGGAGAAATTCTGCTGTCGGATATGCTTGTGGATAAAATAGAGTCGTCTGTGGGTATGGGAAAAATCAGCATGCATAATATAAAGGTACAGGACCTTGATGTGGAAGTCGGCATGGGAAGCCTTGATATGCGGGGCGATATTTCGCGGAATGCCGAGCTGGAATGTTCTATGGGAAGTATAGATATGATAGTGGACGGAAAGGAAGAGGATTTCAACTATCATTTAGAGGGCGCCATGGGCCATGTTTCTATAGGAGATGACAGCTTTGCAGGTTTGGCGCAGGAGCGGACTATCCAGAACAATGCAGACAAGAATATGGATGTGGAATGCGCTATGGGAAGTATCAGTATAGTGTTTACCGAGTAGGGTATAAAAGATGTAGATATTTTTCAAACAATACACCCTCTTTGACAGGAATGCCGGCTTTATCGCTGCCGCAAATACATGTGGCGATAAAGTCGGCAGCTTTTTTTACGGAAGCTGTAAACTCTCTATGATACAAGGCATCGGCAATCAATATTGAGGCGAATAAATCTCCGGTGCCGGGGCGTGAAGCTCCCGCAGAGGGAGTTTCGCAAATAGTGTGAACTCCGTCCTGCCAAATATAATTCGCAAAGCTTCCGTTGCCGTTTATTCCGGTAATGACAAAGCTTCCGGAGCAGAGGGAAGCAAGCTTTTCACAGATAACCTCAAGCTCCGAGGAATGAAAGCCGTCTTCTTTATAAGGTGTGTCCGTCAAAAGACATGCCTCGGTGATATTAGGGGTAATGATTTGGGCATATTTCAAAAGCTTCCGCATAGAAAGGCAATGGCTGCGGGTAACGGTTGCGTATGCTTTCCCGTGGTCGCCCATAACAGGGTCAAGCAGGAAGAGATCAGGTCGAAAGCAATTCAAGAATTCCTCCACAATGGCAATCTGCTCCGCATTTCCCAGAAAACCGCAGTACAGTCCGTCAAAGGTAATGCCAAGCTGCTCCCACGCGTGGAGATATTCCCTCATATGAGGAGTGTAGTCTTCAAAATAACAGTGAGGAAAGGCAAAGTGATTGGACAAAACAGAAGTAGGCACAGGGCATACCTGTACCTGCATGGCACTGATGACAGGCAGGGCAACCGTAGTGGAACAGCGCCCGAAGCCTGCTATATCATTTATCATGGCAAGACGGGGAATGTGGTCTGTGGAACCCACATCGGGATTTGCGCAATCGAATTTAGTGTTTTCCTGCATATCATGATAACCTTTCTGTTGGTGTAGTTAATCCCTGTTTACAGATTCATTGAAAAACTTTTACTCGGTTTTCTCAGGAGTTACCTGTACAAATAAGCCTGCCTTGCGCAGTGCCGGACGCAGTGCAATATAGAAAATAGTAGCGGCAATCACTGCAATCACAGCATTGACAAAGGTAGTCATGGCACTCATTTTGGCAAGGAGCTTTGAGGCATCCTGAGGTACGCCCAGCAGGTAGGTTTTGTAAAAATATCCTACCAAGGGGTCTGCAATGACATTGAAGCCTAAGCCGCAGATGCAGGAGCAGATAGTAGCTCCGGTGATAAATTTAGCATCGTGTTTACGACTCAGCTTAAAAACCTTGTGCGCCATCAGACCTACGATCAAGCCGATGCAAAGCTTTAATAAAAAGGTTTTCGGCGCACTGGTCACATAAGTAGTGGTTAAATCTCCGATTGTCATGCCTACAGCGCCGGCAAGACCGCCCCAGTAGCCGCCAAGCAGCAGCGCTGCCAATACGCAGAATACATTGCCAAGGTGAAAGGCTGTTTTTTCTGCGCCGACAGGAATATCAATTTTACAAAATGTGAAACCGATATAGCAAAGGGCGGCAAGGAAACCGGCCTGCACCATACGGGTGGTGTCCAAGCGCTGCGAAACGGCAACTCCTACCAAGGCATTATAAAGCCCCTTCAAAAATAATGCAATGGCGGCAAACAAGACGGTAAGCCCGTAAGAATAAGGGCGTTCCAAACGGAGCTTTTCATCGGAGAGTGAGGCAGACTTGGCAGTAAGCGCCTCAAGATCTCCCTCCGCAGTTCCGTTTTTAATTTCCTTTATCAGGTTATTAACCTCCGACAGCTCGCCGCTGACAGGCAGGGATTCCTGATAGCTGGTGCTGTATGCATATTTGGACCAGATAATGCTGGCGATTAAAAAAACGATACCTACAATTAAAAGACCGTAACTTTTCTTTTTTTCCATAATAACCTCCATTCTTGCTAAAACTCGCAAATTTGGGTGCAAGCACAATATTTGCAAAACGAACAAGTTCGTTTGTGAAAAATCTCTGATTTTTCACACTAATCCTCCATTCAGGAGCGTTTATACGATGGGGCGACGAAAAATTCGCAAAGGCGATTTCTCGTCTGCCATCAATACTATNTGTNACGCNCCGGCACACATNTCCTTCGANCTTTTACCGCACTACCGCNCGGCTCTCTTAGCGTGAGGANATANCATTNTGAAAANATGNTTTNTATATAAATGTTAGTGNCAGNTTACACAGAAAGNGGATTNATAAAAAGAGCCAGAATGTATATTTTTTACCATGCCAGTTAAATCTAAGCCTATTTCACATTAATCTGAATTTTCACTGATAATGTAACAGTTCTGATTTTTCTTGAAAAAGTATTGCAGATTTTGCTAATTTATATTAAAATTTATTGTATTAATCAAACCATACATTATGAAAATAACGGTGTATTATGCAAGATAAAGAAATGTCATAAAGGGGCTTTACGGCACGGGAATTCTCGGGATTTTTGTGCAAGGGAAGTACAAGGATATGTCGTATAGCAGGGAGAGAAGTATTTTTACAAAACATTGAAAAGGAGAAGGGCTTATGAAAAACGTACTGAAGCAGCTGGGAAAATCCATATGCTATTTACTGCTTATGGTAGGGATGCAATTTATAGTAATGTTTGCCATGATGATGTTCTACAGTGTCAGTCTCGGGGTCAAACTGGGCTTGACCGGAGGAACATATGATGTGGATCAGGTGATGAACGACATAATGAACTTTATTATGAGCAATCAGAATTGGATTGTTATTATTTATGGTTTCCTTACCGTGTTGTTATTATGGCTGTTCTTTTTAATCCGAAAGAAAAATGTATTAAAGGAGACGGCGCTTGTACCCTTCCAGCCAAGAAAGCTGCTGCCTGTAATCATATTAGGCTTGGGAATGGGGATGTTTATGAATTTCGGTCTGCAGATTATTCCGCTGCCGGAAGAGCTTCTGGAGTCGTATGCGGAGTCCTCACAATGGCTGTTCCAAAACTCGGCATGGGTGCTTATTTTGTCAAATGTAATTGCGGCACCCCTTGTGGAGGAAACCATTTTCCGTGGCTTGATTATGCGCAGGCTTGACAAGGCAATGCCCACTTGGGCGGCAGTGGTTATTTCTTCGGTGGCATTCGGCGCACTGCACGGGCATCCTCTTTGGATGGCGTACACTGCTGCGGGAGCCGTTTTATTTGCCGTGGCGGCAATAAAGTGTGAATCTACCGTAGCGTCTTTGGTGATGCATATGCTTATGAATTTATTCGGAACGCTGTTGTCCATTATGAATCCTGAGGTTACCATGGGGTTTTGTATCGGAGGCACCGTGCTGGGATTTGTGCTTTTAGTGGCAGGATTGGTGCTTTTGTTGAAAAAGCAGCCCCTTGGAAATAATGAAGCAGTTTAGCCGTAACGATTCAGACAGCCCCTACAACAAAGTCAAAAAATAAAAAAATATGCTGTGCCTATTGACAAAAGCGGTTTGTATGAACTATATTTTCCTATATAAAATAAAAGGCGATGAATAAGAGGAGTATGTATCACCCCTTAAAAGAGAGAGCGGCTGGGTAGCGCTGAAAGGCTGCTTTAAGGAAGGGATGCGGAAGGTAGCTTAGGAGCCGGAGGACTGAAGGAGGAGCATCTTTGTCACGGTAAGAGTGTCAGGAAAGTAGGTTCTCACGATTTATCNNCGTTAGCGGATAAGGNTTTTTTGAAGTCTACAGAGGCAGGGAGCTNCCCTGTAAANAAAGGTGGTACCGCGTTCACTACNNCCTTTGCCGGCAAAAGCCNGCAGAGGGCGTTTCCTAGTGTGAGAAAATAAGAAGAGGAACATATTGTAAGGTGTCATCAACACCCTTGCCATCGCCCGAAATGCGAAAGGAGACAACATGAGCAAAGAATTGGCAAAGACCTACGACCCCAAGGGTCTGGAGGACAGACTCTATCAAAAGTGGCTTGACCACAAATATTTTCACGCTGAGGCAGACTATAGTAAAACCCCTTTCACCATTGTGATTCCGCCCCCAAACATCACAGGGCAGCTTCACATGGGACATGCGCTGGACAATACCATGCAGGATATTTTGATTCGCTTTAAGAGAATGCAGGGCTATAATGCTCTCTGGCAGCCCGGAACCGACCATGCAAGTATTGCTACCGAGGTCAAGATTATTGAAAAGCTGAAGGAAGAGGGCATTGACAAGCATGATCTGGGGCGTGACAAATTCCTTGAGAGAGCGTGGGAATGGAAGAAGGAATACGGCGGACGTATTATCTCACAGCTTAAAAAGATGGGCTCCTCCTGCGACTGGGACAGAGAGCGTTTCACCATGGATGAGGGCTGTAACAAGGCTGTCACTGAGGTTTTTGTAAAGATGCATGAAAAAGGCTATATTTACAAGGGCGCCCGCATTATCAACTGGTGTCCTGTATGTAATACCTCCATTTCCGATGCGGAAGTGGAATATCAGGAGCAGGCAGGGCATTTCTGGCATATTAAATATCCTCTTATAAATGAGGACGGAACACCCAGCGACACGGAGTTCCTTACCTTTGCCACCACCCGTCCAGAAACCATGCTGGGCGATACCGCAGTGGCGATTCACCCCGAGGATGAGCGCTATCAGCATTTGATTGGCAGAAAGGTTATGCTGCCACTGATGAACAGGGTGATTCCTATTGTCACCGATACCTATGTAGACAGGGAATTCGGTACTGGTGTTGTAAAGATTACTCCGGCACATGACCCTAACGACTTTGAGGTGGGCAAGCGCCATGACCTTCCGATTATTAATGTGATGAACGATGACGCCACCANCAACGNANNCGGCGGCAAGNACGNAGNTANNNACCGTTACGAGGCTAGGGCGGCAATCGTGAAGGAGCTTGAGTCTATGGGGCTTTTAGTAAAAATAGAAGACCATGCACACAATGTAGGAACTCACGACCGCTGTAAGACTACCATTGAGCCTTTGGTTAAGGAGCAATGGTTTGTAAAGATGGATGAGCTGATCAAGCCTGCAAGGGAGGCTGTAAAAAACGGAGAAATTAAGTTGATTCCCCGGCGTATGGAGAAAAACTATTTCAACTGGACCGACAATATCCGCGACTGGTGTATCAGCCGTCAGCTTTGGTGGGGGCACAGGATTCCCGCTTATTACTGCGATGAGTGCGGTGAAATAGTAGTGGCTAAGGAAGCTCCTGAAAAGTGCCCGAAATGCGGCTGCGCACACTTGACTCAGGACCCTGACACGCTGGACACTTGGTTTTCCTCCGCCCTTTGGCCCTTTGAGACTCTTGGCTGGCCCGAGCAGACAGCGGATTTGAAATACTTTTATCCCACCGACGTGCTGGTAACAGGCTATGATATTATTTTCTTCTGGGTTATCCGCATGATTTTCTCNGGCTATGAGCAGATGGGTGAAAAGCCGNTTAAAANCNTATTGTTNNACGGATTGGNANGNGATAGTNAGGGCAGAAAAATGTCTAAGTCCTTGGGGAACGGTATTGACCCTCTGGAGATTATCGAGCAATATGGCGCTGACGCCCTGAGGCTCACTCTGATCACGGGCAACGCTCCCGGTAATGATATGCGTTTCTATTACGAAAGAGTGGAAAACAGCCGTAACTTTGCCAACAAGGTATGGAATGCGTCACGCTTCATTATGATGAATATGGAGCAGGCAGGGGAAAAGACAGGCACAGAGGTTACAGCGCCCGGAGTAAATGAGCTTGAGCCTGTTGACAAGTGGATTTTATCCAAATTAAATACCTTAATTAAGGATGTCACCGACAATATGGAGCATTTTGAGCTGGGTATTGCGGTACAGAAGGTATATGACTTTATCTGGGATGAATTCTGTGATTGGTACATTGAGATGGTAAAGCCCAGACTTTACAGCTCTGACGATACGGCAAGCCAGAACGCCGCACTGTGGACTTTAAAAATTGTATTGATTGACGCGTTAAAGCTGCTGCACCCCTATATGCCTTTTATTACCGAGGAAATTTTCTGTACCCTCCAGAGCGAGGAAGAGTCCATTATGATAAGCAAATGGCCGGAATATGCGGCGGAGAGAAGCTTTACAAAGGAGGAGAAGGATATTGAGATTATCAAGGAGGCTGTCCGGGGAATCCGCAATGTCCGCACGGAAATGAATGTGGCGCCCAGCCGCAAGGCAAGCGTTTATGTGGTAAGCGAGGAGCAGGCAATCCTGAATACCTTTACAGAGGGTAAGCTTTTCTTTGCATCACTTGCCTATGCTAACGATGTGGTGCTGCAAAACGACAAGACCGGCATTGCACAGGATGCGGTGTCAGTAGTGATTCCCGGGGCAACCCTCTATATCCCCTTTGCGGAGCTGGTGGACATTGCTCAGGAAATCGAACGTTTACAGAAGGAGAAAAAGCGCCTTGAAGGAGAGCTTGCCCGGGTAAACGGTATGCTGAGTAACGAAAGGTTTATCTCTAAGGCTCCGGAGGCAAAGATTGCCGAGGAGAAGGAGAAGCTTGCAAAATATACTCAGATGATGGAGCAGGTCACGACCAGATTAGAGCAGCTGCAATAGCGGCAGCCGGGAGCTGGAAGACATAACGGACAAACGAGGCGCGCCATGAAAAAACAAAATATTACCACCTTTCGGGAGGCAGTAGACTATCTTTATGCCGTACCCCGTTTTACATCTAAAAATACCATGGAGGACACCAAGGCATATCTGCATAGGCTGGGTGACCCCGATAAGAAAATGCATATCATACATGTTGCAGGCACAAACGGAAAAGGCTCCGTTTGTGCCTATATGCGCTTTATTCTGGAGACGGCGGGGTACAGGGTGGCGCTTTTTACCTCCCCCCATCTGGTGGACATCAGAGAAAGATTTCTGGTGAAGGGTCGGATGATATCAGAGGAAGATTTTTTAAGGGCATTTTTGTGCATCTATGAAAATCTTGACTGGGCGGCGCTTGCAGAAGGAAGGGGCTATCATCCTACTTTTTTTGAATATTTATTCTTCATGGCTATGATACTTTTTGACAGAGAGGATATTGATTACTGTATTTTAGAGACGGGCTTGGGAGGCAGACTGGACGCTACCAATTCGGTGAGTAATAAGGAGCTTAGTGTGATTACCCGCATAAATTTGGACCATGTGGAATATCTGGGGGATTCTATCGGACAGATTGCCGCAGAAAAGGCAGGGATTATGAAAGCGGGAACGCCGCTTGTATTTTCCGATGTGGAGCCTGCGGCAACCGAAGTGTTTGCGAGACGCGGTGCAAACCTTGGCATTACGTTGTATCCGGTGTCGAGAAATGACTATGTTTTCTCAAATTTTAAAAATAAAAGCATTGATTTTTCTGTGCATACTGAGTATTATGGTTATATTAGGCTTATTTTGCACACAATAGCAAGATACCAGATGGAAAATGCGGCGCTTGCCGTTCGTGCTGTGGAAGTTTTGGATAAGGCGCGGACTATAACGGTGCAGGACATTGTGCAGGGTGTAAGCGACTGTATCTGGCAGGGCAGAATGGAAGAACTACTGCCGGGGGTTTACGTGGACGGCGCCCATAATGAGGACGGTATCAGGGCGTTTTTGGAAACAGTGAGAGAGGACGGCGCAGAGGGTTGCAGGACGTTACTTTTCAGCGTGGTGCAGGACAAGGATTATCGCCGTATGATAGAGAGNATTATCTCGTCGGGATTGTNTCATAAAATTGCCGTNGCCCANATGCATACGGGAAGGGNGGCNGATTTAGAGAGTATGCGCCGGATGTTTGCGCAAGGCAGGACGCCAAACACAGGCTGCCGCGGTGCAGGGCATCTAAGCGCTGGCGGCGGCTGCCAGTGCTTGACATATGACAGTGTGCGGAGTGCTTTTAAGGCGCTTATAAAAAATCAGAGCAGGAAAGAGCGCATTTACATTGCGGGAAGCCTGTATTTAGTCGGCGAGTTGAAGGAAGCTTTAAGGGATAGTATCGAGGGTGTGTAATTTAAAGGAGTCTTTGAGCTATGATTAATTTTGAAGAAGAACTGAAGAAATTTCATCCAAGCCTTGAGGTGGAGGATGCTGAGGAAGCAATTTATAATCAGGATTTGACGGATGTGGCGGATTTATTGGTGAAGATGATAAAGGAATCCGAAGAAAAAGCCCAACAGCAATAGGAGGAACGGCATGTTTTGTTATAACTGTGGCTGCCATTTATCGGAACACAATTTTTGTACCGCCTGTGGAGCGGATGTGTCTCTCTACAAAAGGATTATGCATGTCTCTAATATGTTTTATAATGAAGGATTGGAAAAAGCAGGAGTCAGAGACCTGTCAGGTGCAATTAACAGTTTAAGGCAGAGTTTAAAATTCAATAAGAATAATATAGAGGCAAGGAACCTTCTTGGATTGGTTTATTTCGAGATGGGGGAGGTAGTTGCGGCTCTCAGCGAGTGGGTTATCAGCAAGAATATGCGTCCGGACAAAAATATTGCAGACGATTATATTGATATGGTTCAAGCCAACGCAACACGGTTAGATTCCATAAACCAGACTATTAAAAAGTACAATCAGGCACTGATTTACTGTGCACAGGGCAGCAAGGATTTGGCGGTTATTCAATTGAAGAAGGTATTGTCTTTAAATCCCAAGTTCGTGCGTGCCCATCTGCTGTTGGCGCTTCTGTATATGGACAGTGAGCAGTGGGAGCGCGCTCAGCGTGAACTGAAAAAGTGTGTGAATATTGATTGCAATAATACACAGACTCTCCGCTATATGCGGGAGGTAGAGCTAATGCTTGTGCCGGATGAGAATGTAAAACAGCCCGGCAGACATAAGAAGGAAGAGACGGTTCGTTATCAGAGCGATAACGAGATTATTATTCAGCCTCTGAATATGCACGAGAGTAAAAGCGGCGGTGTTTCCACTCTTATCAATATTGGTATCGGTTTGGTGATTGGTTTAGCGGCTATGTATTTTCTGGCGGTGCCTGCCGCCGAGTCCGCGGCGAAGAATGAGGCACAGAAGACGATTACTGATATAGGCAATCAGTTGGATGCCAAGACGGCGAACATTAAGGAATTGGAGACGCAGATAGCTGATTTACAAACGCAAAATGCAAGCCTTAATCATGAGCTGGAGGGATATGTGGGTACGGACGGCACGCTCAGTACCATGGACAACCTTTTGACAGCGGCTGCCGTTTATCTGGAGACTGAGGATATACAGCAGACGGCCTTAAATTTGGAAAGTATTANCCAAAATATTGTGATCGAGGAGACCTCAGTGGCATTCCAAAAGCTTTATCGGACGCTTTTAGATACTATAGGACCGGAGCTTTCCAAGACCTATTATGGAGAGGGTGACAAGGCATATGACAGTGACGACTATCCTGCTGCCATCCAGAATTTCCAAAGAGCGGTGTACTATGATGAGACTAATGCCGACGCATGGTATGGTCTGGCAGAGGCATATCGTAAAAGCGAGGACAATGCCAATGCTATTGCCACATATGATAAGGTAATGGAGCTTTTTCCGAACACGGAATGGGCGAGGAGATCTAAGAGGTACAGAGACAATCTTGCAGGAGAAAATAGCTAGTGTATAGTGCATGATAAAGATAAGAGCCGTGCTCGTTTGTAACGGACGCTCAGCCGAATGAGATTGTTTCGGGGAGCAGCGGTAAAATACGAAAGAAAAGAACTTGTAGAAAGAATATCTGCAGGTTCTTTTTTCATAGAAAGAAATCGCGGCTGTCACTTGGAACAATGAAATAAATGTCGGTTTTTCGCGTGTAAAAGGAGGAAAGTAATGGAGGAATTTCAAATCATTGACAATTGTTTGATGATAAAGCTGCCGCAGGAGGTGGATCATCATCGTGCTTCCTATATCTGTGAACANGCTNACCNTTATCTGCTGCAGGAGAATNTAAATCATGTGATTTTTGANTTTNAGGACACTAGNTTTATGNATTCATNTGGTATCGGTNTCATTATGGGCAGATATAAAAAAATAGCATGNTTTNGGNGCAAGGTTTATGCCATTCATACAGACAGGCAGATTCAGAGAATTTTGACAATGTCAGGACTGAATAAAATTGTGGAAATATTGGCTTAAGACGTGCAAAAGCAGCGTAGAAATGAGGTAAGCTATGGTTTTAGAAAAAGAAATAAATAATGAGTGCGTATGTGCGCAGACAGGAGTTTACATGAAAAATGAGATGGAACTGGTATTTGATGCAATTTCCAACAACGAGAGCTTTGCCAGAGTTGCGGTCGCAGCTTTTGTGTCTCCGCTCAATCCTACTTTGGAGGAGATGGCTGACATAAAAACGGCAGTTTCCGAGGCAGTCACCAATGCAATTATTCACGGGTATGAAAATCTATACGGTTATGGAAGACACGGTGAGGTTCCCACGGCACATCCCACCATACACGCCGGAAAGGTGAGACTTCACTGTATATTGGAAGGAGATATTCTACATATTGAGGTGGAGGACAAGGGGAAAGGGATTCCGGATATTTCACAGGCAATGGAACCTCTTTTTACAACAAAGCCTCAGCTTGAGCGCTCCGGTATGGGCTTTGCCTTTATGGAGGCCTTTATGGACGATTTAGAGGTGGAAAGCGAAGTGAATAATGGAACGGTTGTGCGCATGAAGAAAAAATTAGGCACCGGTGCATGGATAGGCAGTGAGGAATAGCCTATGGAAGAGATGTCAGTGCTGATTGCAAAGTCACAGGAGGGAGATAAAGAGGCAAGGGAAGTACTGATAGAGAAAAACCTTGGGTTGGTACACCATATTGTAAAGCGCTTTGCATGCAGGGGGTATGATTTGGAGGATTTATTTCAGATAGGAACCATCGGGTTGATGAAGGCAATAGATAAATTTGATTTAAGTGTGGGTGTTAAATTTTCCACCTATGCAGTGCCAATGATAACCGGTGAAATCAAGCGTTTTTTAAGGGACGATGGAATTGTAAAGGTGTCCCGTACCATCAAAGAGAACGGTTTAAAGGTAAGGCGGGCAAGGCAGCAGTTGCAGACAAGCCTTAAGAGAGAACCAACCCTACAGGAAATTGCAAAGCAGGCAGAGCTCACGGAGGAGGAGATTGTGCTTGCCATGGATGCGTCGGTGGAGGTAGAATCTATTTACAGTGCCGTTTATCAGGATGACGGCAGTGAAACCTATCTGGTGGACAAGGTTGTTTCCGGCGAGTATGGCTGCGTGGGAAGCAGTCTGGGGCAGCAGGACAGCTACACCGGAGACAGGGAAAAGGAGCGTCTGCTGGACCATATGCTTTTAACACAGCTTTTGGACAGTCTGGAGGCAAAGGAGAGAGAGCTTATCTNTANNCNTTATTTNCAAAANAGAACCCAGANNGAAATTNCNGGAANTTTNGGCNTCAGNCANGTNCAGGTCAGCCGTATGGAGAAAAAGATTTTACTGCGGCTCAGAGAGCGTATGGGATAATGAGGAAAAATCATTAATTATTTATAAAAACGTTAAATTGCGCTTTTTTTTCACAAGACTTTCGATTATGATATAATAGGCGCAGGAAGGAATAAGGGAGAGATACAGATGATGATTCAATCGGATAACGAACAGTTTATGGAAGAGAGAACCAAGACACCTGTCAGAAGGGTCAAGAGAAAGCGTAAGAAAAGCTATGTTTCTTCTTTTTTGATTTTGCTGGGATGTCTGGCGCTTTTAGTACTGATTATGTATATGGGCATGATTCTCTATACATGGATGACGGAAGAGAAAGAAACGGTTGCTCCGGCGGTGGCACAGGAGATAACGGAGCCTACTTATACACAGGCAGAGCTTGACAGACTGATAGCGCAGGCAAGGGAAAGCGCCGGTATTGAGGCGGCACAGGTTAGGGAAGAGGAGCTTNTGGATACTANCAGGACAAGTCTGTCGGAGGGNACTACCACGGTGGNANCACTGCGCCCTCTTTTNAAGGATGNGCTGGTAATCGTAAGTAACGGAAGATTCAATTTTATTCCCATTAGGGAGGATTTGAAGCATAACGGCTATACGGTGGAAAATCTGCAGATTTTGGAGAACGGTGAGTATCAGTATCTGGAAAACGGGCAGGTGATAACCCACAAGGGGATTGATGTTTCCAAGCACCAAGGGAATATTAATTGGCAGCAGGTGAAGGAGGACGGTGTGGAATTTGCCTTTATCCGGTTGGCTTACCGCGGTTATGGCACGGGAAAGCTTGTGGTGGACGAATATTTTGAGGAGAATATCAAAGGCGCCAACGATGCGGGAATCAAGGTAGGCGTTTACATTTATTCGCAGGCAATCAACGAACAGGAGATTTTGGAGGAAGCCGAGTTTGTTCTTGAAAAGATTGCGCCCTACAGGGTGGAATGTCCTGTTGTTTTTGATGTGGAGAAGGTAAGCGGCGCGGACGGCCGCATGAATGCGTTATCTGTGGAGGAGCGGACGAAATTGACGGAACTATTCTGCCAGACTATTGAGAATGCGGGTTATAAGCCTATGATTTACCATAACATGGAGATGGGTGCTATGCTGCTTGATTTGAAGCAGCTGGAAAATTATGATAAGTGGTTTGCTTATTACAATGAAGATATGTATTACCCCTATGAATATAAGCTATGGCAGTACAGCGAGAAGGGTTCTGTCCGCGGAATCAGCACAGATGTGGATTTAAATATCAGCTTTGGGTCGCTGTGGGAGGAATGACCACCGTTTACTCCAAAATCGTGACCGCTTACACGGTTTTAATAGAATGAGTATACTTTTTTGATATAATTAGTGTTTGCTTATTAAGTCGCTTTTGGATTATGAATTATANTTTTATAAGNTTGAAACGATAGTACAAAACTTTNAAATGGCTGNTTATGACAGTTATTTGGAAGTTTTTTTTGCGCTGAATATAAATTCTTTTTACAGCACAAAATAAGGTCTTAAGAAGTGTATGAACAGTTCTTTGGTATATGGAGGAAAACAAAGGTTTGAAAGAAAAGCACTTTCAAATATTGAGTTACTATCTGCTGAAGCGTACGAGGGAGGTATAAGTATGTCAAGTGTAACGGTATACATCAAATGCGACCGTAATGTAGAGGTACAGTCGCCGGATGTTTTTATGAAGGATATAGGAAGTCTTAGGTGTTCGGACAGTATAGTAAACGCCAAGCTGAATGCCCTTAAGGTTCATCATTTTAAGCAGGGTGACACAAAAAGATGTGTTATCAGCACATTAAAGCTGGTAGAGCTGATGGAGGGTGTGTGCCCTAATATCAGCGTGCAGATTATCGGGGAGCCGGATGTTTTGGTGGAATGGGTGAGCGTAAGTAAGCACAAGGGCTGGCAGCAGGGCTTAAAGGCGGCGTTAGTATGTTTGGTCAGCTTTTTCGGAACCGCTTTCACTATTATGGCATATCACAATGACGTGGGTATCAATGAAGTATTTACCGAAATTTATCGCATGGCAATGAATCAGGAGCCTCAGGGCTTAAATGTGGTAGAGGTGTCGTATTCCGTGGGTTTGGCGCTGGGCATTATTGTTTTCTTTAATCATATCGGAGGAAGAAGGCTGACAAAGGACCCTACGCCTATTGAGGTTGCAATGCGTAATTATGAGCAGGACGTGGATAAGACAGTGATAGAAACTGCAGGACGGGAAGGGAAGGAAGAGGAAGCATGATAGGAAAAACGCTTTTTTTAATCCTTTTAGGTGGAAGCTACGGGCTTCTTGCGGCGGCAGGTGTTTTTACGGTGTTGGTGGCGGTAGGTCTGGTACCGCGTTTTGCGGGAAAAACCCATACGGCAAAAAAAGTAATCTTGTATGAAGAAATGGTTATTTTCGGAACGCTTGCGGGAGGCTTTTTAAGTATTTTTCCCNNATATAGNCNATTTGCTGNGTTTTGGCAGCANNATTATCCCGANGCTTGAAACCTTNTGGTTTTNTTTGGGNACNGTAATTTCAAGCGGNNTTCNGNTTANTCAGCGGCATGTTTATTGGGTGTCTGGCGCTCGCCATTGCGGAAATGCTGGACAGTATCCCGATTTTTGCCAGAAGAATATCCTTTCGCCACGGAATCGGGCTTGCGATTCTCAGCATGTCGGCGGGAAAACTTTGCGGTTCTTTGTTTTATTTTTGGAGCGAGCTGCACAGAGTAATAAAATAATAAACGGCAAAAGCGCGTTGGTTTTCTAATGAGTATAAAATTTTTTTTGCGGCACAAAATAAGAGTAATAACAAATTTCCTCAATGCAAGGTCAGGGGAAGAGTGAAGGAAAAGATAAAGAAAGGATAAATAAGCGAACATCTCAAATAAAAATGCAAGTTTTTGCTTGAGGCTTGGTGCAAAATATGGACGAGAAAAAAAAGCAGGAATATGAAAAATATGTGAAAGAGGTGACACCAACCCACAACCTTGGCTTACAGATGCTGAAGGCATTTTTGGTGGGCGGGATTATCTGTACTATAGGGCAGTTCATTTTAAATTATGCCACAAATACCATGGGGCTTGACAAGCAGACGGCAGGCAGCTGGTGTTCGTTGATTTTGGTGCTGCTCTCAGTCATACTCNCAGGCTTTAATGTATATCCCGGTATTGTGAAATGGGGCGGCGCCGGAGCATTAGTGCCTATTACCGGCTTTGCCAATTCCGTGGCGGCGCCTGCGATTGAATTTAAAAAAGAAGGTCAGGTTTTCGGTGTGGGATGTAAAATTTTTACCATAGCAGGACCGGTAATCCTGTATGGCATTTTTTCAAGCTGGGTGCTGGGAGCAGGGTATTATCTGCTTAAATTGACGGGAATGATTTGAAACATAATGCAAATGTATTGAGCCGGATTACACTCTCCGGCACCTTCTACATATTTGCGGCAGCCAAAAGCTTGAGTTATTGCAGGGCAGAATGCGGCAAGCACAAAAGGGTACGGAGCGGTTTCAAGCATAAAAATTGAGTACATAAAGGCAAGAATCAATATAGCTTCTCATTCCCGAAGATGTTATTATGAGTTATAGTTCAGCCATGCGGGAATGATTGTACAATTTGACAGTGGAAGTTGCTCACTAAGGGCTAATTGTACAATCATTTCCATAGGGCGGACGCCCCACATAAAAAAGTTGGCAGTAAAACCCTTGAATAATCAGTGAAGGTGTATNTTCTTCCAACTTATGAATGGTATGGCTGAACAGTTACTATTA
The DNA here is from genome assembly GCA_009177215.1 of Bacillota bacterium. Classification (GTDB taxonomy): domain Bacteria; phylum Bacillota; class Clostridia; order Lachnospirales; family Lachnospiraceae; genus Acetatifactor. The sequence goes on from WFLY01000162.1 coordinate 19,377, forward strand.
TAAAGAAAATAATTAACTATCGTTGGGAAGGGGTAAAGCATGAAAGCATTATTTATCGGAGGAACAGGAACTATCAGCGCCGCCATTACAAGGCAGCTAGCAGACAGGGAGGAATGGGAGCTGTATTTGCTCAACAGAGGGAATCGCAACAGTATGATTTCTCCTTCGGTCAAGACGATTACGGCAGATATTAATGATGAGCCAGCTGTGGCGGAGGCGATTCAGGGCATGGAGTTTGATGTGGTTTGCGACTTTATCGGCTTTGTGCCAAGTCAGCTTGAGCGGGATTACAGGCTGTTTAAAGGGAAAACTCGTCAGTATATGTATATCAGCTCCGCTTCGGCATATCAGAAGCCCCCTGCCGATTACATAATTACCGAGGGAACGCCTCTTGCCAATCCCTATTGGCAGTATTCCCGGGNTAAAATNGACTGTGAGGCANATTTGATGAAGCTGTACCGTGAGGAGGGNTTTCCGGTGACGATTATCCGCCNCAGCCATACTTATGACGAGCGTTCCATACCTGTGGGCGTGCATGGAAAATGCGGAAGCTATCAGGTCATCGGGCGTATGCTGGCAGGCAAACCTATTATTGTGCATGGAGACGGCACAAGCCTGTGGACACTTACTCATAACAGTGATTTTGCCAAGGGCTTTATCGGACTTATGGCAAATGCGCACGCCATCGGAGAGGTATTTCAGATTACATCAGACGAAAGCCTCACATGGAATCAGATTTATCAATGTATTGCGGATTGTCTGGGAGTTCCTTTCAAGCCCTATTATGTAACATCGGATTTTCTGGATGCGGTGAGCGATTATGATTTTAAGGGTAGTCTTGTGGGTGATAAGGCGAATTCCGTGGTATTTGATAATTCCAAGCTAAAAAGGGCGGTACCTGATTATGTGGCAGCGGTTCGATTTGATGTGGGTGTGCGCAGGGCGTGGGAATATATCAGCACCCATGAGGAGTGCCGTAGGGAGGATCCGGAGTTTGACCTATGGTGCGACAGAGTGATAAACACAGTGGAAAGCGCTAAGAAGCAGTTATTCTCTTAGGAGGATAGCTGCTTACTGGGGATTTTACCCTATCTAAAAACTACATTTCTGGTGGCGTTTGCTTCACTGTTTTTCAGTATTTTATTGGGAGGGCTTGCAGCCATGGGAAGTCTGGGAAATATTCCATTGGTGTGGTAGATATTACGAGGCGTGCCGGATACTTGATTTCCATGAATATGGGGGCGTATATACTGGAAACCTACCTTGCATTAGCAGCGATTTATTGGGTATTGTCTACGCTTACTTTATTTTCACTCTGTCAGACTGCTTATTGACGAGCGAAAAATTTCAATCAAAAACGCCGTTGCAGGAGATGTACGCTGTGGCGCAAATCTGCTTAAGGCACGGGGTGATTATCGTCAGCGATGAAATTCATCATGATTTTGTGTATCCGGGATATGAGCATACTGTGTTCGCCACCTTGGACGAGAGACTTAAGGGGCAGGGAGCTGGAAAATCTGATTGTCAATGAAGCGGGGTTGTGGCTGGACGCAGGGGATATCTTCGGAGCCTGCGGGGAGGGCTTTGAGAGAGTCAATATTGCCTGCCCTCGAGCGGTCTTGGGGGAGGCGCTGCAGAGACTTGACCTNNTGNGNAANNATAAANGAATCNTAANATTTCANAAATNCCTCTNGCAATTAATTNTAATTGGATTATAATGTTAGCTATCTAACAGGTATGTTAGGCAGCTAACATTTTTTGATGAAAGGAGCCATTATGATATGTGAAGATAATCCACAGATAGGTTTTCAGCTGAAAGTGGTGAATAACTTAATCAGACGAAGGCTGGATATTCGATTTTCCGAGGTGGGGCTGGGAGAGCTGAAAGGAATGCAGGGTCCGATGATTGGCTATATTTACGAGCAGAGCAAGAGGTGTGACATTTTTCAGAAGGATATTGAGCGGAAATTCAATATCAGGCGTTCCACAGCCACCTTAATGCTGCAGAATTTGGAACAGAAGGAGCTGATTGTCAGACAGGCGGTGAATCACGATGCAAGATTGAAGAAGATTGTTTTGACGGATAAGGCAGTACAGTGTCATCTCCGCATCCATNAACAAATCGACGCATTTAACAGAGAACTGGAAGAAGGAATTACGGCGGAGGAGAAGGAGGAGTTTTTCCGTATTCTCGCTAAGATAGAAGGAAATCTTACAAAATCCGGTTCGGACTGATAAGAATATGCCTGACAATCCGGCGAAATGGTTTCAATGTAGTAAAAGTATTAGAGCAGCATAAGTATTAGCATAAGAGAGGATATAGGATTATGATCAAGACGTTATTAAAGCAGGTTAAGGAATTTAAGTCAGATTCTCTCAAAACCCCGTGTTTTATGGTTTTAGAGGTTATTATGGAGACTCTGATTCCCCTGTTGATGTCATCCATTATCGACAAGGGTGTTGATGTAGGAGATATGCAGCATATTTACAAAGTAGGCGCAATTATGGTAGTGCTGGCGATTATCGGTCTTTATACAGGAATTATGGGAGGAAAATACGGAGCAAGAGCTTCAACAGGTTTTGCAAGGAACCTGCGCGAGGCGATGTATACCAATATCCAGACCTTTTCCTTTGCCAGTATTGATAAATTTTCAACGGCGGGTCTTGTGACCCGTATGACTACGGATGTGACCAATTTACAGAATGCTTACCAGATGATTCTCCGCATGTGTATCAGGGCGCCGTTTAGTCTTATCTGCGCAATGGTGATGGCGTTTTTTATCAATGCGAGAATTGCGTCCATTTATTTGATAGCGGTTATTTTGCTGGGTATCGTTCTGTTTATCATTGTGAAAAAAGCAATGAAGTATTTTACGGAGCTGTTTAAAAAGTATGATGACTTAAATGCCAGCGTACAGGAAAATATTGCGGCGGAGCGCGTGGTCAAGGCATATGTGCGTGAGGAATATGAGACGGATAAATTCCACAAGGCAAGCGGCAACATTTACAATATGTCTCTTCGGGCGGAGAAGGTGGTTGTGCTGAATTCTCCGGTTATGCAGTTTACAGTGTATGGATGTATTTTGTTAATCAGCTGGATTGGTGCAAAAATGATTGTGGGGAGCACACTTACCACAGGAGAGCTTATGAGTCTTCTGGCCTACTGTATGAATATTCTCATGAGCCTGATGATGCTGTCCATGGTGTTCGTAATGATCACTATGAGTATGGCAAGTGCGAGGCGTATCTGTGAGGTGCTGGAGGAGCAGACTAATATTACCAACCCCGAAAATCCCGAATATCAGGTGGCGGACGGCAGTATCCGCTTTGAGGATGTGTCCTTCCGTTACAACCAAAGCAGCGAAAAGCCGGTGCTTTCTCATATTAATGTGGAGATTGCGGCAGGTGAAACTATTGGTATTCTGGGCGGAACAGGAAGCTCGAAGACCAGTCTGGTAAACCTGATCAGCCGTCTTTATGATGTGTCTGAGGGCGCCGTGTATGTGGGCGGCAGGGATGTGAGAAGCTACGATTTGGAAACTCTGCGAAATGAGGTTTCCGTAGTGCTTCAGAAAAATGTATTGTTTAGCGGCACAATTTTGGAGAATCTCCGCTGGGGTGATGAAAATGCCACGGAGGAGGAGTGCAAGCATGCCTGTGAGCTTGCCTGCGCCGATGAATTTATCCAAAAGATGCCCGAAAAATATAATACATATATAGAGCAGGGCGGAAGCAATGTTTCGGGAGGACAGAAGCAAAGGCTTTGTATTGCCAGAGCGCTTTTGAAAAAGCCCAAGGTGTTGATTTTGGATGACAGCACCAGTGCGGTGGATACGGCGACAGACGCCAAGATACGCAAGGCTTTTGCGGAAGAGATTCCCGGCACCACCAAGCTGATCATCGCACAGCGAATCTCCAGTATTGAGCATGCAGACCGGATTATTGTAATGAACGAGGGCTGTATAGACGCTGTGGGAACGCATGAAGAGCTGCTTGTTTCTAATAACATTTATCGCGAAGTTTATGAGGCACAGATTGGTGGCAGCGGCGATTTTGACGAGAACGGAGGCGAGGCATAATGGCACAGGAAGCAAGACAGAGAGGTCCTGTTAAGGGTCCAATGGGAGGTC
>WFLY01000242.1 GCA_009177215.1 Bacillota bacterium
CAGACCGGTAAGACCGTTCGTCCGAATGTGTACTTTGCGATCGGTATCTCCGGCGCGATCCAGCATCTGGCAGGTATGGAGGAGTCCGATATCATCATCGGGAATCAGGACGTTAGGTTTTTTCAGTGCCAAGAGCTCACAGATAGCATTTGCTCCCGCACGGGAAATTACGATATCCGCCATAGCAAACAAATCCTTAAGCTCCGATTTGATATATTCAAATTGCTTATAGCCGGGAGTATTTAGTAATAAATTGTCTATCTTGTCCTTGCCGCACAGGTGTACAATCTGAAAATCCTCCAGTAGCTGTGGAAGAGCTTCTCTCACGGCTTTATTTACATTGGCTGCGCCAAGACTGCCGCCCATCACCAGAATTACGGGCTTGTTGGCGGTAAAACCGCACATATTCAGTCCAGACACCTTGTTGCCTTGAGACAGTTCCTTGCGAATAGGAGAACCGGTTAAAACCGCTTTATTCTCCGGTAAAAAATTCATAGTTTCGGGAAAATTGCAGCACACCTTTTGGGCTGCGGGAATACAAAGCTTATTGGCAAGTCCCGGAGTCATATCCGATTCGTGGATAATGCAGGGAATTCCCAAAGAAGCTGCGGCGCGAACTACGGGAACGCTGACAAAGCCTCCCTTGGAAAACACTACGTTGGGCTTAAATTCTTTCAGATATTTGCGCGCTTCAGAAAAGCCTTTCATAACACGGAAAGGGTCGGTTAGATTCTTAAGGTCCAGATAACGGCGGAATTTCCCGGTAGAAATACCAATGTAGGAAATATTAAAATCCGCTATTAGTTTTTTCTCAATGCCGTCATAGGAACCCATATATGTAATCTCATAGCCGGCTTCCGTAAGAGAGGGCAGTAAAGCAATATTTGGTGTCACATGTCCGGCAGTGCCGCCACCGGTTAATACGATTCTTTTCATGAAATCCTCCAGCCTTTATATGTTAATTATATGCACAGTTTAAATCATACTTTCCAGCGCTCTTGCCAGCTGGTCAGGGCAGGAAGTGGATTTAAAGCCGCAGCGGATGCCCTTAAGCCTGCTGATAGCTTCCTCGGGAGTCATTCCTTTTACAAGAGCGCTGACGCCCTGCGTGTTACCGTTGCAGCCTCCGGTAAATTTTACGGAATCAATAACGCCGTCCTTAAGTTCAATGTCTATTGAGGTAGAACAAACTCCCTTTGTCTGATATCGCATAAAAAATCCTCCATTTTAAGAAATTCTGCTTTTATAAACCAATATTATAGCATAAATGGGGAAATTATGCAATGAGTGGGAAACTTGAGTTTCCAGATTCCAATTCAGTCATTGATATAGTATAATACTGTTAAAATAATTATGATTGGATATTTTTTCATAGTTTATTAGTCGGATAAAGGAGGCAGATTATGTTTCGGGAAATGCGCAGAATAAAACAGGAATTGACGTCCGAAGAAAATATTGAAATTTTGAATCGGGGAACTTCGGGGGTGCTTGCGTTGCTGGGAGACGAGGATTATCCCTATGCCGTACCTCTCAGCTATGTCTACCATGACAATAAAATTTATTTTCATGCTGCAAAAGGCGGTCACAAGATAGATGCTGTCAGGAAGCATCAAAAGGCTTCTTTTTGTGTGATTGATTACGAGCAGGTAGTGCCAGAGGAGTATACGGCGTATTACCGGAGCGTCATTGCTTTCGGCAGTATTCGTGTGATAGAAGATGAAAAGGAAATGCAAAGCGCTATTGAAATACTTTCGGCAAAATATATGCCGGAGGACAAAGAGGGGTGTCTGAAGGAAATAGAGAGGACATGGGAAAGATTGTGTATGCTTGAGTTTTCCGTTGAGCATATGACAGGCAAGGAAGCCATAGAGCTGGTCAAGGCAGGAAAGTCATAAACGGGCGTCTTGGCCTGTTTTCCTTATTCATTTGGCAAATCCATATGATATTTTGTTAAAATACGATTGAATATATAGGAATTCAGGTAAGCGGAAAGTCCTGGCGCAATCAACATAAGGGGCCAGAACAGGAATAATCCAACCAAAAAGGTTCCCAATGTTACAATAAGAGTGGAGAGTAACGGAAGAAAATAGCGGATGCTCATGGCTAAACACATTCCAAATAATGTTTTGGTGTTGTTTCCACATCTTGCCATACAGGGGAACAGGAAGTATAACTATGTCAGAAAGAAAGCAGATATCATTACAAAAGCGGGAAGAAGGGAGGCAGCATACATACCAGT
>WFLY01000193.1 GCA_009177215.1 Bacillota bacterium
CCCCTTTTGCAAATATAATAGTATATCATTATTCAATATTAGTAAAGCTGAATTAATCGCTAGAGAAGCCAAAATGTACATAGATATCAACAATACCGACAAATAATTTCAAAAAGTAACAAATATATAACCGTAGAAAGAAGAAACAAATGAAAATAAAATACAGCATGTAGGTTTACAATACATGTTTTACAAATGAATAATTAAGAAGCAGAGATACTGCTTTTGTGTTATATTATTTTATCATTTTGTTTCCCTTATTTTTCCCTTCGCGGGGTTCATAATGCCTTAGGGGAAGATATAACATGAGGGAGGGCGTAAGGGAAAGTTCACTTGTGATAAATTTAATGTTTTCAAGGGTTTTAGATATTTTACTAATACAAATTAATACAACACTTCCTAACTTAATAACTTACGCTGCTAAGAGGTTGCCACAGCAACAAAGAAAAATATTATGCTACCTCCGAAATGGCATGGGCAAAGATAAGCTATAAATACAGTATTATTGCTTATCTTATAAAAACATTATTTAAGAAAAACTTAAGAAACTAAAATATGTACGCTATTGAGTACAAATAGTTTCTTATGATATAGTAAATAATATCAGAGATGTTGTCATATACAATAGGTAGAAGAGAAGATATGTGGAAAAGAAAAAAAGAGCATTTGATTCCCTTGGAAAAAAGTAAAAAAGTAATATATTTGGAGAATCGCGGTGGCAGACGGGAAAAAAAGTCTATAGGTTCAATTTGTTTTGCAGTGCTGGCTGTAGCATGCCTTGTGTATTGTCTTTCCATTGCGTTCTTTATGGGATATGGCACTACTTTCTTTGCGATGTGGGGAGTACTGGCGATGGTATGCGGACTGGTATCCTTGGTTTTATCCCGAAGAAAACTGATGCAGAAGTTGCCGAAAGTGTTTAAGGTTATTGTTATAATAGGCTTTTTGACAGGTTTGTTGTGCTTTGGAATAGTGGAGGGCTTCATCTGCAGCCGATTTGGTGCAAAGGCACAGCCGGATGCGGATTATGTGATAGTTTTGGGAGCACAGTGGAAGTCTAGCGGACCCAGCTATGTATTAAAAAAGCGTTTGGATAAGGCTCTGGAGTATTTGAGAAAGAATACTGACACATATGTCATTGTTTCGGGAGGGAAGGGAAGCGACGAGCCTATCAGTGAGGCTCAAGGAATGTCCGAGTATCTTATAGCGGCGGGCATAGAGGAGGAACGTATTTTATTGGAGGACAAGTCTACCAGTACTTATGAAAATCTATATAACAGTGCGGCGCTGCTTGATAAGGAAAATGACAGGGTGGTCTTGGTTACCAATAATTTTCATGTATTTCGGGGAGAGAAGATTGCGGAGAAAATGGGTTATGCTCACATAGAAGGATTGGCGGCAGATTCTTATCCTGCCATGCTGCCCAACAATATGCTCCGGGAATTTCTGGGGGTTATCAAGGATTTTTGGATAGGAAAGCTCTAAGGAAAGGATTTGATATAATGGACATTAATATAGGCGATGTATTAAAATTAAAAAAAAAGCACCCCTGTGGGAGCAGGGAATGGGAAGTGCTCAGGGTAGGAGCCGATTTCCGTCTCAAATGTCTGGGATGTGGGCATCAGATTATGATTGCAAGAAGGCTGTTGGAAAAAAATGTGAAGGAAATTAACGAAAATGCTTGAAAATGCGCATAGTTTATGGTATTATACTAATTCGTGATATATTAATTCCTTGCTCACGCATAAGACGTGGGCCAGAGACCAAAAGGAGGTAACAAAGCATGAACAAGTATGAATTAGCCGTTGTTGTTAGCGCTAAAATCGAAGATGATGAGAGAGCAGCANTTGTNGACAAGTGNAAGGCTCTGGTTGAGNGATTCGGCGGTNCCATCACAGAAGTGGATGAANGGGGTAAGAAGAGACTTNCTTACGAAATTCAGAAAATGAAAGAAGCTTTCTACTATTTCATCAGATTTNATNCTGATAGCACTGCACCGGCTGAGATTGAAAGCCGTATCCGTATTATGGNCAANGTTATCAGATANTTATGCGTTAGACAGNACGAGGCATAAATAGAAAGCGAGACGAGAAGATGAATAAAGTAATTCTTATGGGACGTTTGACAAGAGATCCGGAAGTGAGATACTCACAGGGTGCAAGCCAAACTGCAGTTGCCCGTTTTTCAGTGGCAGTTGACAGAAGATTTAAGCGTGAAGGTGAACCGGATGCAGATTTTTTTAATTGTACTGCATTTGGAAAGCAGGCTGAGTTTATTGAAAGATATTTGCGCAAGGGTGTAAAGGTTGTTGTCTGTGGAAGAATTCAGAATGATAACTATACCAATAAGGATGGGCAGATGGTTTATAGCGTCCGCATAATGGTAGATGAAATCGAATTTGCGGAGAGTAAAAATGCATCGGCAGGCAATGAGGGTGGTTACAATGGCGGTGGTTTCGGTGGAAACAGTGCACCGGCTCCTTCAGGTGCAGGCGACGGATTTATGAACATCCCTGACGGCATTGACGAAGAATTACCGTTTAACTAATTTTGACGCACATGAGGATGCTCGCATAGAGCNATTTTGNTGTTAGATAGGAGGCATTGAAATGGCNTATAATAAAGCAGAGAAGTCCGATNCCCCTATGAGAAAGAAGNGCGGAGTNCGCAGGAGAAAAAAGGTTTGTGTNTTCTGTGGCAAGGACAANGTTATTGATTACAAGGATACCAACAAGTTAAAGAGATATGTATCTGAGAGAGGAAAGATTCTTCCTCGCAGAATCACAGGTAACTGCGCGAAGCATCAGAGAGCATTGACTGTAGCTGTTAAGAGAGCACGTCACATTGCACTGATGCCTTATGTTCAGGATTAATTTGCGGCAATAGCTGAGTGCAAGGAGCTATCATAAAGGTAGCTCCTTGTTTTTCCTTTTTAACAGGAATAAGGGAAACTTGGCAGAGTCGGACCGACTTGGCAAGATATTATGTGATGAAACGCATTGCGGCGATATAACTACCAGGGGGAAGCAAGATGATTACGATGGAAAACGTATGTAAATCGTACAAGATTGCAAAACGTAACGCAGGCTTTAAAGAGGCTTGCAAAGCATTGTTTTACAGGGAATATGAAGAGATTCATGCCCTTAAGGATGTAAGCTTTACCATTCACGACGGTGAGATGGTGGGCTATATCGGACCCAACGGAGCGGGGAAAAGCTCTACAATCAAAATTCTAAGCGGAATATTGACACCGGACAGCGGGCAGTGTCTTGTGGATGGACGGGTTCCTTGGAAGGACAGAATTCATCATGTACGAGAGATTGGAGTCGTCTTCGGGCAGCGCTCTCAGCTGTGGTGGGATGTTCCCGTCATAGATTCCTTTGAACTGTTGAAGGATATTTACACTATTCCCGACCAAATATATCGGTCAAATCTGGACGAACTGACTGAATTATTGGGCTTGGGAGAGTTGTTGCGTTCTCCCGCCAGACAGCTCTCTCTGGGCCAGCGCATGCGCTGTGAGATTGCGGCGTCTCTTTTACATAGCCCGCGTATACTTTTTTTAGACGAGCCGACTATTGGGCTGGATGCAGTCTCAAAGCTGTCGGTAAGGGATTTTATACGGGAACAGAACGAGAATCATGGCACTACTGTGATTCTGACCACTCATGATATGCAGGATATCGAAGCGCTAACCAAAAGAATTATCCTGATTGGAAAGGGGCAGATTCTTTTGGACGGCACTCTGGAGGATATTAAAAAGGGGAACGGCAGTATTGATGAGACGGTGGCAGAGTTGTACCGTACTTATGAGATTTAGGGGTGAGGTTGGACAGATGAGAGGAAGTATGAGTAAATATTTATCCTTTTTCCGCCTGCGTTTTTCCATGGGGCTGCAATATCGGGCAGCTGCGCTTGCAGGTATTATCACGCAGTTTTTTTGGGGAGCCATGGAAATTATGGTTTTTAAAGCATTTTACGAGGCAGAGCCGGAGAGTTTTCCCATGACCTTTGAGGCTACTGTGTCCTATATATGGATTCAGCAGGCTTTTTTAGCCTTTTTTGCGGCATGGATGATAGAAAGTGAAATATTTGATGCAATCATGGACGGCAATATCGCATATGAACTTTGTCGTCCTGTCAGTATTTATCATATGTGGTTTTCGCGTAGTCTGGCGAATCGTTTATCAAGAGCTTTGCTGCGTTGTTTTCCCATATTGATAGTAGCGGCGTTTCTTCCTGCGCCATTCGGTTTGTGCAGACCGGAAGGCATGGTTCATATGCTTCTGTTTTTACTTACAATGGTGTTGGGTCTGATGGTTACAGTTGCTTTTTGCATGTTGATTTATTCGCTTACATTCTTTACCATATCACCCAAGGGCTTGCAGATATTGTTTACTTCTGCGGTGGAATTTTTGTCGGGGGGAGTGATACCACTACCCTTTTTTCCCGAAAAAATTCAGCGTGTTTTGGAGCTTTTGCCCTTTGCATCTATGCAGAATGTTCCGCTGCGCATTTACAGTGGGAGTATGTCGGGGCAGGAAATGTCAAGTGTCGTCTGTCTGCAGATCATATGGCTTATTATACTTGTTGCGGGTGGCAGCAGGCTGTGCCGGTATGCGGAGAAAAAGGTGACGGTGCAGGGAGGTTAGTGTTCTGACATGCTCACAATTAGCTAACAGAACTGCCTTTGAAGCCGTCTGCTGCGTGAGATTGGCGCATAGCTTTGCGGCAGACAGGTAAAACATATATTTGGAGAGGTATGGTGAAAAAATTGGCACAGAGAAAACAAAACACAATAAAAACTACTTTGCGGCTGTATAAGCATTATATTTCCATCAATGTCCGGAGCATGATGCAATATAAGACCTCATTTCTACTCACTGCAATGGGGCAGTTTTTGGTGTCCTTTAATGTGTTTTTGGGAATGTTTTTTCTGTTTCAGAGATTTTCCAATGTAAAGGGCTTTTCCTATAGTGAGGTTTTGCTCTGTTTTTCCATTATGCTGTTGGAGTTTGCTTTGGCGGAAATGTGGGCAAGGGGCTTTGACAGCTTTTCGGGTATGGTTCGCAGCGGTTCCTTTGACAGGGTGCTGGTGAGACCGCAAAGCGAGATATTACAGGTGTTGGGCAGTAAATTTGAGTTAACCAGAATCGGCAGAATGCTTCAGGCGGTAATCATGTTTGGCTATGGAATTGTGCGAAGTGATATCTCATGGACATTTGCCAAGATATGTACTGTTGTGTTTATGTTGATTGGCGGAACCTGTTTGTTTACGGGGCTTTTTATGATACATGCGGCGCTTTGTTTTTTTACATTGGAGGGGCTTGAATTTATGAATGTATTGACAGATGGCGCCAGAGAACACGGCAAGTATCCTATAGGAATCTACGGAAAGAGAATGCTGCAGTTTACCACATTTGTGATACCCTATGCTTTAGTGCAGTATTATCCGCTGCTTTATCTATTGGGTAGGACAACAAATCCTGTTTATATGTTTTTACCGATTGTGGCAATCCTGTTTCTGATTCCGTGTTATCTTCTGTGGAGAGTGGGAGTACGGCATTATAAATCCAGTGGTTCATAACTGATTTATTCTATAAATATATCGCTGATATTATTAAGTCCATAGCGGGCGGCAAGGTCCGCCAGTCCGCGATTTGCCCCCTGTCTACCATGTCCAGTAATTGATTCAAGGTTTCTTTGCATTGTTGGTCTCCGTTCCNGAGCGTNTACGNGACGGGGCGATANGAAATTCCCAAAGGCAGTTTATCATCTGCCATCAATGCCATTTGTGATGCTCCGGTACAAATAGCTATATGAAAAATAGGCTATCAAGCTTATTTTTTATATGAGTCTCCTTTATATGGTTACTATTTTTATTATACTACACACATGTTATAAAGTCATTCTAAAAATTTTCTTTTACATCATAGCAGTAACGGTTTAGCCATGGGGAAATGATTATCGGTACATCGTGCGGCGATAACTTGACACAAAAATTGCGACATGTTACAGTTAATCATGTAAGAAATAATTTTGAGCAGAGTAAAAACAAGGAGATAAAAGTTTGGATGTTCCATCCCAATATTGAACAGGAGGTATAGCTATGAAAGTGCGTTTTCATTTACCGGGTTTGAGATACAATTTTCCTTTAAATATGTTGTTTTTAAGCATGTTAAAAACTTACCCTCAATATTTTCGTGAGGGCGTTGAGATTGCTTCTTTTTACGGAGAATTCCCCACTTCTATTTGGAATGGAGGAAGATTCAGCAATGGAGATCAGTGCGATGCCAAATTTGTGCGTGAGGTAGTGAAAAGTATTAATGCGCAGGGAGTGCCGGTGCGTTATACCTATACTAACCCGTTGGTTACGAAAGAAGATTTAAAGGACGAATACTGTAACTTTTGTATGAAAGTGGCGGACAACGGCATGAACGAGGTTATCATATTTTCACCGATTCTGGAAGAATATATCCGTGAGAATTATCCCGGCTACAAGCTAAACAGCTCTACCTGTAAGGAAATCAGAGATATCGATGCGTTGAATGAGGAACTTGATAAGGATTATTATATGNTNNTTTTGGNCTATAACCTGANCAATCAGTNCGATNTNATCAGCCAGATAGAAAAGAAAGAGAAGGTTGAAATATTGGTAAACTCCTGTTGTGTGCCAAATTGTCCGCGCAGAGGAGAGCATTATAAAATGGTTGGAATGCAGGGGCGAACCACCTTGAAAAACAGGAAGATACCTTCTGATAAGAAAATTCCTGTTCCTGGGTGGTACTGTAAGTATGGGGATATGAACTCTTTGTATACCATTCAGGATTATCCAACATTTGTTTCTCCCGAGNCAATTTGGGAGAAGTATGTTCCTATGGGCTTCCAGAATTTTAAAATTGAAGGAAGAACCGCTAATCTTTTCCAGATTATCGACACATATTGTTTTTATATGCTTAAGCCTGAGTATAAGGATCAAGCAAGGCNTCTGNTGATTTCTAATTTGGAAAAGAACCACGTCATCACCGTAAACAGGCCCAGACCCGGCGTATGGCCTTAAAAATGAGNAATTAACAAAANTAATTAGTATTTTTCTACATAACATTTCACCGTTTGACAAATTAAATTGTAGCATAGTGCCATGATATTTGGTATAATGTTCGGTAAGGGCAGAGACAAATATCATCTGNTACAGGGGCTGAGCTCGCCCAAAGCACATAAANCGCATCNGCAAGCTTTAACGCTTNCNTTTGCGTTGTTCACTAATTATTTGCGCCGCTTCNGCGCATGACNGAAAGGCTGAAAGAGTCGAGAGCCACTTTCAACTGTTGATTTTAAGTCCGTAAAAAATGCAGTAAAAAACCTTGCGGACATGGGGTATGACAATGAAAAAAAGAATGAGACTAAAAGGTAGAATTAAAACATATATACAATTCAGTATTTATTTGGGGATTCTTCTCTGTGTGATTGATGTTGCCATGTTTATGGTTGACTATCGCGCGGGTCTTCTGCTTACCGGTTATACTATTTTTTATCTAATCATTACGTTGACCTTATATTTTTATAATAAGCCTATTATTATGAATGAGCTTATTAGCTTTGCCACGGAATACGGGCAAATCCAGCGTAAACTATTGCGTGATTTGGATATTCCTTATGCTTTGCTGGATGATGGCGGAAAGATTATCTGGACCAACAGCGCTTTTGAGAATGTAGTCCACCAGCCTAAGGGATATAATAAGTCTATTACTTCATTGTTTCCTACAATTACCAGAGATCGTCTGCCGGATGACAGCGGCGTAGATGAGGCACAATATGAACTGGAATATGAAGGTTCCGAGTATATTGCTAAGTTCCGTAAGATTTCCTTAAAGGAAATGGTAGAACACAGTGATATGATTGATGCCGAGGGCTATAACGGTTACCTGATAGCGATATATCTCTTTGATGAGACGGCGCTACATATTGCTTTGCAGGAGGTAGATGACCAGAGCTTGGCTGTGGGTATGATTTATCTCGATAATTATGAAGAGGCATTGGAGAGCGTGGAGGAGGTTCGGCGTTCTCTTTTGATTGCATTGATTGACAGAAAGGTCAACAAATATATTTCGGCATTGGATGGTATCAGTAAGAAGCTGGAAAAGGATAAATATCTTATTATATTGAGAAAGAAAGCAATTTCCCAGTTTCAGGAGACTCGTTTTGACCTTTTGGAAGAAGTCAAGACTGTTAATATCGGAAATGAGATGGCGGTTACCATTAGTATTGGTATAGGCTTGGATGGTTTGACTTATGCGCAGAATTATGAATTTTCCCGCAATGCCATTGATTTGGCGTTAGGGCGGGGAGGAGATCAGGCGGTGGTGAAGACTCCTGACAGTATCACTTATTATGGCGGAAAGAGTCAGCAGGTGGAGAAAAATACCCGTGTAAAGGCACGTGTAAAGGCTCATGCCCTGCGAGAAATCATTACTTCTAAGGATAGAGTGTTGGTTATGGGGCATCGTATGCCAGATGTGGACAGCTTTGGGTCTGCGGTAGGCATTTACCGCATTGCACAGACGCTGGGAAGAAAATCCAATATTGTATTGAATGAGGCTACCAGTGCAATACAGCCGCTGGTAGATATTTTCAAGAATAATCCCGAGTATGAGGAAGATATGATAATAAACAGTCAGCAGGCTATTGAAATGGCTGGCAGTAATGCGGTATTGGTGGTTGTGGACGTGAATAAACCTTCCATCACAGAATGTCCGGATTTACTGAGATTTTGTAAATCGGTTGTGGTTTTGGATCATCACAGGCAGGGAACGGAGACCATTGAAAATGCAACACTTTCCTATGTGGAGCCATATGCTTCCTCGGCATGTGAAATGGTATCGGAGATTTTGCAGTATACGTATGATAATATTAAAATCCGCCCGGAGGAAGCGGATTGTATGTATTCGGGTATTATGATTGACACAAGTAATTTTATGACGAAAACAGGTGTGCGTACCTTTGAGGCGGCTGCGTTTCTGCGTCGCAGCGGCGCCGATGTGACAAGAGTGCGCAAGCTGTTTAGGGAGGATGCCTTAGAGTATAAGGCAAGGGCGGATGCTGTCAGTCAGGCGGAGATTTACAGGCAGTTTTTTGCAATTTCCGTATGCACCGCGGACGAGTTGCCCAGTCCTACGATTATCGGTGCCCAAGCAGCGAATGAGCTTTTGAATATTAAAGGAATTAAGGCAAGCTTTGTGCTGACGGATTATCNNAGTAAGATATATGTCANCGCNNGTTCCATTGNCGAGGTNAATGTGCAGNNTATNATGGAGAGAATGNGCGGCGGCGGTCACTTGAGCNCCGCTGCATGTNAANTGNANGGAGTCGGACTTGNCGAGGCANTTGGCATTTTGAAGCGTACCATTGACAGTATGCTGGAGAATAATGAGATATAAAGTGACAGGAGAGAAGAGTGAAAAATTAATTTTTCTCTTGTAGAAACGAGGTAAAGCATGAAGATTATTTTATTACAGGATGAGAAAAAACTAGGAAAAAAAGGCGATATTATTGAAGCTAACGACGGTTATGCCAGAAATTATATTTTACCCAAGAAAATCGGTGTGGAAGCAACGGCTAAGAATATGAACGATTTAAAATTACAGAAGGCAAATTCGGAAAAGCTTGCCAAGGAGCAGCTAGATGCCGCAAAAGCCTTGGCAGCAGATTTAGAGTCCAAGCAGGTTGTGGTAAAGATAAAGGCAGGAGAAGGCGGAAGAACCTTTGGCTCTGTATCAACCAAGGAAATTGCTTTAGCATACAAGGAACAATTTAATATTGAGATTGACAAGAAAAAAATTCAGCTTTCCGAGAGCCTTAAGAATTTTGGCGCCTATGAAGTAGCAGTGAAGCTTCATCCACAGGTGACGGCAAAAGTAACTGTGAAGGTAGTAGAGGCTTAACATTACTGCAAAAGTGAAGGACGAGGAAGGTAGAAGCATGCTGGCTATGGACGAGAACGTCATAAAGAGAATATTACCCCATAGTGTAGAAGCAGAGCAGTCTGTGATTGGTTCCATGATTATGGACAGGGAGGCGATTGTTGCTGCCTCGGAGATAATTACCGGAGAAGATTTTTATAATAGACAGTACGGTATTTTGTTTGAAGCTATGATAGAACTGAACGATGAAGGCAGCCCGGTGGACTTGGTAACCTTACAGAATAGGTTGAAGGAAAAGGATGTTCCGCCTGAGGTGAGCAGTTTGGAGTTTGTCAGGGATTTGATTACTGCGGTGCCTACATCGGCTAATGTCAAGTATTACGCCGCTATTGTATCGGAGAAATCAGTGCTCCGCAAATTAATACGTTTAAATGAGGAGATAGCCAACACCTGCTATGCAGGTAAGGAGAATTTGGAATACATACTGGAGGATACCGAGAAGCGGGTATTCCAGCTGGTGCAGAAGCGCAATAGCGGTGAGTTTGTACCGATTCGTCAGGTGGTTATGAATGCTTTGGACAAGATTGAGAAGGCGGCAAAGAATAAGGGAAGCGTTACAGGCATTGCCACCGGCTTTACTGATTTGGATTACCGCACTGCGGGTATGCAGCCCTCTGATTTGGTGTTGATAGCGGCTCGTCCTTCCATGGGTAAGACGGCGTTTGCTTTGAATATAGCCCAGCATGTGGCTTTTAAGCAGAACAGGACGGTAGCGATTTTCAGTTTGGAGATGAGCAAGGAACAGCTGGTAAACCGTATGTTTTCTCTGGAATCCAATGTAGATGCGCAGAATCTGAGGACGGGTCAGTTAAACGATCAGGAATGGGAGCGCCTTATTGAAAGCGCCGGTATTATAGGAAAATCTAACCTGATTATAGATGATACGCCGGGTATTAGTGTTTCGGAGCTGCGTTCTAAATGCAGAAAGTACAAGCTGGAGTATAACTTATCCATGATTATTATTGACTACTTGCAGTTGATGACAGGCAGTGGGCGTACGGATTCCAGACAACAGGAAATTTCCGATATTTCCCGTTCGCTAAAGGCAGTAGCAAGAGAATTAAGTGTTCCGGTGCTGGCGTTATCCCAGCTTAGCCGCGCGGTGGAGCAAAGACCGGATCACAGACCAATGCTTTCCGATTTACGTGAATCAGGGGCGATTGAGCAGGATGCCGATGTGGTAATGTTTATCTACCGAGATGATTACTATAACCATGATACGGATAAAAAGGGTGTTTCCGAGATTATCATAGCTAAACAGAGAAATGGTCCTATAGGTACGGTGGAGCTTGCATGGCTGCCTGAGTACACGAAATTTGCTAATTTGGAGCGGCCAAGGATTCAGCAACAATAGAATAATGAAAATATTTTACAAAAGAGAACGATTGCGGGATAATCGTTCTCTTTTTGTGAATTTATAAAATTATAAATTTATNAGNAAAGGGGAATTATNTNAANAACTATNTATTAATTTCAGATGCTGCAAAAGAAGTGANGGTGGAGANCCATGTTTTGCGTTATTGGGAAGAAGAGCTTCATTTGCCCATTAAACGAAATGAATTAGGTCACCGCTATTATACAGAGGAGGACGTAGAAAGATTTAAACAGATTAAGAATATGAAGGAAAGGGGACTACAGTTGAAAGCAATTAAAATGATTTTGAAGGACGGTAAATTAGACGTGGTATCGAAGGAGCCGCAAATGGCAATTGATATTGTTGATAATAGCGAAAAAAAGAAACCCACAGTGCTTTCAGAAGAGAACAAAGAGGAGAAAGCAAAGCGTCTACAGTGGCTTTTGCAGCAAATGATAAGGGAGACTCTGCGTGAAAATAATCAAGAGCTGTGTCAGGAGATGAAGGAAAGTATTATCAAGGAACTGGATTATCAGTTCAGGGCACAGGAGGAGCGTGAAGAAGAAAGAGACCGAGTTCAGGCAGAACGTAATGAAAAGTATTATCAGAGAATGGACGAGCTTTTGCGCAAAAAGAGTAAAAAGAAAATGGGGGTAAGCAAAAAGAGCGAAGAAATAAATAATCAGAATGAAAAAAAGGAAGTTGAAAAACTTATGGAAGAAATGGAAGGAAAAAATACAAAAAAGAAAAGGCATTTCATTTTTTGAAATGCCTTTCATATCGTAGTAGGAATTAATCCTGTTCGATAGTACCAACAGGGCACTGACCTGCGCAAGAGCCACAGTCAATACACTTGTCAGCGTCAATTTCAAATTTGCCATCGCCCATGCTGATAGCGCCTACAGGACACTGTGCTTCACAAGCGCCGCAGCATACACAAGCATCACCAATTACATATGCCATAGTCTCAATCCTCCTTAAGTTCTATCTCAGATATTTACTTTGATAGAAAATCTCAATAACTGATTATATTTTAATATAAATAGCACTTGAATACAAGTCTTTATTTCAGAAAAATTATAATAGTTGCTTCGGGTTATGAGGTTTCGCCACGTCTCTTTTTAATACCGTTTAAAATCACCTGTTTCTTATCAAGCAACTTATCCTTATCCATGGGAGGTACGTCCTTTAACTTATATTCCATTCCAAGCTTTTCATATTTGGCAGCTCCCATAGTATGGTATGGAAGTACATCCAGTGCCCTTAGGTTGCTGAATTGCCCAATAAAATAGCCAAGCTCAAAGAGATAGGTATCATCATCGGTAATACCCGGAACCACAACATGGCGAATCCACATATCCACATGCTTCTCGTTCAGATAAGAGGCAAATTTAAGGATATTAGTGTTGGGCTGGGCTGTAAGCTCCTTATGCTTCTCAGGGTCAATGTGCTTGATGTCCAGCATAACAAGGTCGGTTAGTGCCATAAGGCAGTCCAGCTTTTCAAGCAAAGCGGCGTTATCGGGATTAAAAGCAATACCGGAGCTGTCGATGCAGGTGTGAATATTTTTCTCCTTAGCCAGAGTAAATAATTCTATCAGGAAGTCAGGCTGCATCAAAGGTTCCCCGCCGGTTACGGTTATTCCGCCGCCCTTATAAAAGCTTGCGTTTCGCTCATATTGTTCGATAATTTCGGACGGATCCATCAGAGTGCCTGCGTTCATTTCCCAAGTATCAGGATTATGACAGTAAGCACAGCGCATGGGGCAGCCCTGTACAAATACCACGAAGCGCACACCCGGTCCGTCTACGNTGCCAAAGCTTTCTAATGAATGAATTCTACCTTGCATAATAATCCTCCATGCTGCAGACNGCCCGTGAATTTGGGCGTCAGCACAAATTTGCTNACCATTCTTTTTNGTAAAANACCCGGGAAGAAATCTTCCCGGGTTTATNANTGTCAATACGTTCCTTTTGTAAAGTATATCCTTCCGTGGAGCTTAGATATTCTCGTGGAAAGTACGAGAGATAACGTCAGCCTGCTGTTCGGGAGTCAGCTTAATGAAGTTTACAGCATATCCTGATACACGGATAGTAAGCTGAGGATAGTTCTCGGGATGCTTCTGTGCATCTAATAAGGTATCTCTGTTTAATACGTTTACATTTAAGTGATGTCCGCCTTTAGTTGCGTATCCATCCAATAATGATACAAGGTTATCAACCTGTGCTGTATTTGCTGCCATGATTATTTCCTCCTTATATAATGTGTGTGAGAGTAAAATTTTATTCTCTGCAATGTTGTCCGGATGACTACCGCTTAGCGGTAGTCGTCCAAACCTTCCTCAAGAGTAGGTACGCTGCAGGCTAACGGTGTTCTGGAACAATCCGTACAGCCCATTGTCTGAACGTTTTTAGACTGTTCGCCTGTCTCTTCGGCATCTACATTTACATGCCCGACACCGTTAGCCATGCCGGAATCCAGCATTTTTACAAGGTCGTCAATCATTTTTTTCTCGTCCATGGTATCTCCTCCTATAAATATTCAACATAAAAACGTTAAATAACATATCTTAATCTAACTCAGTATCAAGGTATAGTATACATTATGATATCGTGAAGACATCAGATTATTTATTCAAGTCTAATTCAATATCACCGGCGAATACCTGATCCTCTTTACCGAGAGCTCCGGGAATGATAGTGAAGGTATTGGAAATACCATCCTGTGCATCATTGAAAGGAAGCTTGGATACAGAAGACAGAGATGCTACAGCACCGTGGGTATCGCGTCCGTGCATAGGGTTAGCGCCTGGAGCGAAAGGCTGACCCTTCTTACGTCCGTCAGGAGTATTACCTGTAGCCTTACCGTAGGTTACGTTAGAGGTAATAGTCAAAATGGAGGTGGTAGGAACACCGTTTCTGTAGGTGTGATGTCTTCTGATTGCGGTCATAAACTTGTGAACGATCTCCTGAGCGATTTCGTCTACACGGTCGTCATCATTACCATACTTAGGGAAGTCGCCTGTTGTCTTGAAGTCTACGATGATACCGTCTTCGTCACGAACAACTTCAACCTTTGCATACTTAATAGCGGACAGGGAGTCTGCTACGATGGACAGACCTGCAACACCTGTTGCAAAGTAACGCTTAACATCTCTGTCATGAAGAGCCATCTCTGCTCTCTCATAGCAGTACTTATCATGCATATAGTGGATGATGTTCAGGGTATTTACATAAACGTCTGCCTGCCACTCCAACATATCGATGAATTTGCTCATTACATCATCATAATCAAGAACATCGCCGCTGACAGGACGGTACTTAGGTCCAACCTGCTTCTTGGTAACTTCGTCAACACCGCCGTTCAAAGCGTACAGCAAGCATTTAGCAACGTTTGCACGAGCGCCGAAGAACTGCATTTCCTTACCAATAACCATGGAGGATACACAACATGCAATACCGTAGTCATCACCGTGAGTTACTCTCATAAGGTCATCGTTCTCATACTGGATGGAAGAGGTCTGGATAGACATCTTTGCACAGTATTTCTTCCAATTCTCAGGAAGTCTGGTGGACCAGAGTACTGTCAGGTTAGGCTCAGGAGAAGGTCCTAAGTTGGTAAGGGTGTGAAGGTAACGGAAGCTCATCTTTGTAACCATAGGGCGGCCGTCAACGCCGACACCGCCGAGAGACTCGGTTACCCATACAGGGTCGCCTGCAAAAATTTGGTTGTACTCAGGTGTACGGGCGAATTTAATACATCTTAACTTCATAATGAAGTGGTCAACGAATTCCTGAATCTGCTCNTCNGTAAANGTNCCGTTNGCNAGGTCTCTCTCTGCATAAACATCAAGGAAAGTAGAGGTACGTCCAAGTGACATAGCAGCACCGTTCTGCTCCTTTACTGCACACAGATAACCAAAGTATACAGCCTGAATGGCTTCCTGTACGTTGGAAGCGGGCTTGGAAATATCACAGCCATAGGAAGCTGCCATTTCCTTCATCATCTTCAGGGCTACCATCTGCTCGGAAATCTCTTCGCGAAGGCGGATAACATCATCAGTCATAACACGACCGGTGGAATCCTTCTGAGCCTGCTTATCCTCAATCAGTCTGTCGATACCGTACAGAGCAACACGTCTGTAGTCACCGATGATACGTCCTCGTCCGTAAGCGTCAGGAAGTCCTGTAATAATATGAGAAGAACGACAAGCTCTCATCTCAGCATTGTAAGCATCAAAACAGCCTGCGTTGTGTGTTTTTCTGTGAGTGGAGAAGAACTCGCTGATCTCAGGGTCAACCTCGTAACCGTTGTCGGAGCAAGCCTTCTCTGCCATACGGATACCACCGTAAGGCTGTAAGGAACGCTTGAAGGGCTTATCTGTCTGGAAGCCTACGATAGTTTCCTTGCTCTTGTCCAAGTAACCGGGTCCGTGAGAGGTAATAGTAGAAACAACCTTGGTATCCATATCAAGAACACCGCCTGCTTCTCTCTCCTTTTTCTGTAAATCAAGTACCTGTGCCCATAAATCCTTTGTGTTCTGTGTAGCGTCGGCTAAGAAAGCTTCATCGCCGTCATAGGGATGATAATTTCTCTGGATAAAGTCGCGGACATTGACTTCTTTGTTCCATTTACCGCCTACAAAATCTTTCCATTCTGGTCTCATTTTGAAATAGCCTCCTATAAAATTTGAATTAGTATAAAATGAATTACTATTGTTGCTCTAATCCTTAGTTCTCATTATATTGAAAAGAATCGGCACAGTCAAGCAAAGTAGTGTACTTTTTTCTATACAAAGTAATGATATGGCTCAATTTTTTTGAAAAAAATATCAGTGCAAAGATATATTATGTTGTAGTCGGAAAAAAATATTTAAGCTGTCGGAAATTTTCATGCGGCGGAATGATTTTTACTTATGTGGCTTATCTTTTATTTCATAAATGAAGGCGCTCCGCTCATGAGATATTTCGCAAAATAATGAATGACTTGTCAGATTGCGGGGAAAGTATTATACTGTAAAAAGCATTAAGAATCAGAAAGGAGAATATTATGAGCGGAATTACAAGAGACATGACAATCGGTGAAATTTTACGCATCAATCCTGATGTGGCACCCGTTCTGTTAGATGCGGGAATGCATTGTTTGGGCTGTCCTTCGGCACAGGGAGAATCTTTGGAAGAGGCTGCGATGGTGCATGGTATAGATATTGATGAACTGATGTCAGCCATTGAAGCATCTGAATAATATGAAATGGAAAGACAAGCTATAAAAGGGGCTGTGACATCGTTGCAATTACAGGTGTCACAGCCCCTTGTGTCATGAAAATTGTGAAAACATATTACTGTAGCCTAGTGTACTGACCGGATAACATTTCGCCAAATGACTTGCCTAAATGCTGCCCAAAGTTGATACGGCATTATCCGTCAGCAGCGCTTCGTAATGCTCCTCTAAGAAGGTACGGCTGACGGGTACGGTTCGCTGTAGTGAACCGTATTCGGAAAATATATTGCTGACTCTGTCAAAAATTTCGGAGGTTTCCTCACCCTGAGTTAATACCAAAAGGTACTGAGAGGAACGCTCATCCTTGTACAGAGTACTCAGACCGTGATAGTGGGGGGCAATCAGAGCAGAAGCATTCATAGCCTGCCGGAGTGTGCCAAACAGGAAAATGCGGGTGTGATTGACCGGATTCTGGGCGGGGGCGGAAACCTTGTAAGCCTCAGTTTCTTCGGAAACCTGCTCTCTCTGTAATCTGCGGAAGAGGTCTAGAACCTCATCGGGAGATTGGGTTATCATTTCGTCATTTTCCTCGTCATCATCACCGGCGGAAGGGGCAAATCTTGAAAAACGGGTATCCAGTTCTTCGGGATCCTCCACCTTGGTAATAATAAGAACAATGCATTCCGCATTCAGTGGAATAGCTTCTATCATGAGAGGAATATCCTCTGCCTCAAATCCAAACTCAAAATTTGCCTGTTGCATCATATCGCGGAACAGATTTTTAGCCTTTTCCGTGCCGTAGGCAAGCTCGCTTAATTTCAACTCGCGGCTGGCTAGGTCTTCTCTGGTCAGGGTACAGCGAATCTGGTTTTCATTTACTTTTTCGATTTTCATACGACAACCCTTCCTTTCTGCATCGGGAGGATGCTGAAATCAAAATAGTTACTTTGATTAAAAGTATATTATACTTTCAAAACTTTTAAGTCAATAGAAGGAATTACAGTTTAAAAATTTTTAATAATTTTTAGCTTTTCTCTTGCCAAAATTCGGTAAATCAGTTATACTTTAACAAGTGAATGCCTTCGGTACTTTCAGTACGGGAAGGAGGCAGGCAGTCTTGATTTTCAGTTGACTTCGGGAACAATTCGTTCCGGTTCATCCTTGATGCTTCTATAATTATATACATTATATCATATTATATGGCATAAATATAGTTGCTGACATATATTTTTTTGGATGTCTTACAAGCATTTGCGTGCTTGATCATAGTAATTCAACTAATACTTTTCACCGTTATAATTCATTTTAAACTTTATTTTTTTAACAATTTTTGTTAATTATGTACTGCCGAAGGTGTTTGCTATTAAAAAAGCTGTCCTATAATTAATAATATATCACGAATCCTTTTGGAGTATAC
>WFLY01000060.1 GCA_009177215.1 Bacillota bacterium
TATTCTAATATTTCATCCTTATAAAATTGATATGTATGATAAATTACATAATAAATATAATTAGCTATTTCAAATTGTTTAATCAATCTATATAATTCTTCCAAATCTTCCTGTGACATGCTTCGAAACAAAAAATAAACATCCCTAAACTTTGTCTGAACAAACGGATTTGTCAATTTATATAGGTATATAGCATTCATTTCCCTATAATGATGTAAACATAGTTGAACAAAATTCTTAGCCTTTGACAAGACCTTGACTTCTTGACCAAACAGGTTCATAGTAAAGGTCTTAGACAAAATATCATTTCTTATATCTACTCTTTTGCCATTATATTCCCCCCAAAACATATCGTAATTAATATCAATATCCACAAAGATATCACCCTGTCTCTTGATATAATCTATATCTTGATGAGAATTCATTAAAATAATTTGCTCTTTTCTTGATAGTTTACGAAAACTGCCATCCGCATTTCTAACATCTGCTATAAAACCNTTCTTTTCTAATATTGTANTAAAATCTNTATGTAATTCCTTTGGAACTAAAAAGTCAATGNCATNATAATNCCTCGCTTCTTCATCCCCATACGCCAGCACCGCTAATACAGGACCTTTAATTATTGCATATGGAAATTCTTTTAAATCATTCAAAAGCGATGCCAATATTTCTGTAAACCAACGTGCATGCTCCGTTTTTTGTCTTACATTATCTTGCAAAGTAGTCTCTACCATTATCTTATATCCTCCCTTGAATAATATAAAATAGTCTCTCTGAATATTTAAAAACTATTCTAATTCATAAACTACTTGTTTTTGTTAAAAAATACGACGGACTTATCAAAGATTTTTTGTATTTCACGACATTATTTAACTATATTTATTTATTAATTTCTAATCGTTTCATCAAATATATAAACATATAACATTTTAGGAACTAATAATATTTTTATTTATGAATATATTTACCCGCAATATAAACAATCATTAGGACCACCATTTGAAGGAATAATTCTCTGACTGACACAATGCACAAGAAGAAATATATAATTTATCTTTATACATCCGCAGAGCTTCTCTTTTGTCACGACCATTCATAATTTTTATTATTCCAGCCAAACTTACATATAAATTGCCAAAATATGCAGTCATGTATCTAGTTTCTTCATTTTGTTCATTACAATTTGAATAATAATCAAACCATTTAGTTTAAACTTTATATTTACTTTTAAATCTTTTTAATAAATCTAAATCATTTGTAATTGAGCCAACCCTATCAATCCTATATTTGTAAATGAACTCATTAAATATAGATACTGAATGAGCTTGTAGCAAAATACAAACTAACCAATCTTCATCTTCATTACAATATAAATCCTCGTCAAATCTTTTATGACTATTCAACAAAAATTGAAATTGAAACAAACAATGCCATACCGTACCAAAAACACTATTCCCCCATAAAAAAGCGCATTGAGTGCCATCTATATATTCTTTCTTGTCAATCCTTACATCTTCTATAATCTTTTGTCTAATGCTATCTTTATTAAAATATAGATAATCACAAATCACTATTTCCGGCAATATCTGACTATTATTCAGATAATCTAATATTTTTTGTACAGAATTTTCGACAATAACGTAATCACCATCTACAAACCATATATTATGACTACTTGCATTATCTATTGTAGTATTTCTTGCAGAACGTACTCCTCCATTTTCTTTTTGAATCACATTAATCTTATTTTTTCTTCTAGCATATTAATCAGAAATAATTCCACTACTATCAGTAGAACCATCATCTATTAATAGCACTTGTACATCGTCAGTAATTTGATTTATAATACTGTCTAAGCAACTATATAAATAATTTTCCACATTATAGATTATAACAGAAATAGTTAATTTCATTTTGTCTCTCCTTATGCAATATTTTTACTTCTATCACCTGCCTTTTAATAAGTCACCCTCGAAGCGCCATATATTTACACTATCAAAATCTCTTCTTAATTTCATATAGAATACAAACNCATATATTATTANCACGAGAACCACAACATTCTATTTATTTTCTATAACTTCGTCACCAAAACGTTTATCATAGAAAATCTCTCTTTCTAAATCATAATTCCTACCGTTATAATACCTACCTGAATGAACTACGA
>WFLY01000128.1 GCA_009177215.1 Bacillota bacterium
GCTGGACTTTCTTACCATCTACTTTTACAGTATTAAGATAAGTGTCCCTCACTGTAAACGATGCCGTTCCATAATATGGTTCTTTGCAGAAGCATACCGGAACATAGTATTTTTTCCGTTATTCATATCCGAGACTTCAAAAATAGGAATCCCCTCCGGGCTTTTCATTACGCAGACAGCCTTTACCGAAGCCGCTCCATGAAGCTCCATAACGTCTACAAGCGTTCCCTCCTCATCTATGACCCCAACCTGAGGCATATCGGGGCTGCACAGATACATAAGCCCCTGTTCATCACAGACAATGCCCTCTAAAATCATGTGGGGCTGGAGCTGTATGCCCATCTGAAGCATTGCGGGATAAATGTNTGTGACTNCCAATAGCTCACCGTTGCNGCTTAAAAGTGCGNCATAATAATTCTGTGTATTATCNTCTTCATCATACGCTCCCGCAAAAAAGACAAACTTGTCCTCCCCTGCCACTGCAAAGTGCGCCGGGTTAAAATCCGGTATCCGGGGAATATCGAACATAAACTCCCTACACTGTGTTTCTTTTGTATTCAGGTCATAAGTATTCAGGAAATATCTGTGACCCTCCGTCTCATTCAAATAATAACCCTTAAAAATATATACCTTATCCCCATAAAAATCATAATGTCCGTTATACTCATAATCGTAGGCAAAGTCAGGATCCCTTACCAAATCTTCTTTAACGTCCGTTATGTAAACCGGGCTGCCCTCCGTGATGTCAAGGAGTTCTGCAAATTTTTCCTCCTGCCAATTAAATTCTTCCCGTGGAAGCCCAGCCGTTTGGCTTTTTCTCTGTTCATCGCCGCCTGCCGGACCCCTCTCCCCTGCGCAGCCCGATAAAAAAATTCCTGTCGCAATCGAAAATACACCGCATAATACCATGAATCGGACTGCCATGCTCATTGTCATCCTTTTCACTTTAATTCACACTTCCTCTCTTTTGGCATAGAACACTTTCAAATTCCATACCGGCAAGCATCTGATGCTTATATTACTTGTGTTCGTCAAGATACAGCTGTACTCTCCTCTGAATCACATCCACCGTCTGATTGACATTCTTTTCACCTGCGAAATAAGCTTCCGTTTCTTCGGCAATAATATCCTCTATCGCCTGCGTTCCCACCGGCATCGGCTCACAGCTATCGATAAGTGCCACATAATCCTCAATGTAACTTGTTCCGTCCGGTTTGCACTCCAAGAGTATATAGACTCCGTCTCCCAAGCTAAATGCCCACGGCCAATTAGTATCCCATTCCCGATAGACAACAAAGCTCTCTAAAATATCCTTCCTAACGGTGTCTATTCCGGCCTTTCTCTGGTTCTCTTCATTGAAAAAATACTGAACATACTTATATATCATATCCATATCCTCCGCCGCTTTGTTCACTACCAAAAACTTGTCACAGTATAAATAGTTCCCGCTTTTACCATTTGTGGGACAGCCGACACAATAATAATCTTCTCCCAGCAATGACATAGTATCACTGAAAGCAGTCACGTTATATACATATTCAACAAACGCTATGGCATGTCCGCTATCCAGCGATTCCTTCATTTCCTTTTTCTCTTCCTCATAATCATTGTACCTGATGCTGGATGGATCCATTACTCCATACCGTTTAGCTATTTCCAGAACCTTTTTAAAAAGCTCACTGTCAAAGTGGCANTCTCCTTTCTCCACGTCAAGAAAAGGAGAATTACTTAAATCCCCAAGCACCAGATGATGCATAATGTATGTAGGAGTCTTTAAATAACTGTTCCCCTCCAAAACAAACTCAAGCTCTCCTTCCTTTTCCTCCACCAGATCAACGAAGTCCTCCAACGTCCATGTATCCTTTGTCCACACGTTTTTAGACACAAAAAAAGTCGTCGTGCTTTTTGAATTTGCGAGACCTATCAACTTTCCGTCAATGGTTCCCGCCTCGAGTATACCCTTAAATATTTGTTCCTCTGTCTCCTTTGGCAGAACATCGGAAATATCAGCCAGCGCCCCCTTTTCATGAAGCATCCTCATATCATCACCGTCCACTATCAAAATTTCCGGTCCCTTACCTGACACGATTTCGGCAATGATTCTGTCATGATAC
The DNA here is from genome assembly GCA_009177215.1 of Bacillota bacterium. Taxonomy (GTDB): domain Bacteria; phylum Bacillota; class Clostridia; order Lachnospirales; family Lachnospiraceae; genus Acetatifactor. The sequence goes on from WFLY01000128.1 coordinate 2,115, forward strand.
GTTTCAAGCTCGGACTGGTCTGCCCCCGAACCCGGCGACTCATATTCAATGTAGCAGGAAGGGTTCTTTCGTGAAAAGTTTGCCGCACTGGCGCTGATATCCTCATCATACATCCACCCACAAATATCTGCAATTCTGATACTACTGTCCTTCTCCACCGGCTTGTCGGTAAACTCATATATGCATGCCGTACCTTCACCAAACTCCAGTAGGAAAAGCTCGCCCGCCGCATTGGAGACACACTTCAATAAATAAGTATTCTCTGTCAGTCCGTTGCCCTTGCAATCGAAAATCCTTTCCTGTGTTCCCGAAGCAATATCCCAGCGCACTATCTTATTGTACCGGACATTGTAAATTTCACCAAACTGATTGAAGTTGCGCGAATATGCCTGTATGCTATCGTAAGCAGCATCTGTCAGGATCTGCATAGACTTTTTCTCCGTGTCATACCAGAACAGGGTATTTTTTCTTTCCTTTACGGCTGAAGCTTCAAATATAGGTATTCCTTCAGGACTTTTCATGGAACAAACGATTCTGCTGTCATATGCTCCCTCAAGCTCCATGGTATCTATAAGGGCACCTGTCTCGTCAATGATTCCCACACGGGGTAATTGGGAGTCACAGATATACAAATATCCCTCATCATCACATACTATATCCCCAAAGATGTATAGAGGCTCCATCTTAATCCCGAATTCTGTCAGTGCAGAATAGATATCCAATGTACTAATCCACTCCCCCTGTGCATTCATGTACACCGCATAATAATTCNTCACCTCACTATNANCNTGNTTACANTTTGAAGCGAAAAACACCATATTTCCCNNTCCNATTATTTCACAATGCCAAGGGGAAAAATCAGAAAGCTCCGGATTATCAAAAGATATCTCCGTCTGCAGGCTCTCCTTAGTATTTAAATCATAGGTATCCAAACAGTAACGATTTTTCTCCATCTCCTGCCCATAGTAGCATGTCACAAAGCACAGCTTGTCATTGTGTACACCAGTATATATCTGATTGCCATAATCATATGTAAATTCAGGTTCCTTGATTAAATTTTCTTGATAGTCTGAAATATAGACAGGATTACCCTCCGTAATATCAGATACTTCAGCAAATTTCTGCTCCTGCCAGAGAATTTCCTTTTTAGACGGTGTCTGCTGCGGCTCCGTACTCTCTTTGTTGTCGGTATTGTCATTAGCGCAGCCTGCAAAAAGGCTTGCCTCCATGCTCAGGATAAGTACACCGCTTACCACAAAATTTCTTATTTTTCCCTTCATAATATACTGCACCTCCATGCTTAAACCGCTTATTGTTATTATTTTATAATAAATTCGTTATACAAAAAAGGAGCTAAATTCTTACAATTTCTTAAATTTCTTGTAAGAATTTAGCTCCGTATTACTTGTTGCTTACAAATTATCAAAGGTCTCTCTGATTGCCTTGATAAAGTCCAGACTATTCAGAATCACAGGCTTCTCACAGGTGGAAATCAAGGATAAGCTCTTTGTCATTTTACCGTCCTCAACAGTCTTGATACAAGCCTTCTCCAGCTTATCCGCAAATGCGGCAAGCTCCTGATTGCCGTCCAGCTCGCCTCTCTTGCGCAATGCGCCGGTCCATGCAAAGATAGTCGCAATGGAGTTGGTGGAGGTCTCCTCTCCCTTCAAATGCTTATAATAATGACGTTGTACCGTGCCGTGCGCCGCTTCATACTCGTAGACACCGCTGGGGGAAACTAAAACTGAGGTCATCATGGACAAATCACCGTAAGCGGTTGCAACCATATCGGACATCACATCGCCGTCATAATTCTTGCACGCCCAGATAAATCCGCCCTCTGAACGGATGACTCTCGCTACCGCATCATCAATCAAGGTGTAGAAATATTCAATGCCCAGCTCCTCAAATTTGCTCTTATACTCCGCATCGTAAATCTCCTGAAAAATATCCTTGAAGGTATGGTCATATTTCTTGGAAATAGTATCCTTAGTGGCAAACCATAAATCCTGTTTCGTGTCAATAGCGTAGCCAAAACATGCTCTTGCAAAGCTGGAAATAGATTTCTCGGTATTGTGGATACCCTGAATAATTCCGGCTCCGTCAAAGTTGTGAATCAGCTCGCGGATCTCCGTTCCGTCCTCAGCGGTATACACAAGCTCCGCCTTGCCGGCACCCGGCACCTTAATCTCCGTATTTTTATAGACATCACCGTAGGCATGACGGGCAATGGTAATAGGCTTGCTCCAATTCTTCACATAAGGAACAATCCCCTTCACCAGAATCGGTGCACGGAATACCGTACCGTCTAAAATGGCACGGATCGTACCGTTAGGGCTTTTCCACATTTCCTTCAGGCTGTACTCCGTCATTCTCGCCGCATTGGGAGTAATGGTAGCGCATTTTACAGCAACGCCGTACTTCAAGGTTGCGTTGGCGGAATCCACCGTAACCTGATCATTCGTCTGATTGCGGTACTCTAACCCCAAATCGTAATACTCCGTCTTCAAATCTATGTATGGCAGCAGCAATTCCTCCTTAATCATCTGCCAGAGAATCCTTGTCATTTCATCTCCGTCCATCTCCACTAAGGGAGTTGTCATTTTAATTTTTTCCATGTCGCACTTGTTCCTTTCCTGAATTCTCAACCTTTCAAACATACAGCCCGGACAGCACAGTTAACTAATAAATCGCCGTTTTTGCAAATATCCACAATTCCAGCAATACAGTAACCAGTTTAACACAATTCACGGTTCTGTTCAATATGAAAAACAGTTCTGACAGCCCACAAAAACAATTCTGACAGCCGGCACCGCAAAATCAAAATTGCGTCTCTACGAAATCTTGCAAGACAGCTATAATTCCTTCGGCTCAGACCGCTGATATGCCTCATGAAGCCCGTTTTTCACCATGTTCTGATATGCGTTTATGATATGCTCATTGGCAAGCTTCTCCGCAAGAAGCGCATCTCCAGCCTTGATTGCCCCTAAAATCTGCTCATGCTCCTCATTTGACTTTGGTCCTCTGTTAGCGCTGGAAAGTGTTTTCTTACGCACTCTCAGCACATATTGATGAAAATCCTTTAACTGATGTTCCAATATTTTGCTGTCACATGCCTCGTATAAAATATCATGGAAACGATTATCCAGCTCGGCAAGCTGCTCCAAATGTCCTTTCTCTGCGTGAAATTTTGCCAGATAAACATTCTCCTCCATTTCCTCAAGCTGTTCCTTGGTGATATGCTCCGTCGCCCAGCGGGCGCACAGCCCCTCAAGCAGGGAACGAATCATATAAATATCCTTTACATCCTTCTCCGTAATACCGGTGACATATGCACCCTTGTTGGGAACTATCTGGATAAGCCCTTCCAGCTCAAGCTGCCTGAATGCCTCTCTGACGGGAGTCCTGCTGACACCCATCTCCTCGCCTATGGCAACCTCCTTCAATTCCTCATACTCTTCATATTTGCCGCTTAATATGTCCTCCCTCAGCTTATGGAACACGCGGCCCCGCAGGGAATACTTGTCCGTAACCTCCTGCTTCACATCATAATTACTCACGTTATCTCCAATCTGTCATATCGCTGGTGGCAGCTTCTTATATGGCAATCGCTGCCTCTGCCGCAATAATATGGCTGAATTCATTACATTTATTTTCTTTTATCCAATAATTTTTAAACTATAAATCATCGGATTACATTTGTTTCGTTCCTATTGACTTATTCGCCGATTTTGATATTTTTTTCCAAGCAAACACGATTCAGGCAGGCAATAATCTCATCATCCGTAAGAACCGTCACACGACCCTGAGCATATTCTTCATCCACCCACTTTTTGATTTCCGCAACCAGCTCGGAATTCTTCTGCACCTGCTTTTCATCCTTTAATTTGTAATAGGTGTTAATCCAGTGTGCGATACCTGCAAGACCGGAGGTATTGGAAATAGCGCAAAGCACCGGACGGTTCAAGAATTTCTCCGTATCGAAAATATTGTAAATTTCCTCATTTTTCAGTAGCCCGTCCGCATGTATCCCTGCTCTGGTGACGTTAAAGTTCTTACCTACGAAAGGCGTTCTGGGAGGAATATGATAACCGATTTCCTTCTCATAATACTCGGCAAGCTCTGTAATCACTCTGGTATCCATACCGTTCAAATTGCCCCTGATCTGAGCATACTCAAACACCATCGCCTCAAGAGGCGTATTACCGGTTCTCTCTCCTATGCCGAACAATGAAGTATTTACTCCGGAGCAGCCATAAAGCCATGCCGTGGTGGAATTGGCAACCGCCTTGTAAAAATCATTATGTCCATGCCACTCAATCAGCTCATGGGGCACTCCCGCATGGGTATGAATAGCATAGATAATCCCCTGAACGCTTCTGGGGATAACCGCACCCGGAAAATTAACGCCATAGCCCATGGTATCACAGGCGCGCACCTTAATCGGAATATTGTATTCCTCCATCAGCTTCATAAGCTCCAGACAGAAAGGTACTACATAGCCGTAAATATCCGCTCTGGTAATATCCTCCAAATGGCACCTTACGCTAATTCCCTCCTCAAGACAATCCTTGACAACACTTAAATAGTGCTCCATCGCCTGCTTTCTTGTCATTTTCAGCTTCAAGAATATATGATAATCGGAGCAGCTTACCAAAATACCGGTTTCCTTCATACCGATTTCTTTTACCAGCTTAAAATCCTCCTTGCTGGCACGGATCCAACTGGTAACTTCAGGAAACTCATACCCCCGCTCCATACATTTATACACTGCATCTCTGTCTTTCTTACTATATAAAAAGAACTCACTGGCACGAATCATACCCTTAGGTCCACCCAGCTTATGCAGATAATCATAAATTGTCACTATCTGCTCAGTGGTATATGGCGCTCTGGACTGCTGTCCGTCACGGAAAGTTGTATCTGTGATCCAGATTTCCTTTGGCATATTGTGAGGAACAATTCTGTCGTTAAAAGGAATCTTGGGGATGTCCGAATAAGGAAACATATTACGGAACACATTGGGCTTTTCTACATCATCCAATATATACATATGCTCCTCTATCTCTAAAAGATTGTTCTGAGTATTCATCGTAACAGGGCGATTCTGGAATATATCGTCATTTTTCATTTTGCGCCACACCTTTCTTTATACACTGATGTGAAGGACATTTTTTCTTTCACATCGCCTCGTATAATTGTATACAATCATACCAAGTGTGTCAATAGAATTTACTAAATTCAAAGAAAAAAGGGCGCACTCTGACATTGCACCCTTAGTCTCAATCTATGACAATAATCCTTTTACATCTACCATGCCCCAGCCCTGCTTATTCCATGCTTCTCCTAAATCCCTAGCACTGAAGGTAAGCTTCTGCCTAAGCTCATCATTTGTCATTTGGGGATATTTCTGTAGGGCAAGTGCAAGCACGCCCGAAACAATAGGCGTTGCCATGGAAGTTCCGCTTTTCCTTGTATAAGCTCCCTCATTAAAAAAAGCATTGCAGGATAAAATATCGGNTCCCGNCGCANCANTATCTGGTTNGCGGGGAACTGCCCCAAAGNCTCCCCTTCCNGAGTAATTTTCACATCTTCTGGGATTATTCTTACAAAATTCACCGTCNTNGCAGCCTACGGTAATTNCCTGTNTATTTACGCNTATTGCANAAATGGAAGCAGATTTCGGNCCCTTGTTTCCCGCTGCACACNCCACTGTAATACCTTCCTGCCAAAGAATCTCCAGCTGCTCCTGTAATGCCCTCTCCTTGCTGGATTCCTTTAAATTACCGATTCCCACAGATATATTTAATATGCGGATATTATACTGTGTGCGTATTTCCTCAACCCACTTAAGACCGGCAAGCATATTATCCGTACTTCCATCGCCCTTGGCATCCAGTACCTTTCCTACCACCAGCTTTGACGACGGCGCTATCCCCCGGCAATTTCCGTTGGACAGCACACCGTTTCCGCAAATTATCCCACAAATATGTGTTCCATGTCCACTGTCATCATAAGGAAACCTTTTATTATCTACAAAATCCCGAAATGTCAGCAATTTCCCTGTTAAATCAGGATGACTTGCAATTCCGCTATCCAAAACAGCCACTGTTACCCCATCCTTAGGCAAGGACTGTATTAATTCTAAAGAAACCCCTAATTGTTCTCTTACTCTTTGCATAAAAAAGACTGCTCCGGCATATACTTATCATATTTTATGCCGGAGCAGCTTGTTGGTTCCTTGTTTCAACAATACAAAACAAGTACCTATTATGAATAATGTAACAATAAACAACCATTTTATGATAAGCAAAGGCTGTTGTTGCAGAGATGCCGCCAAATCACTCTCCTCATTCGGAGCGCTCATATTGACAATTCTGATATCCTCATAGGCGACGCCCGTTCCGTATACAGCAACCTGTGATAAGCGATTGGTCTGGAAACGGACAGCTTCTACTCCGTCAAGCAAAATCACCTCGCTGGCAAGCAGCTCAAGCTGACCGTTTCTATCCAAAGCTGCCACCTTCAGCTCCTGCCCACTAAGCGTCTCCGGCACCGGCATTGTCACCGTAAGCAGCTGCCTTCCCAATTTAATCAAGGGAACATTGCTATTATCTGAAAGACTTAAATCATAGATAACAGTTCCATCCGGTATTGCCGAATTAAGATTTCTGGAAAAGGCATTTTCCATTTCAACGCTCTGTGTCCTCTTTTCCACGGACAAAACATAGCTCTTATTGGCACCGCTAAGTCTTGCAGAAACATTTTCCGCTCCGACTACCGAAACTCCTGCCTGCCCTGTCTGCTCCCCGTAAATTCTATATTCCTCGTTGGAAAGCCTCTGTGCGGAGGTTTCATAAGTTCTATCAGGCGCTTCACCCAAAAAGCTTAACTGCACCGTATCATCAAATGCCTTCAAGCCAATATCCGTAACGCTTGCGGGAAGCTCTAAGCTTGTGATGCCGCAGCCTGCAAACGCCCTGTCCTTAATCTCCTGTAAATGCTTCCCCACCGTAAGGTTTTTCAGCCCCCTGCAGCCTTCAAATGCACCCTCACCCACAACCAGCAGACTTTCAGGTAACGTCAGGCTCTCAATTTCCGAATGCTTTACAAATGCCTCCGCCGCAATCACTCTTACGTCTTCGGGAACAGTCACTTGCGCCGAATTTCCTCGATATGCCACCAAAACACCGCCACTAATCAAGAAATCACCATCACCGCCGTCACCGTTTTTCAGGAAATTATCTACCCATAAGGTATGGGAAAAAGCCTTGGGCTCCACATTCATAATACTGTCAGGCAATGCCGCCTGCAACAGATTATCACAATGATAAAATGCTCCGTAGCATATATTTTCCACGCCGTCAGGTATCGAAATACTTTCCAAGACGCTCCTTGCAAAAGCAAACTGCCCTATTTCCTTAATTTCCATAGGTAGCGTTATATTTTTAAGTTCCTCGTTTTGATAATAGGCTTGGTCTGCAACCACCCTGTTATCCACAATACTGTATTTGGGTATACTCTCTCCGCTACTAATAAGCCCGNCTNTCTGTAAGTANTCGGTNGTCTGCCCATCAATGCCGTCTCCGTCACTGATACCGTTTCCGCCCTCGCCATTGCCGTCATCTCCGCCACCATTGTTCCCACCGCTTCCGCTGCTTGAATCGGTTCCGCCAAAAACTGTAGGACTTGTATTGTCGATAAACACTACTGCCTGATTGCCTACCACCATAGTACTGCCAAGCAGTGATGAATTGTCGTCGGTAAACACAGGCGGCATGATAGGTATTGTAACCACGGGTATCTCCGGTTCGGATATGTTGTCCGGTTCGGTTGCCGGATATTCCGGCACATCCTCATATTCGGGCATTTCTTTCTGTTTTTCATAAAAAGCCTTGGCATATTTGTCTGCGTAACTTCCCTCTTCACAATGGATTACCAACTTGCTGCAGCCGTCAAATGCTGTTTCATGAATACTTGTAACCTCCGGAGGAATGGAAATATCCTTCAGATTTACACAGTCAGCAAATGCTTGAATACCTATGTTCCTGATATTGTCCGGAATGGACATGTCTGTAAGCCCCTGACATTTTGTAAAGGCAAAGTCGCCCACTTCCGTAANCCCCTTGCCCAGCACCACCNTTTCCNGNCTGTCGCAGCCNCAAAAAGCANATGACTCAATTTTTTTTACGGATTTAGGAAGAACTNCCAGTTCTATGGAAGTATTATCTTCAAAAGCTCCCTCGCCGATAGTTTCCACAGTATCAGGAACAGACACGTTTTTCTCCGTGCCCCGATACTTGACCAATGTAGTTCCTTCCATTCTAAAATCGGAAGCAGATGTTGCTGCATCTGCTTCCGATACCGGAAGCTGCATAATAATAAGCGCTGTTATTATAAACAGAATACCCCAAAGCCTTTTCTTTCTCTTCATATACTCTTCCAGTTTCTTGTAACAGTTCAACCTTAAGGCCGAACTGTTACAGTTCATTTATCGTAACTTAAGTGTTATGCTCTTGCCTTCTGCAGCCTGCGCCTGTCTTTCTTCATAAAGAGTACAAAAGATGCACAGGCAAGACCTATGGATAAAAACCATTTAGGATGAATACCGTCACCTGTCTTGGGCGTATTATCATTAATCACACCCGCCGTCAANTTGTTNGNATCCACATAAATTACATACGGTGAAAANTGCTNCGCCGNAAAGGTAACACAGGACACNCNTGATATCGTGGTAAATCTGGGTTTCAGCTTATCCAGCTTGCCGTCCACAATTCCCGCCACCTTATTGTTGCCGGCATAAGTAATCAGAGAATCCGGGAGGGGCAACGTAATACTAATGGACAACCCCTGCGTATCCGTAATTTTATTTTTTCCTGTGGAATCATAAAGGCTGATATCCATAGGGAAATATTTTATATTGGTCAAATCGCCGTACTCTGCCATCAGGGCGCGTACCGCCTCCTCTGATGCCGATGTGCTCTCCGATATCTTAATGGTAAAATTATCGGAAGAACCGTTTACCGTAGCGGAAACCACACCCGTATTAGACAAGCCATTCTTGTCGATTACAACGGTAGTGCCGCCCTTATTTACCGTACCGTTATTGTTATTAGGACGTGAACCTGTATTGGCAGTGTTGCCGCTTCCGGTACCTGTAGTGCTGCCACCTGAGCTTCCTTTAGCCTTATAATTTGCCGTTACAGTCACATCTCCCTCCGGCATAGTAATAACCGTTGCCGTCAACACCGTACTTGCAATCTTGGTGTTTGCCGGAGCTNTTGTCCAATGGCTNANCTCNTGACCGGAAGCAGGGTNATTTGCTATAATNATAGGNTGTGTGCCTGCTCCATAGCTTCCCGNGCCGCTGCCGTTGNGNACCGTCAATGTGTANAGCTTCGTGGTAGTCTGACCATTGNTTNCGTTACCACCTTGATTACCGCTTCCGTCACCTCCCTGATTACCGCTTCCGTCACCTCCCTGATTACCGCTTCCGTTGCCACCTTGATTACCGCTTCCGTCGCCACCCTGATTACCGCTTCCGTCGCCGCTTGACGAACCGTTCTTCTCATACTGGGCATAAGTATCCAAATCCTTGGTAATATTGGTAAGAGCCGGTCTCCAGCCGGTAAAGGTATAACCTTCCCTTGTAGGACTCTGAGGCGGGTAAGCATCCTTACCATAATCTACCTTCTGCGTATATAAAACCTTGTCATCATGGTCAATAAAACGCACGGTAAGCTGTGACTGAGAGGAATCATTTCTCTCATACTGGGCATAAATGATTGTATCTGCCTGAATATCCTTTACCGACGGTCTCCAGCCTATAAAGGTATACCCCTCTCTCGTCGGATCAAAGGGAGGCTCCGCATCTTCGCCTGCCGCTACCAATACAGTCTTCAATTCCTTATCGTCGTGGTCTAAAAAGGTTACCTTGAATTTATGTGCATCCGGATCCTCCGCTTCGTATTGAGCAGTAATATCCATATCTCTGTTTATGCCGTGATAATCCGGCGCCCAGCCCACATGAATATATCCTTCTCTTCCCTCCACCGCAGGCGGCACCGCATCTTCTCCCGCCAATACGGTCTGAGTATCCAGCAGTTTATTTCCGTAATCCCAAAAACGCACGGTATAGTAAATCTCTATCGGCTTGGAAGTTGTCTTTATCCCTTGATTATCGGCATATATCTTGGCACTGCTTCCGTCCTCGCAATAGAAAGTAAGCGCTGAATCATGATTGGTAAAGGCATCATTTCCAATATATCCCAACCTGCCCGGAATCTCCAGATATTGCAGATTACTGTCTGCGAAAGAGGAATCTACGATAGAATTCCATGTCGTAGGCAGATATACCGCAAAAAGCCTGTCAGTCTCCGCAAAAGCCTTCGCAGGTATTTCCTGTACTTCAGACTCTCTCAAATCCACAGAGCTGACATCCGTATCCATAAAAGCTTCTTCGGCAATTTCTTTCACGCCTGTAAATTCCGAAGCCGTAATAACACCGCTGTCTCTTCCTTCCAGATATTCAATTATCTTAAATTTATTACCGTCTCGATCCAATTCATAAATAATAGAATTGTCACAAGTAAAATTAAGGCTATCCAAGAAGGATACATACTTCANCTTTCNGCANCCTGCAAAANGTCTCAGCCCGANTTCTTCCAGCGTACTGGGAAGATAAACCTTCTCCAGCTTTGCGCAGCCCTCAAAGGCATGGGAGCCTATGGCAGTCGTTCCTCCCACAAGACTAATCTCGGTAAGATTCGAACAATCCTTAAAGCTTTCGTCTGCGNTTTCATTGAGGCTNTATGCCGTAATCGNCTTAGATACACCGCCTTCGCTGGGATCAAGCTCCTTAGTGGTAAAAAGTCCCTTCTGAATTGATTCAATGCCCTCCGGAAGCTCAATATTCAGCGCTGCGTCAATAATCTCCTTCTCGTAATCCGTCATAGTCGGTCTCTGGGCAGGATCTGAATTCTTTCTAACAGCCTCCCTTGCGGCATTTACATAATCCTCTACATTCTTCGTCGTCATATAAGGATATTTTTCCAATGCCTCAGCATATGTCAACGTATTAAAATCATTTAACTCTTTATAGGTCGGATAATTAATCAGTTCGTTTTTATCCGTACCAGGATTGTATTTTACCTGCAGATTCTGTGGCCAGCTACTATAATAAGTGATATAGGAACGTCTCTGAGAACCCACGTTAATATTGCTGGCAGGATCCATCGCATAAGTAAAAGGCTTACATTCATAGGAAATAGGTCCTACAAATTGCAGTACCGGCTCTGAAGGCAAAGTCTGATCCTTACAACCTGCCTGATGGATTGTCACATCCTGAGTCTGAAACGCATTGTCACCGATAGTCGTAACATTAACCGGCTCACTAAAAATAACTGTTTTCAGATTATGGCAGCCCCTAAAGGCATTTCTCTCTATCGTTCGAATTGAAGAAGGGATGGTAATCTTCTCTAACGAACAGCTTCCCTGAAAGCTTGTGGACCAAATGGAGGTAATCTGATAAGGTCCAATCGTAGACGGCATCTCCACCTCCGACATACCCGATGATATGTCACAATAAATCAGCTGGTTTTCGGAATTCACCTGATAAACAGCCTTTTGCCCTTCATCATTCTCAATTGTAATTTCATAAACATCCTCGTTGAGATACTTAAACGCTATCGTCTGATCCGTGGAGGTAAAGTGCAAGGGCGAATTTTTCATTCCTTCAAAATAGAAGGTATCCGGTACGGTATCCTTAAATTCCTTGAAAGTAAAATTCCCGCCCGATGTTTCAACAAAATTCACCTTTCCGCTCTGTGCCGTAATATGCCCTAAAGAGGTGCAGCCCTCCCACATGCTGATATCCAGATTATTCTCCTCATAGCTGTTAGGCAGCACTACTTCCTTTAAACTGGAACAACTTTTAAACACATCGTATCCTAAAGTATTTAACTGTACGTTTTTTCCTTCACCGCACAACTCGATTGACACCAAATCGGTACAGCCCTCAAATGCCGAATCTCCGATTCTGGATACCTGTCTGGGCATCTTGAAAGAAGTCAGCCCCTTGCAGTTGTAAAAAGCATGGTCACCGATAGTAGTAATCATAGCCGTCAATTCCACATTGACTTCTTCCAAATTAACACAATTGGCAAAAGCATAATTACCGATGGTATCCAAGCCGTTCTGCAAGGTAATGCTGCTTAAGTTAGTACAACCGTTAAATGCATAATTACCGATACCACTCAGGTCGGCTCCTACATGAAGAATTTCGATATTTCCGGCTTTCTCCCCTCGGAAAATTCCCTTCTCCGGTGCATCCACATAACCTGGAGCCACGGTCCAGGTACCGGCATCTTCTCCCGTTCCCGCAATCAGGGTCTGGTTGCCGATATATTTTACCTCGGCAGCCTGAATTCGCTGAACGGTAGAATTCTCCGTAAGTGAATACCGGGGAACCTCCGCGCCGGAAACGGTTGTAGTGCCCGTCTGATAATAAAATTCATCTACTTCAAGCTCGCTCCACTTGGAGTAATCCGTATAATAGCAGGGCTTATACTGCTTCTCATACACCGGCTTCTGCTCAAAGATGAACTCACCNGTAACAGGATTTCTCATGGGATTTCCCTCNTCATCCAAAACAGGCTTATTTAAGTCATCCTCCGTTATCACATTGCCGAAATCATCTGTCTTCTCTACGATAACCTCATAAAACAGGAAATTTCCGCTTTTTCCCACGGCACAATATCCGACAGTGGTACCCAGATTCTCGGAATATTTCAGATACGCATCCACTTCATTAGGAATCGTAAGGACACCGCCCTCCAATCTTCCGCCGTCATATCCCAATATTACTGCCACTTTATTACTTGCCGCCGCATCATTAGTACTCACATATGCAAACTGAAATCTGCCGTCGCCGGTAGTATAGATAGTCTCTCCTATATCAACAATGGGAATCCTGCAATTTTCCACATCCACCGTAACCTTTAACGGTCTTGCATTCCCCGGCTCATCCGCCCGCAGATTCTCTACCGGAATTGCCGCCACTACCAGTGCAGATGCCAAAAATAACGCACCTAAGGTCTTACGCACTGTCCTTTTTAATCTTCTGTTTTTTTTCTTAATAGCCTTGGACANTTTTCTTACTCCTTTGCTGNCACCTTTTTTGNCACNACCACAAACCTGCCGTTCTTCTCCTGATAATCACAGGTNGATAATGTCAAAAGCTGATCCCCATACTGTGCGGTNACGCNTGTATCATACAATGACATTTCCGACATTTCCTGCATATAGGAATTAAATTCCTGTTCACTCAATGCATCTATAAATTGATAGTATTTAAAAACAATTTCTTCCTCACTGTATACCCTTGAACGGAATACATACATTACCTGATACAGACCCTTTTCGTAAATGGTATCGAACTGGATATAGGGATGTTTCCCACCATAATCCTCAGATGCATATGAATCAAGCTTTCCGAACATCCGACCGCTTTTCATGTGATGCCCATAAAGAATATAATTTGTGCTGGGCTTTAGCACATCGCAATCCTTATCCATAAAAATAGAACCATTATTATCATATTCCTGATTCAGATTATGATTCTGATAATATTCATTGTCAGAAGTCTGCATAACAGGGTAATCTATATTTGTATCGTCAATTTTGAGCCATCCGATTAGCTTTTTATTTTTATTTAATAAATTTTTATATTCTTCCAGCACTTCTTTCGGCTCTTGTTCCCCATCCAGATTAACATGCACTGTCTGTAACGGGGGAGGCTCCGTTGCCGTTGCCTGACCGATCACCGGCTTCTCTTTAAGCTCGCTAAGCTGCTCATAACCGGTTCTGGTCTTATAATCATAATATGAATATACCGAAAAATAACCCAGACACCCTACTGCGAGAATACTGCATAAAACTAAAAGTATGCGGCGTCTTTTCTCCCTTTTTTGAAGCTCCTTTAATGCAATGGCATTCAGTCTTTCCTCCTCTTCCTTGGACTTTTTTTCCGGCGGTGCATTCTTTTGTCTGCCTGCTGCCTTTCTGCCTATGCCCGCCCTGCCGACATTCTTTTTATTTTTAAGGTTACCCTTCTTGCCTGCAGCTGTCAGTTCCTCCAGCTCTTCTTCAAAATCCTGTCCCAGCAATGTAAAAAAATGATATTTTCCTTCCTTCAGGTCACTTTTCATTTTTATCAGCTGCTCAGAATTACTGCCCGAGATCTGCTTACGCAGCTTATCTATTACTTCTTTATCGCGCAGGGCACGTTTATATTCAGCCTCGGTGCGGAACTGCCTGCCCTCTACAACAAATTTCCTTTCTTCCATACCTCTTCCTTATATATGTAAAATAACTGCAATGTTACCTTACTCTTATTTTACTATATGTTGAAATTTATGCAAGTCTTTTATCCACATATGGTACTAAAGTACAATAAAAAAATCCATAAAATCTTCTGGAAACATTGACATGCCACCGTGCATAGAATAAACCATAAATAAAACTTGGAGGCAATAAAACAATGAGTGATTTAACTGCTACCAACTGCGGCTGCTCAAATAATAACGCATGCTGCAACAATGGATTCTTTGGAGGAAACTGTTCCTGGATTATCCTTTTATTATTATTCAGCGGCGGTAACTTCTTCGGCGGCAACGGCTGCGGCTGTGGCTGCGGCAACGGCCTTTTCGGCAGAAACAACGATGGCTGCGGTAATGACAGCTGCGAATGGTTGATCTGGATTCTCCTTCTTTCCAGCTTCTTTAGCAATGGCTGCGGCAACAACGGCTGTGGCTGCGGCAACAACGGCTGTGGCTGCTAATATGTAGTTTTTCTTCTTTTGCATAGGCTCCCTCGGGAGCCTATTTTTCTACAACTCCGAAAGCATACGGATTGTAACTGATACATAGGATAGAATGAAGCACTGCAAAAACAAGGAGGCAGCTATGGACGAAAAAGAACTGGGCAAAGTCACGGCTTTTGATACGCTTTTTACAACAAACCGTTTAAAAATGCTGAAAATACTTCTTACCTATTTAGCTCCCTCCAGCCAGAAAAATCTTGCAATTTACATCAAGCTTATGGAATTACAGTATACTATATGGTTTTTCAAAAAATACCCTTACGCCTCTCTAGACAGTCTGCCCCATGAAGAAAGCTTTGATGCAATGAAGCTTTGTGATGAAATACTCCCTCTATGTGCCCCGGCAGAACAGGAAAACATAAGACAAATGCGTTCCATGTACCAAAATTTTGAAAATATGCAGGAAATGATGCAAATGATTCAAATGATGCAGGAAATGTTTCCCGAGGGCTCTCCCTTTGGCACAGGCAGCGAGGAAAACGGCAGCATGGACTTCATGTCGGGGCTTGCCGGCATGGATTTTTCACAGCTCGCAAACCTGTTTCAAAACAAATCATAACAATCAATCCAATCATAAAAAACCAAAACTAAACACAACACGGAAAGCGAGGATTTAATTTTATGGACNACAAAAATAAACCTGCTTGGNTGTCAGATGAACTTGTTAAGNATATTCCAGAAAAAANNCTGGAATTCCTAGGACAATTATTTGNTNACGGACANGGCAAAAGTCAAAAGGAAATGATGGNCTACCTAATGCCNATGATGAAAAAGGCAAAAGCAGAAAAACTCACCTTTACGCCGCAGGAAATGAACGCTGCTATCGCTGCAATCAAAAAATACTAGCCTGATCCTGTCCTATCGCTTCCAGAAGGCGGGGGTGAAGAGGCGCAGGGTGGTGAAGATCCCGAGTCGG
>WFLY01000158.1 GCA_009177215.1 Bacillota bacterium
TTCTCTACCTACTTTACTCTTTTATTCATTATTTTTAATTGACTCGTTTTTATCAAAGCTAAAATAGCCGGCTTACATTTTCAATAAAATCCTTTATCGTTCGATTTTCATCAAATATAAGCAATTCTTCAGGCATNNCAATCTTAAATTCANCCTNAATATNNCAAATTAAACTTATGTATNNTAATGAANNNCAAACGCTTACAATCNAAGTTTNGNANATATNANCCANTTCCAAATCTATNCCTATNTNANCAAATANANTGTATAATCGTTTATCCATTACTTTTTTCCTTTCTTCTCAATTTTAAAACTTTCAATTTAGCGGACATGCAAGCAAATTGATATAATTCATCATAAAACGAACACTCCGGACTATTAACAATTCTTGATGCATGAACACAATGTATACCCATACACTTTGGATATAAAACACAATCTAAGCAATGATATTTTTCAATATTTCGAGTAATTAGACTTAATTCCTTTTGTTCATCAACTTCCATTTTTCCATATTGATTTATTTCCCCAATAACATTTTTTTGATAAAACTCATCTCTAAAAACATCCATTCCACACTTATGAACATTTCCGTTCCAATCGAGAATATAACCATTTTTTAAAGGAGCCACACATATATGGTTTGAACGCTGGAAATTGTAAAAATTTGTAACGTCTACGTTCATATTCTCCAACTGCTCATATAATTTATATATAGCTTTTGCACTAGTTAATACTTTATCCTTTACCAAATCTATTCTGGGACCTGCCCAATCCTTGATTGGCTCCGGCACCAAATGAAATCTTTTATCATTTCCAAGATATTTTTTAAATTCATTTGCAAACTCAAGGAAATGCTCCGCACCTTGTACGCTTAAATTTACCCTCACGTCAATACTAAATCTGCCTGTCTTTATATTCTTACTAATATCAATAAAATTTCTCATTATAGTTTCGTAAGAATCATTATAGTTTTTATGTGGTCGCTGCTTATTGTGAATTTCTTTAATACCATCTAAAGTAATACTGTAACTCAATACATTTGCTTCAATCAGCTTGGAGAATGTATCCAAATCCAATTCATAACCGTTAGTGGTCATTTGACTATAGTAAGCGACCTTATTTTCCTTATCCTTCTGTTTAGTTTCTTTTTATTTTTCCGCTTATATAATTTAGTATTTTCTCCTTATATTCAGTATCATTTAAATAATTAAGATGTTTTTGATAGCAATATATACAATCAAAATTGCAAGCATTTGTCGTAAGTATTGTTAGCTGCAGTTCTTCATCACCATATACCATATTTCCATATTCATATTCTATTTCTCTCCATTCTTCACACCCTTCAGTAACCGCAATCCCTGCATCTAACCAATGCTTTATCTTTGTTGTATCTTCTATCCCACATAATTTTCTTCCATTGTTATTTCTAAGCAACAAATAATCCGTTTCGCTAAGTTTCTGCACGTTATCTTTCAACGTGTTGTAAACTAAGTATTCATTATTTTCATCTTGGCACAATAACTTGTATTTTGAAAATATTAACTGCTCCATAATTAATAGCATCAATTACCTTTCTTAAGATTTGTAAATATAATACAAGAACAATAATCAAAATTTAAAACTGATCTATCCCCCAAAAATATGCCTTTTGTATACCTTCAATAATATTTGTATTGAATTGACTTTCCTCTCCTAGATACCATATTTTCATCCTATTATCACATATACTAGCTTTTCTTTTGGCTGCAGCCATATCAATTGTACTTGGAATTCGCACACAATTAGGTAAATGATATTCCTTAACCATAGTAAGTACTAAATCGCTTAATATATTGCTGCCCTCAATTTCATAATACTCACCTATATTCCAATACCAGTCATTATTTTCATCCCTCAGTAGACCATTGCATACAATATAACCTAGAATAGCATTATTTTTTTTGTAAACACATGCATACTTCAATTTAGGTATAATAAACTTATTCCAATATGTAGGTGTCCTGATGATATGACCTTCTTCTTGAGAAGTTCTTTTATTGTAAATTTCTATAACTTGTTGTAAATCTTGATTACAAAACCTTGTTATTTCATTTTTTACACTAATATTCTTCCCGATCCTTTTCACTTCAAATACATCATATTTTTTTTCTATTTCAAATGTATGCAGCTTTTGGTAGATATAATGTGCATTTATTGTTGTAAATCCTAACACATAATGAATTCCTTGCTTCTTTAAATATTCAAATGCCTTTTTCAATAATTCGACAAAAATATAAAAATAACTCCTTGCTATAACATTTATATCTGTTACCCCACCAACAACCACTGTTTCATTATTCATTTTAATATGTCTATAGACAACTCGAATGCCCCCAATTATCTTATCATTCTCCACTGCTATAATGATATCTTTTAAATTTGCTTTTTCTTCTTCATAGTAAGGGCGGGAAAAATATTTTTTGGAGACATTCCCAAAATTTTTCTCGCATATTTCAAACCATGAATCTAATTCATTATTTTTTACATTCCTATATACTATCATTAGTTTTTATCGCCTTTTAATAAACTTTTTAATAAACATTCCTTTTCTAATTTTTGCATGCTTTGTACTATTCCTATTATGGAATCCAAATTTTCTTGTTTTTTTGACACACGATATTTTATTGCTAAGCTCACAAGTAACTTTCCTTCATATACCAAGCGACTATATATGTTTCTCTCATCTTCATACTTAGTTCCTGTATATTTTTCCAACAGCATTAATCGTTTTAACATTAATTCCTTGTGTTCATATATGGAATATACACAGCGATAATCAAATACCGCATGTTCTTCTTTTACATAATCGGTATAATTTATAACCTCATCAAATATACTATTTCCAAAACAAACAAAGGGATAACCATTACATTTTTGAAAAAAGNATGATTGTTTCCCTATAGTAANATCTATGTAATCATCTAGCTTTTCTCTGCAATCTACACTAAATACATAGTCTGATAATGTTCTTTTCATTTTTTCTAAACTAAAATAATATGGGTTTTCATTTATCCATATTTTTTTTAGTAATTGGTCATTTGTTCTAAATGCCTGACAAAATTCTTCAAAAGAAATGATACTTTTTCTATAATTTCTTTTGTCATTATAACCAATGATATGTATTGTCCTATTTTCCAATGAATATCCAAATATTAATGCATCATGCTCAAAGGCTGCGCTCCCGTAACTGAACCGTTCGGGTACATAGAATTCATTTAATTTAGTGCATATATATTTGTTATTTTCTATGGAATCTATAATAAAATTAATTATACGTTCATCATCACATGAATAATAATCCTTTTTTTCTTTCGTATCTTCATAATGCAATAATTCAATGGAATCAAAAATTGTTCCTCCCAAAAAATCGATTGATACGCTCTTACGTTCCCTATGATACCCAAACCATAATTGAATATAATTATCTATCAGCCATTTTTCAAAATCTATATGTTGTTGCGCAATGCTCATTGCAAAAGCATTATATTGATAAGCCTTTACAATTGGCGCATCACTTATAAATAGTCTTTTTTCCACTTTTATACCCATCTGCGCGTTGCGACGCGCACTCAAATCAATAGTTGAATACGCTTTTTATTCAACCTTATACCCCATGTCCGATTTGGCGGATCCCTCTTTCGTAATACTATTAGCAGTCTCCGGTAAAGTATATTTACTGAAAATCCTTGGCTATTACCTACACTGCTATTATAGAAATATATATTGCATTTTTATTTTTCTTGTTATACTACTTTTACCCAAACAATTTCTTTAGCAATTCCCACCAATTAAATGTCGCTAATATAAATCCTATCACTGTATCACCTCCTGATATTAAATTTAATTAAACGCATTAAAAAAGACAAATGTTTTTGTATGAACGACGTTTTTTTTGTACAAACGACATCTTACAATACATTTGTCTATCTTCTTTTTTATAAAACAACTGTTATCTGAAACCAGCCATTGAATATCTCATATTGTATAGAGCCGTTCTGTCTTTGCACAATTTCCTCTACATTTTTAAGCCCTAATCCATGATTTGCATTATCTCTCTTTGTAGTTTCCGGTCTGGAATTTCCTTTTATTGTTGTATCACAGGAATTACCGATTACCAGCACTATTTTCCCCTGAAAGACAGAAATATTTATCTTGATTTGTCTCTTGTCATTTACCTTCTCTATTGCTTCTACCGCATTCCTCAATAAATTAGAAAAGATTGTACATAATTCAAAAATTGTAATACGATCAGGCGGCGAAAGCACTCCCTCCCAGCTCCATTCAGCCTGCTTTTCTAATGCCTTTTTATGCCATTCATTAATAACCGCATTGACTGCTGAAATAGTAGTAAATTGTTCTACCTTGTCGTTGTCAAAGCTCTCCTCCATATTATGGAGATACTGCCTTAGCATCTCCAATTCACCCTTTTTGGCCAAAGTATCCAATGCCAGCACATGTGCCCGCATATCATGCTTAAGACGTCTTCGCCTTTCATCCTCACTAATCAAAATATGAATATGCTCCTCCTGTTTAGCAAGAAAAAGCTCATATTTCTCATTTTCAATTCTGTAGTTATAGGCTCTCTTCCAAGTTATCTGCTGCCATATGCTCAATACCATGAACAGAAGTGCAATCACAACACATGCAACAGCTACCTCATTTTTGATTTCGTTGATAAGGGGATCTCCTGCCAACAGACCTTGAGAAAAACCAACAATAACAATAGCACAGCATATTCCCAAAAACAAAGTAATGTACTGTCTGGCATTAAAAGCCACCTCCTCCAAATTCTTTCTCTTTACAACCAGCCCATAAACAGTAAATACAAAAAGAGTCACACTCTCTGCCACTAACATAAGCCCTATAGAATTGCAAAATTCTTCATGTGTAATTCCTAACAGTGCTTCCAGCCCATAAGCGCTCAATATATTTCCCATACTTGTCAAAAAATAGACTACAGGGAACAATAGAAATGCCTTTACTCTTTTATCCCTTGCCAAAATAAATGCTGCAACAAATCCGCTCCCAATGATAACAACATCCTTCCATGTATCATCCACTAAATATAATACTGCTGCCTGTATAAAGCAGGTACTCAGAATGACCACTATGTACGATAGCTTTTTCTTTGTAAATTTCACACCGAATATATTTGTATATGCTGCATAAAAAACAAGGAATCCCACAAGCGTATAGGTAATTATATCTATCATCTGTCACATTCTCCCCTTTACCTGTCTTTTAACAAAAGCAAGATAAGCCTCCCTCGCTGTTCTTTTATATTGTCTTCCCTGTGGAAGCACTATTCCATTTGATAATATCACAGTATCTGCTTCCCATGTTTTAATATGCTGCATATTTATCAAAAAGGACTTATGAATCCTCACTATAGGGGCATTCTCCATTTTTTTCTGCCAATATTTCAGATTGTCATTTATTAATTTTTTTTCATTTAATTCATATAAATATGTATAATTTCCCGATGACTCTAAATAATAAATNTCTTCTAATGNTTTANAATATTTTTNCCTACNAGCAGTANATTCATATACAAGATTTTCCTGATTTTCCTTGATTGCAATTTTTATCCATTTTACCAATTTAAAATATTCCACAGGTTTTCTGACAAACCCCAGCGTTTTTATGCCAAAAGAATTCCAAACCATTTCCTCGTGATTGGAAATAAAAACAATACGCCAAATCCAGTCTGCTTCCTCCATCTGATGCATTACCTCAATACCATCCATACCACCAAGTTCAACATCTAAAAAAAGTAGATGAAGCCGCTCTCCCGTATATTGTAAAAGCTCCTCTCCCGATATAAATTCAACGCATTCATATGACTGAGCATATTCTGTAAAAAATTGCTCACACAGCTTGCGTATATGCTGTCTTTGCAAATCTTCATCATCACAAATCCCTATGTAAAACATTCCCTTTTATCTCCCCATTTACCTGTTTACCCGTTCTCCTTTATCTCCAAAAATAACAGCTCCATAGTCAAATCAAAATTCACGTTGGCATTCAAACGGTTCTTTGCCTTGTCAAGAGCCTGAATGACACGCTCGATTCCCTCATAGCTGCTGCGTGTGGCAACCTGCCGCAATGTCTGCATTTCCTCCCGGAAGACTATATGATTCATATCCTTGGTTGCCTTAAAGAGAAGGATGTCACGATACCAAATTGCCATAATATCCAGATAATCATTAACCTCCAGCTTATACTCACTTATTTTTTTAATGGCGGCAATGATTTCATGAAGCTCCATGTCCTGTATGTATTTAAGCAAGGATAATGCCTCCGCCTTTACATTTTCAAATTCCTCGCTGGAAGCAAGTGCCTTGGCCTTTCCCACATTTCCCCTTGCGAAGGCAACACAGACCTCCGCTTTATAGTCCGGCACCTGCAGCTGCTCCATCAAGTATTTGCGCACCTGAGCATCTGCCACCGGTTTCATATTCAGAACTATACAGCGGCTTAAAATAGTGGGAAGAAGGGTGTTCACATTGGCAGTCAACAGCATTATCACCGCATATTCCGGCGGCTCCTCCAGAGTTTTCAAAATGGCGTTCTGTGCCTGAACCGTCATTTTTTCCGCTTCGTTCACAATATAAATCTTGTACGGGCTGCTGTAGGGCTTGATTACCACATCATTATTGATTTGGCTGCGAATATCCTCCACGCTGATGGTACCCGGTTTTTCATGGGTTATCCGAATAATGTCCGGCTGGTTGTGGGAAAGCGCCTGCTTGCAGGAGTGGCACTGCCCGCAGGGCTCGTCTCCCTTTTCTTCACACTGCAGCGCCATAGCAAAAACCCGGGCTATAAATTCCTTGCCGGAAGCCTTTTCACCGTTAATGATATACGCATGTGAAATTTTATTGGCAGCAAGGGCATTCTGCAAATGCTCCTTAATCTGTTCCTGTCCGATAATATCCTTAAAGCTTGCCATACTTTCCCTCATTTCTGCGCCTCTTTTGCTCAAACCTGTCAAATGCGCGTAAACTAATTTATCTGTTCCGTACTTTTTATGTAAAGATATCCAGAAGCAATCCCCTGATTTCCCCAATCTTATTGAGAATCTCGAGATTATCCTTTTCGTCCTTCATAAGCTCCTGAGCCAGCTGATCCAAATTCTCGTCTATAAGCCGTATAATACCATATACACGGTGTCTTCCCCTTCTGTCCAAAAAATTTTCTCTGGAAAATGAATGCGAATGTGTGACAACCTCATTCAAGAAATCTTTAATAAGCCCCCTGTAATGCTTCATATCCTTTATGTCCTTACGTTTGGAAAGCTTTTCTCCCTGCATGGTAATTTCCTCCATAAGACCATTCAGCCTTGCCTGAAGCTCCGCCTCCTCAATATGGCTTGCAAGCATAAATTTAAAGTTGCCGTCTGTAGGCTGTTGCTGCTTTGTCTGCTCCACCTGAGTGGTCTGCGTCACTTGATTCACTTTAATATCCATGGACTCACCTGCCCTTTCCGTAAGAATTCTGGTTTTCTTTTATGTAAACTACTATTTCCCTTAAACATTTTGCCAAATCGTCATTGTAAAAGCTTCTCCCAATACCTGCTGCCTGCAGCTTCTCCTCTTCAAAATCAGCACTGTCCGCCAGAAATCTCCGGCACATCTCCTCGTATTTGGGATTTTTCTGTTTCTTCTCCCGGTTCAGCGCTCTCTGGAGCCTGATTCCATCATCCAGCTCTATCAGTATAGGAAATACTCTGTCCTGTCCGAAATACTCCTTCATCTTTTGATATGCTTCCAGCGTGCCTATCATAATATAATCCTTCTGACTTAATTGTATCTGTCCGTCGTCCACTGTAAAATAGCGCCACAGTCCATGAAAGGTATGGTATGCCCGCTGCTCAATTATTTTTCCTTGAGCAAGCAGGCGCTGAAAGCCTTCCTCATCGGTAAAATTATATTCCACCCCGTTTTGTTCTCCAGCCCGTATGGGTCTTGTAGTGTAGGGTATGATAGTCTGTAATTCCAGCGATTTTTCCTTCAATAACCTTTTATATATGGTATCCTTCCCCGTGGAGCTTTTTCCCATAAGATATATAATCTGAGCCATCTTTCCTAAACCTCTACTACTCGTATCATATTGGTCTTACCCGCAATTCCCAAGGGTACTCCCGCCGTAATTACCACAATATCGCCCTTTTTCACATAACCTGCCTCCTGCGCCTTTGCTACTGCGTCTGCAAAAAGCTCTTCTGTTGTCTCCTCACGCTTAAGATAAAGAGGATTCACGCCCCACAAAAGATTCAGCTGGCTGTAAACTCTCTCACTGGTGGTACATCCGATAATCGGACAGCCCGGCTTAAATCTGGAAATGGACTCTGCCGTGTAACCGGAAAGTGTTACTGTAATAATAGCCGCCGCTTCCAAATCCATTGCCGTGGTACAGGTTGCGTAAGCAATTGCCGTGGTTATACATTTGTGTTCAGAAACTGACGTTTGTGTCATTCTCCTGCGGTAATCAATGTCAAACTCTGCGCTTTCGGCAATCCTCGCCATCGTTTTTACCGCTTCCACCGGATATTGTCCTGCAGCGCTTTCCCCCGAAAGCATAATTGCCGTAGTTCCGTCATAAATGGCATTGGCAATATCTGTTGCCTCCGCTCTGGTAGGACGGGGATTCTTTATCATGGATTCCAGCATTTGAGTTGCCGTGATCACATGCTTACCCTGAGCATTGGCAAGCTTAATCATTTTTTTCTGAAGCACCGGAACCTCCTCTAAAGGAATTTCCACACCCATATCTCCTCTTGCAACCATGATACCGTCGGAAACGCTTAGAATTTCCTCCAAATTCATAATACCCTGCATATTTTCAATCTTGGCAATGATTTTCATAGGGCATTTATGTTCATCCAGAATTCTGCGCACCTGCATAATATCCTCCTTGGTGCGGGCAAAGGACGCCGCCAAAAACTCATAGCCCATCTCAATGCCGAACAAAATATCTTCTCTGTCCACATCGCTGATATAAGGCATGGAAAGCACTACTCCCGGCACATTAACACCCTTGTGATTGGATACATAACCACCGTTTACAACACGGCAGACAATTTCCTCTCCTTTGATTTCTTCCACAACCATTTCAATCAATCCGTCATCAATTAAGATAGTAGTTCCGATATCTATGTCATCTTTTAAATTCTTATAAGAAATAGTCGCCTTGTCCGAGGTTCCCATTATTTCCTCGGTAGTAAGAATAAAAGTCTGCCCTGTTACAAGTTCTACCCTGCCACCCACAAAATCACGCAGACGGATTTCAGGACCTTTTGTATCCAAAAGAGTTGCCACAGGCAGATTCAATTCCTTTCTGACCTTGTCTACCCGCTCAAACTTCACCTTCTGCTCCTCGTGGGTTCCGTGGGAAAAATTGAATCTTGCCACATTCATTCCTGCAAGCATCAACTCGCGCAGACGTTCTTCACTTTCACTTGCCGGTCCTATGGTACAAATAATTTTCGTTTTTCTCATAATTGTTTACTCTCTTTCCGGTTATATTATATATCGTCAATCATTCACCTTATAATCAGTATTGCCGTATCATTATAATTATTGCCCATATCAATCTCCTCACTGCCAACAACCTGCATATTTCTGCCGCCCCTTTTGCTGCACCGCAATGCGAATCTCAAATTCCCATCTAAGACCCAATTTGGGTCGCTTGCGGCACAAATTGCAGATTGAAAAATAGCTATCAAGCTATTTTTCAATCTATTACTTCATCGACTATACATTTTACGCGGTAATTTCCCTTGTCGCCCCATACTCCCTGCACCTTAAGCCCCTGCTCCAAATATTCTATGATATGCAAGTATTGCCTTTCTGCAAGTATCTCACCAGGCGCCAAAATCGGCACTCCCGGCGGATAAATGTTCACAAAATCGGCAATCCTTCTGCCCACTGCGGCGCTAAGCTCTACCTGCTCCCATGACATATCCCACGCCGCCGCAAGAGGAAGGGGAAACCGGCTGACGGCACTTGACAGTCCGCTATCCGCCATTCCTTCCATATCCCACCCTGCTACAGCTGCCTGATGAATTTTCTCAACCGGCTGCGTTGCGGTTTGTTGCATGGCTTCCTTTTCCGATTGTGTCAATGACTCTTCTTCCCCGCAGCCATCAAAGGCTATCTGTGCATCAATATGAAGCAGCGCCCTTGTCATCCTCTCATAAGCCTGCCTGCCGTCCGCCATTGTAAACATGGCAAGACAGTAGCTGCCGCACGCCATCTCCGTTTGTAGGTGATATTCTTCCAATAATGTGCGATAAAGCTGCTGCCCGGTCATTCCTGTTTCCTTACAATCAATCACAAGCTTCCCGATATCCTGACGTTTTTCATCATCCGTCACAAAGCGCAGCCGCCTGCAATGAGACAATTTCCCCATCATAGACTGATACAGGAACCTAAATTCACGAAACAGCTCCCGCCCTTGCTCCTCCACTATTTTAAGAGCATTGTCAATACTTGCCATTAATACATAGGATGGACTGCTGGATTGATAAATATGCAAAAAACGCCGCAATCGCTCCCTGTCAATCCTATTTCCGTTCACATGCAAAAGCGCCGTCTGGGTCATCGCCGGCAGGGTTTTATGGACACTGTGAATCACCAAATCCGCACCCGCCTGATTGCTGTTAGGTGCAAAGCCTTCCGCAAACCCCAGATGGGCGCCATGCGCCTCGTCCACAATCAAGGGAATCCCTTTTGCATGTACCACTCTGGCAATTTCCGCCACATCCGCTATCCTTCCCTCGTAGGTAGGCGACACCAAAAATACCGCTTCAATGTCCGATTCCCGCTCTAAAGCCTCCTCTACCTGTTTTGGCGTAACAGCATCACAGATATCATATCCTTCAAACATCGGCGGATACAGATATGTTATCTTTAAATTCCTAATATATGCTCCATGGTAAGCCGACTTGTGACTGTTCCTTGCCATTAAAATATGTCCGCCAAAGGATACAGTGCTGCTGATAGCGCTTAAAATGCCGCAGGTACTTCCGTTTATCAGATAAAAGCTCTCTTCCGCTCCATAGAGAACCGCCGCTCTTTCCTGCAGTTCCTTAAGGATACCTTCCGGCTCATGCAAATTATCAAAGCCNTCTATCNCCNTTATATCCACCNGNAGNATCTCGGCAGGCATACTACCCATAGTGTTGCGTTTNTGCCCCGGCATNTGATAGGGGTAAAAATCACTTTCTCCGTATTCTTTTAATTTCTNANATAAATGCTTCAAACTACTTTTCTCCCTTTTCTGCCCCNTTTNTCNGAAGCTTCTGCAATAAAGCGCCATGCNCCTTANGCATATGAAAGGTTTCCATCAGGGAACACCACTTGTCGGCGGTACTGACAATCCATGCTTCCCTGTACATGGGCGGCACCACGGTTAACGGCCACATATGTTTTTTGATAATATCCTTTTCCCTTTCCGTAAGCTGATATTCCTTGGAAGCATTCCTCAAGGCAACCCCCGGATGCCTCAAGCCATGCAGTCTGTAAAGCTTCGTATGCTCTTCATCGTGCCAGTCATAAAGAAAATAATCGTGTAAAAGCGCCCCTCTTATAAGTTCCTTGCGATTACAGGAAATATGCAGCTTATCGCTGAATGCCAGACTATATTTTGCCACATTCACACAATGGNTATTTACCGTCATATTTCCATGNTGAATATACTCCCTTGTGGTNCGAAAGTTTCTGGATGTTAAAATATCTGCCCCCGCAGCCTGAATCTGTCTATGTAACTCTCTCTGCCTCTCAAAATGCTTCTTCCATTTTTCGGCTTTCTTTTTAGAGCGCTGCCCAAGATATCTCTCTCCCACAGTCTTCGCCCCCTTATCTAATGTCTTGCATACTTATACTATTTTATTATAGCATTTTACAGTACAAAAAAATAGCACCAAAAGGCTTAATTTTAACCTTCTGGCGCTATATTTTAGGATTACTCGCTCTTTTGTATTTGTTTTATCCTATTTATCCAAGAGCATCTTTTTAACATTTTCCATAAGGAATTTCTTATACTGGGATTCCTCACTGCTGTCCGGACAGGGTCCTTCCGTCTTGAATATCATTTCACAGGGCGCCTCTTCGGTATAAGGGAGCCACTCAGGCATATCACTGCCGTCAGCATCCTTACCGTTGGGATTACCTGTCTTGACAAAATTACACCAGTAATTGCACATCTGGCGCGCTAAATCATAATGCTTTCCCACAAAAGGTCTCCAGCATTTTGCCAGAGTTTCAAAAAAGAACCNCNNCNCTACAGAGTGGAAATTTCCCGGATTATCCCAGCCGGGAATATCGGCGTCAAAGCGATAATAATAGCAGTTTGCCGAATTGCCGTTCTCCCTGTTTTGCTTAAACAAGGTTTTCACCGCACACTCTATACCATTTACTCTTGCGTAATTTCCGTCACTATCCAGTCTGTGTGCCTCCTCAAAGCGCAGGAATTCATCGGCTCGCTCGCCAAACAGCTCCCTTGCCTTCCGTGCAAGCTCTTCCTCCGAAGCTGCCTGAATGCTGCTGGGGAATTCGTCCGACGTGTTCCCCGCCATAATGGGAACATTGGCATGTTTATTCTGCATAAATAAAACTAAAGGGTCTNCCACACANNAACGANTANCCANCANCGTAANCATNCTGGAATGATTCTGAGCATACTCAGCGTATTTATCCCTGATATAGAAAGCATCTAAANCCCTTGCCTCCTCCAAAGTCTTTACTCCCAAAAATGCAAAGAAATCCTCTCCCTTTTTCTCCGCCTGCTCCAAGGTGGCAGGAATTCCTATCGCCTCCTCGCTGTAAGGACTCCTGATCATGGCACTCTGTACAATCGCCTTCTGGAACAGCCCGAAATTATCCGGACAGGTCATCTGAGACATTACGCTGCCGCCTCCTGCCGACTGCCCTGCAATTGTAATATTTTTAGGGTCTCCGCCAAATGCCGCAATATTGCGGATTACCCATTTTAGGCCTGCCTGCTGGTCCAGACTGCCAAAATTAGCGGGAGTATCCGGCTGATTTATGGTGATTTCCGGATGGGCAAGAAATCCAAACACATTAATTCGGTAGTTTACCGTAACTACCACCACGCCTCTTCTTGCTATTCTCTCACCGTCAAATTCCATCTCCGCAGGATATCCCCATTGCAAAGCGCCGCCGTAAAACCATACCACAACCGGCTGTTTCTCGTCTACAGACTTGGCACCGGTCCAAATATTCAGATACAGGCAATCCTCATCCATGGGTATATCCGGATCCACATGCCACTCTCTGTTATACAGATTATCACCGATACCGGGAGTATCCTGTACCGCAATAGGAGCAAAACGGCATGCATCCAACACTCCCTCCCAATTTTTACATGGCTGGGGCGCCCGCCATCTGTTCTCGCCCACAGGGGGCGCCGCAAAGGGAATTCCCTTGAAAGCGGTAATTCTGGGGTCTGCTGCTTCTATTCCTTTTACTATTCCATTCTCGGTTTTTGCTGTCCTAATCATTATATTTTCCTCGCTTCTGCGCTGCTTTTACAGTTCAGCTCTGCTGAGACTATGCGTACAACAAGTTTGCGGATGCAACGCGGACACAAACTTGGAATGAAAATTTATTTTTCACTCGACCTCCTGTTTTTTTACCTCAATTTTCTTAATCCATTTACCACTCCGTAATCTGAAAATACACCAGAACGCTTTTAAAAATTGATCTATTTTCAGACAAAAATAAATCCAGAATACCGGCAATTCAAGATAAAGACCTGCGAGACAGCCAAGGGGAATGGAAACTACCCACAGGAATATATTGTCCGCTATCATCAGGCACTTGGTATCTCCCCCGCCTCGAAGCACCCCCTTTGTGATAATGGAATTCGCAGACTGGAAAATTACGATAAACCCGATAGCTTTCATCAACTGCCCGGCAACCTGCTTTGTCTCCTCCGTAATATTATAGCAGCTGATTATAAAATCCCCGATAAAAATAATAATCAGTCCTGCCACCATACCGATTAAAAAGCCCAACAGCAGAAAGGTCCAACCCTGTTTTTTCGCCTTCTCATAATTACCAGCGCCAAGGTTATGACCCGTGACGATGCAGCCTGCCTGAGCAATTCCCTGTATCAGAGCCGTGCTTAACTGCTGTGTCACAGTTGTAATAGAATTTGCCGCCACAAACACATGCCCGATTCTTCCCATTACCATGGCCACCACATTTGTTCCAAGCCCAAGCAGAACATCGCTGATTAATACCGGTATACTGTTTGTCAGATAATCATTCAGCATGTCCCGGCAGTTCATTGCCAAATCCTTAATACGATACCTTACTCTTTTATCTATCAAAATAAAATAACCGCAGTTAAAAGAAAACTCAAAAATTCTGGAAATAAGTGTTCCCAGTGCAGCGCCTTCTATTTCCATCCGAGGTGCCCCCAGATTACCGAATATAAACACCCAATTAGCAAAAATATTAATAAAAAAGGCTATGCAGGAGCCTGCAAGAGGAATTTTCGTCTGACCGGTACTTCGCAGCACAATGGTACAAGTTGTGGAAAATCCCATCAGCAGGAAGCAGGGAATGGACCATCTCAGATAACGTACCCCTTCCTGAATAACGAAATCTTCGGGTGTATACATTTTCATAATGCCCACCGGAGAAAAAACAGTCGCCAGAGTAAACAGCAGACCGATCACAAACGTAAACCGAAGCATTAGTGTAACTGCCTTTTTCAACGCTCCTATATCCTTCATGCCCCAGAATCTGGAGACAAGAACGGACGCTCCCATTCCAAGACCCATACAGCAAATATTATAAAATCCAATATACTGTACTGCCAGTGCGGAAGCGGACAGAGGAATCTCCCCCAATGCTCCCAGC
>WFLY01000287.1 GCA_009177215.1 Bacillota bacterium
CTAAACAATTATTAAATAATNAACATTTCCTGCNAAAACNGTCTATAAATACACATNAANTNATAAAGTGANTATTGTCTNTTTCTTTCTTTTCATTATAATTAATTCTACTAANAAAATCAACATATGTTANTTAAAAAACTGTAAATCCATTATAATGCATTAAGTCTTTTAACAAACTTATAGTTAAATAGCAGATTTTAACACCAGTACGCCTATAGGAATAATTGTGGNTATAGTATTTTCNTGCAAAGAACGAATAANCAATCCAGATACTCCTGTAG
Source organism: Bacillota bacterium (assembly GCA_009177215.1). GTDB lineage: Bacteria > Bacillota > Clostridia > Lachnospirales > Lachnospiraceae > Acetatifactor. The sequence goes on from WFLY01000287.1 coordinate 285, forward strand.
GAACCGTTGAGGTCAAAGTACTTTTGTGCGAAAAACAGGTTATCGAAACAAAACCTCCGGAACAAATTAAGCCGCGGAGCCCAATCCAAAATCCGGCTTGCGTGCCAATGTGCAAAACGCTCCAACATAAAGGATAAATATGAATAGCGCAGGTGCCTTTTCACGATTAGACGCATGGTGAAAACCATAAATTAAAGTAAGTTGTAAGGATTTACAGTGATATTACATGAACAGGAAGGAAGCATATTTATGGCAGGGGAAAAGAAAGAAGATTCGTTTATGATAAAGCTGTCAACTCTCATTGTCGACAAGAGGAAGGGCTTTTATCTGATATTTATTATGTTGATTGCTTTCAGTCTGTTGTCCATGAACAAGGTGAAGGTAAATAATGATTTGACAACTTATCTGTCGNATACCACGGAGACCAGACAGGGTCTTGATTTGATGGATGAACAGTTTATTACATACGGCACGGCACGCATTATGGTTTGTAATATAACCTATGATGAAGCGGAGGGGCTTGCGGAAGCTATAAAAGAGCTGGACGGCGTCAGTATGTTGGATTTTGACGATACCGAGGANCATTATCAGCATANGGAGGCTATGTTTTNCGTAACCTTTGANGGAGAAGCGGNCACGGAAGAGGCGCAGGAATATTTGAACGNTGTTGCTNGATTATCTGNNGNATTATGATGTNTATNACAGNTNGGANATAGGGCAGGANGAGAGAGANGCTNCTGACNTAANTAGTGNCATGTTNATGATATTGCTGTTGGCGGGTGTGNTAATTGTGNCNNTGCTTTTGTTTANCTCCACTACTTATGCGGAAATACCGGTATTTCTGATGACGTTTATTGTGGCGGCAATATTGAACAAGGGAACCAATTATTTTTTCGGAACAATCAGCTTTGTAACAAATTCTATTGCAGTAGTGCTGCAGCTTGCGCTTGCTGTGGATTATGCTATTATCCTCTGTCATAGATTTATGGAGGAACATGAAGACAAGGATGCCAGAGAAGCGGTTATTGTAGCTTTGAGTAAGGCGATTCCTGAAATATCCTCAAGCTCGCTTACAACTGTTTCGGGTATGGTGGCAATGATGTTTATGCAGTTTCGTATAGGCTATGACATGGGAATTGTTTTGGCGAAGGCGATTGTATTAAGTTTGTTATCCGTGTTTTTCCTGATGCCCGGATTGTTGCTCACCTTTTCTAGAGCGATTGACAATTCGCATCATAAGAGCTTTGTACCGAAAATTACGGCGGTAGGGAAGTTTTGTGTTGCCACTCGTTACATCATGCCTCCGCTTTTGATGATTGCGCTGGTAATTTCCTATTATTTTTCCTCTAAGGCAAATTATGTGTATGATGTCAACACCTTGGAGTCAAAAATTATGAGTGCCAATAAATATTCGGTCAGCATGGTCAATAAGGAGTTCGGAGTCATAAATCAGCTTGCGGTGCTGGTTCCCTGCGGCGATTATGATAAGGAAGCAAAAGCATTAAAGGCATTGGAGAAGCTGGAAGAGGTAGATTCTTGTATGGGGCTTGCCAATATTGAGGCGATGGAAGGTTATATATTGACCCAGACATTGACTCCCAGAGAATTTTCCGAGCTGATTGACACGGATGTGGAGGTGGCTAGGCTGCTCTATACAGCATATGCGGTGGATAACAGTAATTATGGTGCGTTGGCAGGGAATTTAGGGGAGTATAAGGTGCCGTTGATTGATATGTTCCTCTTTATCTATGACCAAAAGGAGAGTGGGAACATTACGCTCGCAGATGATTTAGAGGAAACATTGACGGACGCTTATGAGCAAATCAGTATTGCAAAAAATCAGCTTTTGGGGGAGGAGTACACCCGTTTTGTGCTGGAGCTGAACGTGCCGGTGGAAGGAGAGGAAAGTTATGAGACATTAAATAATATCAGAAATGCAGTGGCAAGGTATTATGCTGTAGAAGATATTTATTTGGTTGGCAATGTTACCAGCAATAGGGATTTGAGTGATTCTTTCAGTACGGACAATGCAATTATTACTATATTGACCGCATTGTTTGTTATGATTATTTTATTGTTTACTTTCCAATCCGCAGGTCTGCCGGTGCTGTTGGTAATGACAATTCAGGGCAGTATCTGGATGAATTTTTCACTGCCTTATCTATTGTCGGAACCGGTGTATTTCCTTGGCTATCTGGTGGTGTCGGCAATACAGATGGGAGCTACCATTGATTACGCTATTGTCATCACCAGCAGGTATATGGATTTGAAAAGTTATATGCCAATCAAGGAAGCGATTGTTGAGACCTTAAATCAGGCATTTCCAACCATTGTCACAAGTGGCTCTATGCTGGTGGCAGCAGGCTTTATCATCAGTAATGTTTCCTCCAACGCAGTGGTTGCGGCAATTGGGCTTGCGCTGGGCAGGGGAACCTTGACCTCTATTGCGTTAGTGCTTCTGGTACTGCCTCAGACTCTGCTGATTGGGGATATCATAATCGAACGCACGGCATTCACACTGAAACGGGAGATGGTAAAACCTCTGCCAGCCGGCGGAAGAATCCGAATGACAGGTCATATCAAGGGGTATGTGAATGGCGTCATTGACGGTGAATTTTCCGGTGTAATAGAGGGAGAAATGGGCGCCGTAGTGCGGGCGAAGGATATNGTGGAGAATGNAGATAATATTGAAGACCTAAAAGAAATAAAGAGTATACAGGATGTAGAGAGNGCAAAAGCTACAGAGGAAACATCGGATGCAGGTGGAGCAGAGTGNGCAGGGGGAGCGGCACCGANAATGAATGTGGAGGCAAAAGAAAGNGAGGCGGCGGCAGATGAACGGTAGGAAAGCTTTCATAATTTGTTTGGCTGCTTTAGTAGCATTACAGCAGCCTTTTACTGTAATGGCGGCAGGGGCAACAACCTTTGAGGAATATCGCTCAGGAACGCTTGCTGAAAAAGAAGAGAAGAATGGGATTACCTATACGGAGATACATATTGCCACAAAGGAGGAACTGGCAGCATTGGCGGAAAACTGTCGGTTAGACAGCTGGTCGGTGGACAAAAAAGNAANTNTGGNCGCNGATATAGTACTTGGGCAGGAAGAAGGTTNAGTGATTCCNACNTTNNGNNGTATTTTTGAGGGGAACGGTTATAAAATAGAAGAAATCAATGTGAACAAAGCGGGTTCTGCAATGGGTTTGTTCCGGTATCTTCAGGCAGGCGGAATGATCAAAAANCTGACAGTGACGGGNAGAGTCGATCCTGACGGCNNGTGCTAGAANATAAATAGTACAAGTTAGACATGGAAAATTCCTAATANAAAAGTATAATAAATANCAGATGGNGGAATGGACATGGCTACACAGTACACAGAAGATTTTAAGAAGGATGCAGTAAGATACTGGAAGGAACATCAGCAGCTGGGGATTGCTAAATGTGCAAAGA
>WFLY01000089.1 GCA_009177215.1 Bacillota bacterium
TGAATAAATCATTGCTTTATTCTCTGCCCCACTGCGAGGGGCAGAGAACGGAAAGGAGCTAATGCTATGACAAACATATTAGAGGTCAAAGACCTTTGCAAAACTTATGTGGTGAACAAGCGGCAGAACAACGTCCTTCGGAACGTGAATTTCAACGTTTGCGAGGGCGAAATGGTCGCGATAATGGGACCGTCGGGTTCGGGAAAATCAACGCTGCTGTATGCGGTTTCGGGAATGGATAACATCACCGCGGGCGAGGTCGAATTCAACGGACGCAACATTGAGAAGATGAACCAAAAGGAGCTTGCCGAACTTCGGCTTGCCGAAATGGGATTTATATTTCAGCAGATGTATATGCTGAAAAACCTGTCGGTACTCGATAACATAATATTGCCCGCGCGTCAGTCCGATAAGATAAAGGAAACTCGCCGCGAGACCGTCGAGCGCGGGCACGTGTTAATGCGTAAGCTCGGTATCATCGAGGTCGCCGACAATGACATCAACGAGGTATCGGGCGGACAATTGCAGCGCGCGTGTATCTGCCGAAGCATGATAAACAAACCGAAAATGATCTTTGCCGACGAGCCAACCGGAGCGCTCAACCGCACGTCCTCCGACGAGGTGATGGAGGAGCTCGCCAAGCTCAACGCCGAGGGAACTACCATAATGCTGGTAACTCACGATGTTAAAGTAGCCGTGAAATGTACAAGAATCCTTTACATTGTCGACGGAAACATCAAAGGTGAATACATGCTTGAAAAATACGATAATTCAAAGCAGCGTGACAGAGAACGCGCTCTGAACGGCTGGCTTATGGAAATGGGCTGGTGATGGCAAGGTGCAATGTATTATTAACAATGTAAAATTTTGGAGGTGATACGTTGTTTGATATTTTAATTGTCGAGGATAACAAAGAATTGGCAGCGGTGCTGTGTGATTTTCTCCGCACGGAAAATTATACGGTATCCGTTGCCGAAAACGCGGAGAAAGCCTTGCTGCTGTATCAGAAATACGGCGCAAGGCTTGTCGTGCTTGATATAATGCTGCCCGGCGCTGACGGATTTTCCGTGTGTGAAAAAATTCGCGCGGAAAGCAACACTCCGATATTGATCGTGAGCGCTAAAATGGCTAAAGACGATAAGCTTCTCGGCTTAAATCTCGGTGCGGACGATTACATTGAAAAGCCGTACGATATCGATATAGTGCTCGCTAAGATCGGTGGGATTTTCAGGCGGCGTTACGCGGCGGACGAAATCGTTGACGGCGAAATTCGGATAAATAAGCTGAACAGGCTTGTGTATAAAAACGATGTTCCAATAGAAATGACCGCCAAGGAATTCAAGCTGTTCACGCTGCTTGTCGAAAACAAAAGCCGCGCTCTTTCAAAGGAATATCTGTTCAACACGGTATGGGGCAGTGAAAGCGATTCGGAGCAGCAGACGCTTACCGTACACATAAAATGGCTTCGTCAAAAAATCGAGGATGATCCCCGAACGCCGAAAAAATAACTAACGGTTTGGGGACTGGGGTTCAAATATCTATGAAAGCTTGGGGAAAAATTTTTGCGGCGGCAGCTGCATTTTCGGCGCTGCTTATTATAGCGGCAAATCTGCTTTTGCGATATTTGAATTCGCCCGAAAACGGCAGACCGTACCGCGTTGAAATAAACAGGCTCGTGATTTTGATCGAGCAGAACGGCATTGAAAATATTGATCTGTCACAGTGTGAATATGTTTACAATATTGCGGAATATGGCGCGGATTTTTATAATTCGCCGAACGATTCCTCGATCCGCGAGATTGACGGAAAACTGTACCGATTTGATTACACAACAAAAAAAGAGCAGGTATACACGAAAATTATCATTGCGCTAAATGTGATCTTGTGGGTAATGACAGCGGCGGTGTTCGGGCTTTTACTCTATATTCGCGGTAAAATTTTAAGCCCATTCGAGCGGCTAACAAACGTTCCTTACGAGCTTTCAAAAGGCAATCTCACCTCGCCCGTAAAGGAAAACAAAAGCCGCTTTTTCGGGAAATTTCTTTGGGGTATTGATCTGCTTCGTGAGAATATCGAGCAGCAAAAGCAGCGCGAGATGGAGCTTCAAAAGGAAAAGAAAACTCTGCTTTTGTCGCTTTCTCACGATATAAAAACTCCGCTCTCCGTGATAAAATTATATTCAAGGGCACTGTCGAAAAATCTCTATTCCGACGCGGAAAAACAGCGCGAAATAGCCCGCTCGATAGGCGAAAAAGCGGACGAGATTGAGGGCTATGTTTCAAAAATAATCACTGCTTCGCGCGGGGATTTTCTCAGCCTTGACGTGGAGAATGGTGAGTTTTATTTGTCGGAATTGGTTCAGAGCATAGCGGATTACTACGGCGAAAAGCTGGCGCTTGTGAAAACGGAATTTATTGTCGGCGAATACAAAAACTGTCTGCTTTACGGTGATCTTGATCGCGCCGTTGAGGTGCTGCAAAATGTTATCGAAAACGCGATCAAATACGGTGATGGCAAGCGCATTGAATTACTGTTCCCGAATGACGAGGAGGGCGTATTGGTATCGATAAGGAACGAAGGCTGCACTCTCGATAAATCCGATTTGCCGCATATTTTTGAAAGTTTTTGGCGCGGCTCCAATTCGGAAAAAGTTCGGGGCAGCGGGCTGGGGCTTTATATTTGTAGACAGCTTATGCATAAGATGAACGGCGAGATCTTTGCGGAGATCGAAAGCGAGGTAATAAACATCACCGCCGTGTTCGGGAGAGCGTGAACGCCTNAAANAAAAAAGCNTTTANAGCGNGACATTTCTTGCTGTAAANGCTATAATTTTATTGAATTATGGCTGCTTTGATCATTGTGCCCATATAGGAGGTTTACAGTGGTACTCACGTCAGAGTGTCCTAAGAGTTCCTGCACGTCTTTTGGAGCTGCACCGTTTGACAGCAGATTGCTCGTGTAAGTGTGGCGTATGCTGCCACTCACATGAAAAAAGGAGGGAGGNNAAAGCACAATACAAAGACATTCATTTATCCGCATGAGCAAGCAGCCCGATGTCAGCGGCAGGATCACTTATATATCCAGCCATGCGAATCAGGAAAACCTGTATGCGGTCTATGAAACAGCAGACCGCCATTATTGGATGGAGCTTGCAAAATGCAACCAGCAGAAATTTCAAAAAAGCTGTATAGAGGGGAAATGTATCAAGGCGAGGGAGTTTATCATCGCCCTTCCCGAATCCTTTCCAAGTCTTTATGAGCCGGACAATCTTTNACGGTTGTTCACAGACCGCTTTAAGGAAAAATACGGTGTAGAGTGTGTATCGGCTCTGCACCATAATAAACGAAAGACAAACTACCATATTCATCTTATTTTTTCTGAAAGGAAACTGTTACCCGAACCCATGGAAAAGACTGCAACAAGGAATATGTTCTATGATGAGCATGGGAAACACGTCCGTACCAAGAAAGAAATACTTGANGAAAACGGGNGAACCCGCAAAGGGNGTAAGATTGTAAAGNAAGGCGAAGTCTACGAGCGTAACCTCTTTANCGCCANAAATAAACNGTTTAAGNAGGAGGATTTTGTTGACGAGGTAAAACACGTTTATACCGACCTTATCAATTTTCTTGTGAAAGATGACAAAGAAAAACTCCATGTATCTGACAGTAATGGTCTGTACCTTGCTACCAAGAAGATAGGAAAAAATAATCCGAAAGCGTAACAGATACAGACAAATAACGAATACCGTATGCGCTGGAATCGGGAAGTTGACAGGGCGATTGTAAGCCGTGTGGCGGAAACAGAGATACAACAGATAAAGAAGGAATATATCTCAGACCGTATCAGCAAATCCATTGATNTATTCAGTAATCAGCCGGAACGGTATGGGAATATCATTATGAGAGCTGTTGCAGTATTGGCAATGCTGGTTTCAAAGGTTCTGCAAAAGACAAGGGAACTGTCTGCAAAGCGGTCTGATATAGGAATGGTACAGCCGATTACAGAGCCAAGCAGCGTAATATTAGATATGCCACAGACGGAAAAAACACCAAAGCCAACGATACCGCCAAAACCTGTTATGTCTGATGAAGCAGCTTTATATCCAAGGCTGTTGAAGATTTATAAGGAACTGAACCGACAAAATGGTATTATCTTTGACACAGAGAGAGAACGCAATAATTTAGAGATTGAGCGAGACAGTCTGAAAGGATTTGCGAAACTGACCAAGAAAGGAGAACTTCAAGGCAGGATTGATCACAAGAATGAGGAAATAGACCTTTTGAAAGTCGGTTTGTCAGGAATTGCAAGACGGTATGGATTTCGTGCGGTGCAGGATTTCTATAAATCCTATGCTGCCGCTAAAACTGCTTATGCCGAGTATCGAGACAAAGGGGACAGATGGGAAGAACGCTGTTGCGAGAATGCACAAAAGCAGAAAAAAGAGAGTGTATACAAACGGTTACAGAATTATTAAAGGGAAAATGCAGACAGACAAACGAAACAGACTTCGAAAAGCAAAGACAGAGAGGCAAGATAATGTCCTCTCTGTCACTCTGTCTTTCTTTCTGTCTCTTTTTAAAAATATTTCTTGACATATAAATAGAATTATGGTAGGTNATTAAAAAGTTTNGGAGAACATNGAAATGCAGAACTTACATATTACAATNAACCATNTGTACATGTATTACAGACGTACTTAGAAGTAANTGTGTTTCGATTGGATGCANAGTTACGCAGGTAGGTCTGATATGTCTGTGCATATAAATCGGTAAGTGTAAGTTGTAATTATGATAGAATGCTTGTAATAGCCGATGGTTTTAGAAGTGCACTGGACATATTGTATGTTTAGTGTATTTTTTTGATTGGAAAGGAGTTTTTTATGAAATTATCAAATGGAACAGAGGTTATTATCAAGCCTTATCAGGAAGAAGATGCGGAAGAAGTTGTCAGGTTGATTCATAGAAATTTTAAAGAAGTCAATGTNAAAGATTATGNGGAGGAAGCAATCGCGGCGCTTGCGGTTACGCATGATGTGAATTGGTTCAAATNCGTGGCAGAACACGCAAANGTNTATGTATTTTGGAATGANGATAAAATCGTGGGCGTTGGTTCNATATCAAGTTTTTGGGGAAGCCCTACGGAAAGTATATTGCTGACTATTTTTGNATTNCCGGAANTTNNTGGGCNGGGAATCGNCANCTANATCANTGATNCGCTTGAANCCGATGTNCTGNTTTTAAGAGCAGAAAGAATAGAAATTCCTGCATCTATTACTGCGGTAGAATTTTATCGGAAAAAGGGATATGAATATAAAAATGGATTAAAGGAGCTGGATGATGAGCAGCATTATCGGCTGGAAAAATTCAGAATGAATAGCAGTAGCAAACGGAGGAACGGTTATAATGACAATTAGAACAATGGATATTGAAGATTTTGAAAAGATATATGATCTATGGATACATACGGAAGGTATGGGATTGAATACAACAGATGATTCAAGGGAAGGGATCGCCAAATATTTATTGCGAAATCCCAATACATGCTTTGTTGCTGAGGACAACGGAAAACTCATAGGCGTCATTATGAGTGGTCATGACGGACGCAGGGGCTTTATCCATCACACAACTGTTAAGAAAGAATACAGGGGGCAGGGAATCGGGAAAAAGCTGGTTGATTCAGCAATGAAAGCTTTGGAAGCAGAGGGCATACACAAAGTGGCATTGGTGGCATTTGAGAAAAATTTATTAGGCAATGCTTTCTGGGAAAAGACTGGATTTACTGTAAGGGATGACTTGGTTTATAGAAATAAAAATATACACCAACTCAAAAGGATTGATTTAATTTAATGCGGAGGTTGCATATGGAAGTAACATTATCAAGGGCGAATAATGACAATGCAAAAGAACTACACGCTATGCAGGTNGAAGCTTTCANAGAATTATTANAGAAATATCAGGATTTTGACACCAGTCCTGCGAATGAANACATGGAAAAAGTAGAAGCNCGTTTGAAACAAGATTTTACATTTTACTATTTTATCTGTATTGGACAACAAAAAGTCGGNGCTATCCGTATTGTTGACAAAAAGGAAAATGNAAAAAACAAAAGAATTTCTCCAATATTTATNTTGCCGGAATTTCANGGAAAAGGCATTGCACAGAAAGCAATCCGGTTATGTGAAGAAATGCATGGAANNGGAAATTGGGAATTGGACACAATTTTGCAGGAACCNAAAAACTGTNATTTNTATGAGAAAATGGGNTATCGNCAGACAGGNAAAACAGAGGTCATCAACGAAAGACTTACATTAATATTTTATGAAAAAAGGAGGATGGCAGAATATGAATGTAATCATACTTGGTTCCGGAGGCTGTGTCAGCACGCCAAGGGCGTGTTGTAGTTGCCGTGTATGTACAGAAGCGCGACAGAAAGGATTTCCTTATGCAAGAACGGGATGCAGCCTGTTTATTGAAGATGCGAATATATTGATTGATACACCGGAAGATATCAATNNTTCATTGAANAATTCCGGCATACAGAAAGTTGAACATATTTTATACAGTCATTGNGATCCCGATCACACAATGGGAATGCGTGTGNTNGAACAATTNAAAATGGATTGGCTTGCCNATTCGCTGGGAAAGAAACCGGATAATCCGATAGAAATTGCTTCTTTACCTGCCATTCTCGAAGATATTAAAAAGCAAGGTACAAAGTATGGCTCAGTCATCGAATATTATGAGGCAAACGATCTTGTAAGCACAAAAGAAATTCGTGCTTACAAAAAAGACAATATTTTGGTTGAGCTGGTTCCGGTAGATGAACAAGAGCATGTGGCGATATTTCTTATTTCTTCTAATAACAAAAAAATAATTTATGCTCCATGCGATGTAAAGCCGTTTCCAAAGTCAGAGAAATTTCAAGGTGCAGATGTTTTAATTATTGGCAATACAATTGTCGGGGACATATTAAAAGATGGCTTTGTATTAAATGAAGATAACCCCTTGAGAAAAGAACTATTTACTTTAGATGAAATTGATACGATACGGAAACAGTATGAAATCAAAAGAGTTATTATTACACATTTAGAGGAAGACTGGGGAAAATCATATGATGATTATAGAGAATTGGAAAGAGGATTGAACTCAATACATTTTGCGTATGACGGATTGAAAATACAGTTATAAGAAGGGTTAGGGCTGGTTCTCCAGCCCATAAAATTTTTACCATAGTTCTAAAGAATCTTCTGCATCCACCCACATCTGCACATTTCCCTCAAGATAGAGCCTTGTATATTCAAGCGGTTCGTCTATTGCCAAAGCATTTAATGCACATTCAGAGCAGGGAGTGATTTTCAATCTTTCTTCTGTTTTATTGCAGTCTATCCGCAAAAAATAGCCGGCATATGTATATACGTCAATACTGTTATGATGGATATTGTATGTTGCATAAATAATATTCATTTTTTATCTGTCCTCTTTTCATTGATTTTTTGAAAGCATTTCAATCAGTTTGCCAATTCCCATATGTTTTGTGCTATACTATTTTATAAGATTTTGTTTCCCTTATTAGGGTTCATAATGCCCTATGGGAAGATATAATAAAGCCATTTGCAAAATGGCTTTGGGAAACGATAAGGGAAAGCTCACCTGCGATAAAAAGTTTATCGTAGATAAACTTAGTGTTTTCAAGGGTTAGCGAAGATTTTAATAACAAAATATAACACCTAATGTTTCCCTTACTGTTTCTTTCAAATCACAATCGGGATTTGAAAGAAACAGTAAGGGAATTGCTTGATTCAATGAAGTTTTTATGATATTCTTGGAATATAGTTAGCAGAGAGGAGGCTTACGTGTGTTAGTAATGAAATTGAGATAATTATTTTGCAATTTGTATTGTTAATGTCTAAGTTTAAAACTTAGTCTTTTTGTGTTGCAAAACTTGGTATGTCTCAAGGGAATTACTATGCATATGAGTTTTTCTGTATCTTAGATACGGTTTATTTGTGTATAATTTTTTTGAGATATGCCACTTAACTTTTGTAAGTGGTTTTTTATTTGTGAAAGGAGATTATACATGAAAATATCAGATAACATAATAAAAGCACAATTAAAAAATGTGTACTTCTTATGCGGCGGAGCGTATGGCGGGAAAACTACCATGGCAAAGCTGATTGAAGAAAAACATGGAATTTATAGATATCGTCAAGGTGATCATTATGATGAATATAGGGCGATTGCAAAATCGGAATTTCAACCTGCATTGAGTATTGATAGAAGTAAAGATTGGCATGGATTCTTTGCACAGGAGCCACGTAAATATGCGGATTGGATGCATGAGGAATTGATGGAAGAAGCTGAGTTTGTAATCATGGATCTTATTAAGCTTTCGCAGAATCAGAAAGTGATTGCTGATGCCATAATACCATTGGAGNTTTTGAAAAAAATAACTGATTATGACCATGTGATTCTTTTGTNTGCANCNGATGAAATGAAGAGGAAACACTATTTTGACAGGGTAGATAAGGATGAAATCTATCAGTTTATTTTATCTTTTCAAGATNGGAAGGAANTGCTTGATAATGTAATAGNGGCATTAAACTGTNATNATCANAAAGAGAAAGATAATATTNTTANCAGTGGGTTNAGGTATATNGAGAGAATANNGCAAGATANNNTTNAAANCACTTTAAGCATCATTGAAAAGCATTTTGGTTTTGTTAGGGAGGATAAATAATGGAAGTAAATAGGGTTGAATA
>WFLY01000261.1 GCA_009177215.1 Bacillota bacterium
TACATATTGAAATCTTTAATCAGCTATAAAATGACACAGAAGTTTAATTATGATACACAGAAGTTTATATCTAAACTTGAGAGTGCATTAGAAGAAAATATGTTTGAGGATTATATTCAAAATAATGCTCAAATTATTGGAGGCATAATTACGGGGGGATATAGTTGTAGAACGGATATTGCAATACCGTGTTGTGTGGTAAAAGATTTCTTGATGTGGTTTAAAAAATCAACGAGGGATTCTCAAAAACTCATTTTAAGAAATATGATTGTTAAACTTTCCACAATTAAAGTAGTGTTTGAAATTGATGAGGAATTGCCGTTTAATTGAGGCATGTATCTGTTTGGTTGTTTGTATAAAGAGTCTTGTTTAAAAGGTATTTTCGTTAATATAACAAGTCAAAAAATTATTGATTTACAGTTTGTATAAAACAGCGATTTTCGAGAAGAATCTATAGTCGCTGTTTTGCATTATACTTTGAAATTCGGAGAGTAACTATGANAGAAATATATTTGCTATGATGTTTTTTCAATGCAAAATTATTCTGATTTTGCATTGAAAGGGGGTCAGGGGGATCAATGTCGTCAACTTAAGACGACACTCACCCAATTACCAAAAGATATATAAAAATTTATATAAAATCAGTAAAATCACTTGACAAGTAAACCCCAAAATGTTGCCCCGCAATTGATTATCAAATTGATTGCGAGGTATCCATATGTTCAAGAAAAACAGTATCTGCCGACTTATTAAAAATGTTAAAAATCTTATTGCTTCCGATTCGTTTAAGGAAAAGCACTGTCTGGAAAAAAATGCCTTTACAAGAAACAGAAAGATTTCATTCCAAGATGTGCTTTATTTTATACTGGCTTTGCCGCGTAAGTCTCTTCCTACAGAGCTGGATCTGTTTTTTGGGGAAAAAGGGTATTCTGTTTCCAAACAGGCTTTTTCAAAAGCACGGTACAAAATATCCCCGCATGCTTTTGAAGAGGTTTTTAATTTATCAACAGATATATTTCAGTTTACGGACCATCCGGAGACATGGGACGGATACCGTATATTTGCCGTTGACGGTTCAGAAATTCCCGTTGATCATAACAAAAATAATGAGACTGAATTTGGCTTAAAAGGCGGCAGTCAGCATTCTTATCCTTCCGCAAGGCTGACGGCATTATATGNTNTTACGAATGNCCTGATTGTGGANGCCGTGTTTACGGGCATATCCGTCGGNGAAAGGGAACATGCCCACAGGCTCCTCTCATCAGGGGCGCTGACAAATGGCAAAGGTTACAAAAATTTAATCCTGTTTGACCGCGGGTATCCATCCAGGGAACTTATATACGAACTTGAGGATAAGGGATTCTTTTATCTGCTCCGGTGTACGCATTCTTTCCTCAAATGTGTCAACGCATGNCCNGACGGAGACCATATANTGTCAGATATTCACAAAGNCAGNACTGTAAAAATGCGCGTNATNAAAGACACTTCAGGTGAAGAACCGCATATACTTGTCAGCAATCTTTTTGGAAACCACCAAGGTACGGAATACCATAAGGATCTGTATCACAAAAGATGGTCGATAGAGACTAAATACGGTGAACTCAAAACCAGGGCGCGTTTAGAAAACTTTTCAGGAAAAAATCCTCAGGCAATCCGTCAGGACCTGTACGCGGCTCTGTTTATATCAAATCTGTCTGCACTGATCAAGTCATCTGCGGAGGATGAGATAGAAGAAGAGCTGAACAGCGGTAATCATAAATATCAATTAAACAGAAGCTATATCATAGGGGCAGTTTCCCGATATGTCAGATGCTTAATAAATATCCGGTGTTACAAAAAGAAACTTGACCGGCTGATGCATCACATACAAAATGTACGGTCAATTATCCGTCCTGACAGGCATTTCAAAAGAAAAGCAGGGCATCATGGAATAACAAATGGTTTTTACATACGTGTAAATTTATAGTTAGCGGAGTATCGTCTTAAGTTGACGACATTGTCAGGGGGATTCCCTTATGCAGGCCAATTTTCGCAGATGTTCCGCAGGAAAAAATCTGTGAAAAGTCTGTCTGTGGACGTCCACAGGCAGTGCTTGCTATTCTTGTCAATAATTCTTGATAAAGAATAGTTATCCCGACTTTTGAGTTATCCCGACTTTCAGATAGAAAGCTGATAAAATCAAAGTTTTCCGCCAAATAACTCGCGATAACTTTTCTGAAAAACAGTTAATTTTATGCCTATGCAGTACAG
>WFLY01000031.1 GCA_009177215.1 Bacillota bacterium
ATTATCGCACTGCGTGAGCCTTCATTGGGTCCATGCTTTGGAATCAAGGGCGGTGCCGCAGGCGGCGGATATGCTCAGGTTGTACCTATGGAGGATTTGAACCTTCATTTTACAGGAGATTTTCATGCCGTTACCTCTGCCAATAATCTGCTGGCGGCACTTTTGGATAACCATATCCAGCAGGGAAACGAGCTTAATATCGACACCAGACAGATTGTTTGGAAGCGCTGTGAGGACATGAATGACAGAGTTCTGCGAAATATTGTAGTGGGACTTGGAGGCAAAACGGACGGTTTTGTGAGAGAGGATCATTTTGTGATTACCGTTGCCAGTGAAATCATGGCAATTCTCTGCCTTGCCGATGATATGAAGGATTTGAAGGAAAGGTTATCCCGCATTGTGGTTGCCTACAATTATGAGGGCGAGCCGGTGACGGCAGGAGATTTAAAGGCGGTAGGCGCTATGGCTGCGCTTCTAAAGGATGCTATCAAGCCTAATTTAATCCAAACTTTGGAGCATACGCCTGCGCTTGTGCATGGCGGACCCTTTGCCAATATTGCCCATGGCTGTAATTCCGTGCGTGCCACCAAGACTGCGCTGAAAATGGCAGATTATTGTATCACCGAGGCAGGCTTCGGCGCGGATTTGGGAGCTGAGAAGTTTTTTGATATCAAGTGCAGAGCTGCCGGCTTAAAGCCGGATGCTGTAGTTCTGGTGGCAACCGTACGTGCCCTGAAATATAACGGCGGTGTGGCTAAGGCGGACTTGAATGCCGAGAATTTAGAGGCGCTGCAAAAGGGAATTGTAAATCTTGAGAAGCATATTGAGAATCTGCATAAATTCGGAGTACCGGTGGTAGTCACTTTAAATTCCTTTGTGACGGATACGGAGGCAGAGATTTCCTTTGTAAGACGTTTCTGTGAGGATAGAAACTGTGAGTTTGCTTTGTCGCAGGTGTGGGAAAAGGGAGGCGAAGGCGGAGTTGCTTTGGCGCAGAAGGTATTGGAGACACTGGAAAATAAGGCAAGTCTTTTTAGACTTTTATATCAGGATAGTGAAAGCCTGAAGGAAAAGATTGAGACTGTAGCGAGAGAAATTTACGGTGCCGGAAATGTGAACTTTGCACCTACAGCATTGAAGCAGCTTTCAAAGCTTGAGGAGTTGGGTTTTGGACATTTTCCTGTCTGCATGGCGAAAAATCAATATTCTCTGTCTGATGACCCCCAATTATTGGGGCGCCCGGTGGGCTTTGAGCTGAATATCAGGGAGGTATATGTGTCGGCGGGAGCGGGATTTGTGGTGGTACTCACGGGCGCGGTTATGACTATGCCGGGTCTCCCCAAACAGCCGGCGGCTTACAGTATCGATGTGGATGATAACGGTGTGATTACAGGACTTTTTTAATGGCAGCCTGAAAAGGCAGAAGAGAGGAAAGCATGGCGCAGATAATTGACGGAAAGGTAATTTCCACGCAGATTAAGGAAGAATTGAAAGAAAAAGTGGCAGAGATGAAGGCAGAGGGTGTAGAGGTAACTCTTGCCGTGATTCAGGTGGGTTGCGATCCTGCCTCCAGTGTTTATGTACGCAATAAGAAAAAAGCATGTGAAGAAATTGGTATTCGTTCTCTTGCCTATGAGTTGGAGGAGAGTACCACCGAAAAAGAGCTGCTTGATTTGGTGGCGGAGTTGAACGGGCGAGCTGATGTAAACGGAATTTTGGTGCAGCTTCCCCTTCCGGGGCATATTGAGGAGGAGAAGGTTTTAAATGCAATTCGTCCGAGTAAGGATGTGGATGGCTTTCATCCTCAGAACGTGGGTGCGCTTTGTATCGGAAAGACAGGCTTTGTATCCTGTACTCCGGCCGGTATTATTCAGCTTTTGAAGCGTTCCGGTGTGGAAATTGCCGGTAAGGAATGCGTGGTGATTGGAAGAAGCAATATTGTGGGTAAGCCTATGGCATTGCTTTTGCTTAGGGAAAACGGAACGGTAACGGTAGCACATAGCCGTACCAAGGATTTAAAGGAGGTTACGAAGCGTGCCGATATTTTGGTAGTTGCGGTTGGCAAGCCTAAAATGATAACTGCCGAGTATGTGAAGGACGGCGCTGTAGTAATAGATGTGGGTATTCATCGTAATGAGAGCAATAAGCTTTGCGGTGATGTGGATTACGATGATGTTGCACCAAAGTGCAGTGCCATTACGCCTGTGCCGGGTGGTGTAGGACCTATGACAATAGCCATGCTCATGAATAACTGCGTGGAATCGGTGGCATTGCAGAAGTACCAATGATATGTAATGCCGATGAAGACAGAGAGGTACAGGATTTATGAAATGTCCCAATTGCGGTGCCAAGATGCCGGAACATTCTCTCTATTGCGAACATTGTGGTGAAGATATACATATTGTTCCTGATTTTGAACCGGAGCTTGAAATTAATATGGAGCAAATTATAAGCGGTATTGCAGAGGATGCCTTTGAGGAGGCACAGACTGCTGATGACCGAAGGAAAGAGGTGCCTGAAAACAGAGCTTCAAGGAAACGTGTCCGCAATATGATTTTGAGCATTGCAGGTATCCTGATGCTGCTTGTAGGAGGAATTTTCGGAATCCTCTTTTATCAATATCAGTCGTTAGAATATCAGGTTGCAAAAGCTGAGCAATGCGTAGAGCGTGGGCAGTATGATAAGGCTGTGAATTATTACAGTCGTGCATTAGAGCTGGATCAGGAGAGCATTACCGTAAAGTTTGCTTTAGCAGAGGTCTTTTTTTTAAAAAACAACAAAGTGGAATATGAATATCTCCTGCGCAGTATCGTGCGGGATGAAAAGGCTACCACGGAGCAGCTTGAAAGCGCTTACGGAAAGCTGATAGCCATATATCGTGCCAGAGAAGATTACCACTCTGTAAATGAGCTGCTCATGTCAAGCAACAATGAAAAAATAATGTCCACCTATCAGGATTACATTGCAAGAAAACCGGAGTTTAGTGTAAAGTATGGCTTTTATACCAGTGTCCAGCCCTTGAAGATAACTGCCGTAGGTAAGGGGAAAATATATTATACCTTGGACGGAAGTGAGCCTACGACGGAAAGTACCCAGTATACGGCTCCCATTATTTTGGAGGAAGGTAATTACCTGATCAAGGCATATTTTGTAAACGAGAAGGGTATTGGCAGCGATGTGGTGACGGGAGAGTATCACATTGAAATTGATGAGATTCCGGAACCTGAGGTCAGTGCATTCAGTGGGGATTACAGCGTACCCACTTATATTGAGATATTGGGGGATGATGAGGATGTCTACTATACTACGGACGGAACCGAGCCGACGGCTTCTTCGGCACAATATACGGCACCGATACCCATGCCTCTTGGAAAAGCTACTTTTAAATTTGCCAGAATATCAGATGGAGTAGTGGGAAATGTTGCGGAATGCAATTATAATTTGGTATTAAATACGGAATATACACCCGAACAGGCAATGACTGATGTGGTCGATTATGTCGCATTTACTGGCAAGATTCGTGATGCGCAGGGATACTTTGATGATTCCGAAGCAATGTACAAATATCAATATCAGTATGTGATTAATATTAACGATGAAGGTCATTATTATGTGATTGCGGAAATTTTGCAGGATGCTGAAGGGATTTTGACAAAAACTGGAAATAATTTTGCAGTAAATGTCTATACAGGAGAACTTTTCAAGTTGCAAAAGGATGGTAACAACAACTATACTTTAGTTGGAATACAAAGAGAATCCCAAGAATAGGGATGGAGAGGTGAATTANGTACAAGGTTGTTAAAAANACAGAGCTTACTACCAACATTTATCTTATGGAGGTAGAAGCAAAAAGGGTTGCGAAATCCTGTGAGCCCGGACAGTTTGNNATTGTCCGTATGGATAGCGANGGTGAGAGAATTNCATTGACTATCTGTGATTATGACAGGCAGAAGGGAACAATTACGATTGTATTTCAGACTGTAGGTGCAGGCACAATGCTGATGTCACATTTGGAGGAGGGAGATTCCTTCCATGATTTCGTGGGTCCCTTGGGCTGCCCCTCCGAATTTGTAAAAGAGGATATAGAGTCACTTAAGAACAAAAAGATTCTGTTTGTGGCAGGAGGTGTAGGCGCCGCGCCGGTTTATCCTCAGGTAAAATGGCTGAACGAGCGTGGAATTGCCGCTGATGTAATCGTGGGAAGCAAGACAAAGGATTTGCTGATTCTGGAAAAGGAGATGGAGGCTGTAGCAGGAAATCTCTATGTTACTACGGACGACGGCTCTTACGGAAGAAGCGGTATGGTAACTCAGACTATAAAGGATTTGGTGGCAGAGGGCAAGCAGTATGATGTGTGCGTGGCAATCGGTCCTATGATCATGATGAAATTTGTATGTCTTTTGACGAAGGAACTAAATATCCCTACTGTTGTAAGCCTAAATCCTATTATGGTGGACGGTACGGGAATGTGCGGTGCATGTCGTGTGACGGTGGGCGGCAAGGTGAAATTTGCCTGTGTGGACGGACCTGAGTTTGACGGTCATGCAGTGAATTTTGACGAGGCAATGAGACGTCAGACACTGTATAAGACCAAAGAAGGAAGAGATTTACTGAAGGTAACGGAGGGTGACACTCATCACGGCGGCTGCGGTCACTGCGAGTAAACTAAAAAACGCAAGTTTGTGTCTGCGATGCATCCGCAAACTTGTTATGCGAAAAGGGCATCGCAGAAATGAGGAAAAAATGGACGTATTAAATAAGGTGCCTGTCAGAGAACAGGATGCAAAGGAACGTGCCGCAAACTTTAAAGAGGTTTGCTTGGGCTACAATATGGAAGAGGCTATGACAGAGGCTTCCAGATGTATTAACTGTAAAAATGCGCAGTGTATTAAGGGCTGCCCCGTGGCAATTAATATTCCCGGCTTTGTAGAGAAGGTAAAGGAAGGCGATATTGAGGCGGCTTACCAGATTATCAGTGCGTCCAGTGCTTTACCTGCTGTCTGCGGACGTGTATGTCCTCAGGAAACTCAGTGCGAGGGAAAATGTATCCGAGGAATCAAGGGAGATCCGGTATCTATCGGTAAACTGGAGCGTTTCGTGGCTGATTGGGCGAGAGAAAACGGCTTTAAGCCTCAGGGAGCAGTTGAAAAAAAGGACAAAAAAGTAGCTGTTATCGGTTCCGGCCCCGCGGGTCTTGCCTGTGCCGGCGATTTGGCAAAGATGGGTTACGATGTAACGATTTTTGAGGCGCTGCATGAGGCGGGCGGAGTATTGGTATATGGCATTCCCGAGTTTCGTCTGNCCAAGGATGCAGTTGTGGCACAGGNAATTGAAAATGTNAAATCCTTGGGTGTAAAAATAGAGACCAATGTGGTAGTGGGTAAAGCGGTCACTATTGATGAGCTGATGGATGAGGAGGGCTTTAGTGCGGTATTTATTGGTTCCGGCGCCGGACTTCCCAAATTTATGGGTATCCCCGGAGAGAATTCAAACGGCGTTTTTTCCGCAAATGAATATCTTACCAGAAGTAATCTGATGAAAGCATTTGACGAGAATTCCAATACACCTATTATGTATGGAAAGAAAGTTGCAGTAGTCGGCGGCGGTAATGTTGCCATGGACGCTGCAAGAACCGCTCTGCGTCTGGGCGCTGAGGTGCATATTGTTTACCGTAGAAGTGAGGAGGAGCTTCCCGCAAGAGTGGAGGAAGTGCATCACGCAAAAGAGGAAGGTATCATTTTTGATCTTCTGACTAATCCCACTGAAATCCTTGCCGATGACAAAGGCTGGGTAACTGGTATGAAATGTATTAAAATGGAGCTGGGCGAGCCTGACGAATCCGGCAGACGCCGCCCGGTTGAGGTAGAAGGTTCTGAGTTTGTAATGGAGCTTGATACAGTGATTATGTCACTGGGAACTTCTCCCAATCCTTTGATTTCTTCTACCACACAGGGGCTGGAGACCAACCGCTGGAAATGTATTGTGGCTGATGAGAACAACGGAAAGACAACGAAAGAGGGCGTTTACGCAGGCGGTGATGCCGTGACCGGAGCCGCAACCGTTATTCTGGCAATGGGAGCCGGCAAAGCAGCCGCAAAAGGAATCGACGAGTACCTGAGCAGGTAAAGAATTAGTGAAGGACGGGTGAGGTTATGGTAAAGCATATTGTATTTTGGAATTTTGCAAAAGAGTTATCGGCAGAAGAAAAGAAAGCAGCGGGGGTAAAAATTAAAGAGCTTCTTTTGCCTATTAAAGACAAGGTGCCGGGAGCGCTTGAAATTCAGATTGTTATAAATGAGCTTTCTTCCAGCAACCGTGATATTGCGTTGATTTCTACCTTTGAGACAGTGGAGGCATTACAGAATTATCAAACTCATCCTGATCATGTGGAGGCAGGTAAGTATGTGCGAAGCGTTACCTGCGACAGAGCTTGTATAGATTACGAATGTTAAAGGAGACAAGTTACCCGGTTTTCGGGTAACTTGTTGTGCTAAGAAAGGAAGGTTTACTGTTATGCCATGGTGTCCAAAATGCAAAAACGAGTATCGGGAAGGAATCAAGGTGTGTACCGACTGTGGGGCTAAGCTGGTAGCGGAGCTGATTGAAAAACGTCAGGTGTCATTAACTTTTGGAGATAAGGAACAGATGACGGCATTGAAAAGCTTTTTAGAATATAACGAGCTGGAAGGTGTGGATATCAGATATGAAGAAGAGGAAGATGTCTATGAAATACAGGTTCTGGAAAAGGATAAGCGTCAGGCTGACGCTATCATGAGAATTTTTTTCCTAAAGGAAGCGGAGGCTGCCTCAAATGCAGATTTTCAAGACGAGGAAATGAATGCCCAGAAAAATGCATTGGGTTCCTCAGGAATGTATCAAAGCAGCGCTTCAAGGGCTGAGGATAATCGTGCTTCCGCATATATGTTTTTGATTATAGGAACGCTTGGCATTGTGGTAATCGTGCTTTTGGCGTTAGGTGTAATTCCCCTAAATGTAGGTAACCCATATATGTTTTATGGTATTTCGAGTGCGCTGTTTATATTGTTTTTTGTAATGGGCGGCGTATCCATGCGAAATGCAAACATTTTTGCAAAGAAAGCGGAATCTGAGAATTCGCTTCGTGATACCATGGAAAAATGGTGCAAGGATAACCTCAAGGCAGAAGAAATCGACAGGGAACTTTATATGCAGGATGCGGCGGAAGAGGTTGTGTATTTTAAGAGGTATGATAAAATTAAAGAGAAATTAAACCGCCAGTTTATGAATTTAGATCAGGATTTTTTGGATCAGTTTATAGATGAGACAGTCTATGATATGGTGTATCCAAGATAAGGTGTGCCAAAGCACATGAGGGCAAGAAATAAGAAGGGTGTTGTTTCCGTTTTGATTCAGAATGCGCTAAATTGTACAAAGGTATTATAATAGTATGAAAATTACAATCTTATGTGTGGGTAAGGTCAAAGAAAAATTTTATCGCGACGCTATTGGTGAATTTGAGAAACGCCTGAGCAAATATTGCTGCCTTGAAATTGTTGAGGTGGCGGACGAAAAGACTCCCGATAAAGCAGGGGAGGCGTTAGAAGAGCAAATCAAAGAAAAGGAGGGCAGTCGTCTTTTATCCAGAATAAAAGACGATGCTCTTGTTTGTACTTTGGANATTGNCGGCAGAAAATNTTCCTCGGCGGAATTTGCAAACTGGCTGGAAAAGTCGGCAGTCAGCGGCAAAAGCAACATTGTTTTCGTAATTGGCGGCTCCCTCGGGCTTCACAAGAGCGTCCTTGCCCGCTCTGATATGGCACTCAGCTTTTCGGATATGACTTTCCCTCACCAGCTGATNNGGGTTATTTTGTGTGAACAGATTTACCGGGCGTATCGGNTTAATAATGGAGAGCCGTATCATAAGTGAGGGCGAAAGGGCGGGTATTGTCAGGAAACAGAACAGGAATGTTTGAAAAAAGCAGACTTATATTGAATGGCATGGTATACTGTTTGTGTAGCTTAGAACGGCAACTGGAATTATACGAGGTGAAAGTATGGAACACATAGCAGAGTTGGGTGGAATCGTCACAGGTTTCAATGTTACAGAGCAGTGTATTGACTGCATGAATGGGAAAGATTTGCTTAAAATCGATAAATATTCCCGAAACATTATCTGTCAAAAGACAGTTTTCGAGAGGGAAGGGTTATCAAGAAAACTAATTGCAGATGATGAACAAATTTTTGTATATGATTTTTGTACACTTTATGTATTAAGTCAAAAGAATTATGAGTTGCTTGGCAAATGGCAATTAGGCAATGATTTAAGTTCTGATATATGCGGGATAACAGTTGATAATGATATTGTTTATTGTTCCATCCGGAATGGAAAGATTATTACCCTTGACAAACAGTCGTATCTGATAAAAGAGTTTATTGTTTCCGAAAGCAGTATGTGGAGCATTAAAACATATGATCGATACTTGATTTGCGGAACAGTAGACGGGGAATTGCTGCTATTGGATAAATCTACTTTTTCCATTGAAAAAAAACTTGTTTTAGGGAAGAAAAACATTGGTAGTTTGTATATCGATGGAGGAACTTTATATGCCGCAAGTCACGATGGAAAACTTTTTAAAATTGATATGAAAAACTTTGAAATCGAAACTTCGATGAAGAAGGTGCACAAAAAAATGTTTGTTTGTGCAGGGATATATGAGGATATGCTGGTAACAGTTTCTTTCCCTTGCTCGGAAATCGCCCTTTGGAATAAAGATACATTAGAAAAGATAAGAGTAATTTATACTCCGTTAAAGCTATCAGGGTGCACACATATAGAAAATGATTTTGTGTATATTTCTTCTCGCAATATCTTAGGAATTGATAAGATTAAATTAAATGAGTAGCGAATTTCCAGTTTGTTCACTTCAAAGGAATAGCATTATGGAAGAATTAAAATCTATTATGGAGAAGTTTGTTGCGTCTGGTTGGGATTTAATATCTGTTCCAGCGCAACAATGGTTAGATGGAAAATGTGATAAAGACGCTTTAGTATCGGCAATTAAGCAGGCTGATAAAGATATTCTAAAAGCGAATGTTACTATGAGGAGCCGTATGCGTGAAAGGCGCACGTATGGTTCTGTGAGGGGCTTGCGGCGTGAGCCGCTTGTCTACTCGACTTGTGAAGAGTTAAAAACAAGTATGAATTTGAACTTGGAGGGTAATTATGTACGAAAGAATGCTGAATAAACAAGTCGTGCCAACAATAGAAGAAATGACGGAGTACTGTGCAGAAAATGCAGAACGCTTTTCTATGATAAATGATTGGTTGACAACTGCTTTTAGTACAGAACAGAAAGTGGTTTTCCCCTATGGGAATAAATATGGATGGGGAATAGGACATCATAAAAAGAAAAAGCTTATGTGTAATATCTTTGCTGAAGCTGGTGCATTTACAGTTATGATGAGATTAACAAATGTGCAATATGAAGCGATTTATGATGAGATGAAAAAATACACTCAAGAATATATTGATAATAAATATCCTTGTGGCGATGGTGGCTGGATACATTATAGAGTTATATGCCAAGAACATTATGAGGATATAAAGAAACTGTTAGAGGTTAAATGTCTGTGATGATACGATTCTTGAAGACCGTATGCGCAACGGACGAAGAGTAACTGATGAAAACTGGATAAAAGGTTCTCTCGATTTCAATAATTGGATGAAACGAAACGCAACTACTGCCCCCTGCATCACTTTGCTTGATACCACGGATCTTTCCACCGGTGCAGGACGCTAAAATAGTACATAATTTGATTACAGAGAAAATGGAGACATGAGCTTATGGCGTTGTTGATGAGGAATCAGGAAAATGAGGAAAAAGGGGTAGAACAGGGAATTGAAGAAGGAATTGGGCAGAATATATCATATGAGCCTGCGGATATCATGATCCATGTGCAGGGCAGGGGGATTGTGTTAAAAGAAAAATCTCTCATAGCATATCAAAAGAAAGACAATAAGATCGTGGCATCAGGAACGGAAGCGGAACGGATGGCAGAGCAGGGCATGGAAGATATTGTAATAGTTTCTCCGCTGCGTCAGGGGATGGTTGCGGATTATATAGTAGCTGTGGGGTTGTTTTCTCATATGTTCATGAAAGCGCTTGGGAAAAGGCAGATTCTAAAACCTGCGGTGGCTGTATGTGTGCCAAAAGGGATTACGTCAGTGGAAAAGCAGGCTATAAAGGAGGTGCTGGTTCAATCCGTTGCGAGTGAAGTTTTGGTTTCGGACATTCCGGCGGAGGAATTTATCCGGGAATTTCCTGCCAAATTTCCGAAAGCATACCGGAAGTTTAAAATTATCGTCGGAATCATGAAGGATGAGCCGGAGCGTTATGTGGAAGAGCGGCTGCGGGATATGATGTCATATGCCGGGCAGGAGCAAATTCCTCGGGAAAGGGTGTATGCGCTGTTGCAGAAAAATGAGCAAAATGTTCTGCCTCGTGTGTAAATTAGCAATGTTTGAGCCTTTTTCGCACTTAGGGTTATTATGGAGAACCGAAGCGGTTCAGCGCTCTCTTTTATATATGTAATGGATGCCATATCATAAATAAAGGTTGAGATTGAAAAGTCAGATAGGAATAAAAGCTGTTTGCAGGAGGGAAGAAAAGAGGAATGGGAAACGGGGGTTTTATAAAAATATTGTTATTTTCTTTGCTGCTTTTATTAACAGAATGTGGAAGAAATAATGAGGAAACAGCTTCTGAAACATTTGGATCAGATTCCACCGTAAAGTCTGAATCGGAAGAGTTACTGGATGCATTTCTCGCTGGTGATATTCCGGCATTTTATGACAATGAAGAAGAATCAGTTATAATGTTTGAATGGTTAATGGTTGATGAGGAAGATTATTTTAGTTATTCTGTCGGAGAACGGATTGATTTGGATAATGATGGCGAAAACGAACAGATTGTGAACGGTCCCTATGGCGGTATATATTTTGATGCAAGAAACGGGAAAGTATATGTGTTGTCAGAAGGGGAGGGTACAGCAGGGGTTTTATTTTATACAGATTACGATAGTGCAACATGGATTGTGCATAGTGATACTACGCATGCGGGAAGGCAGACATATTGGTTAACGAGGTACGATGGTGAAGGGAATATTGCAGACGAATTTAAGTTAGGAGCAGAATATTGGGATTCACCCCATGACAAATATGATGAAAACAGCGATTTTACTTATCGTGATGAAAAAATATCCATGGCAGAATATGAGGCATTGAGAAAAGAAATTTTTGATTGGTAAATGAGGGGGATAACAAATGTGTGAGATAAATCTCTTGGATACAGTGGAAAGACTAATCGCAATGCATAATCTTGTAGGCAGTGTAAAGGAACGGAAATCGGATTAAACTACAGGTTGATTTTTCATTTTTACACTTAACTTCTCAAGTATTGTATAATTGGTTTTGCTTCCATACAATATGGTGTATAAAGCTAACCATTATTCCTTCCATAAGGCAGACAGATAGGAAGGATGTGTGAGAATGAGGATTGATTTATTCTATTTCTATAAGTAGATAAGGAGGTTAAAATGTTTGACAGCGTGAAAACAGGCAGGGAAATTGCACTATTAAGAAAAAATAAAGGACTGACCCAAGAGGAGGTTGCCAGTCAGCTAAACATAAGTCCACAGGCAGTAAGTAAATGGGAGAATGGTCATGCAATGCCGGAACTGTCTCTTCTTGTAGAATTGTCAGAAGTACTTGACTGTACAATTGACGGAATTCTTTTTCCGGCCTCTCGACCTGCTGCAAATGCTAATTTTGAGCATATATTGCTGCCCTATGCCCCTATTGCGGATTTTTCAGGTAGAAACTGGCCTCACAGTATGGCAACACCAGCCATACTTTCAGCAGTCAAGCTTTNTATGGGNCTTGAGNAACATATGNATTNCATGAACCGGCAAATAAATGATGACACGGAATATATTCTTCAATCTGCTTTTTCCGCCATATGTTTTGGCTATTCCTGGGGACCTGAAAAGGCTTTGGAAAATTGTCTTATGGTATACGGATTGACTGGTGAGGTTCATAGCAGGGCGAACTGTTCCGAAAAAGAATTTATTCATCTGGCAGTAGATAATATTCTAAGCGGATACCCCATAATCGTTATTCCAAATGAGTACACAGACATCATATTGGCTACCGGGTTTTCTGAACAGGGGAAAATTTTAAAAGGTATTCCCTTTCTGGATGGTGATGACGAAAAGAATTCCGTCATGTCTTTTGGGCAGTTAAAGAGTTTTCCGGAATGGTATGTCAAAAATTCTGATATGCTTCTTGTAAAACCTTGTCAGAAAACCATTTCCACTGCTGCTAAGTGCAGGGAAACCTTGNNAAGAGGATTTTTTCTTTTGAGTAATAAAANCAATGNNTCTNATCAGCCGCTTGTTGGGTATNGATTGGTCATATATGACAATTGGTGCAATGAGCTTCAAAAAGAAAACAATAAAAATCTTATGACGATTGAATGTCTGTTTCCGCATATTTTCATACACTATGAGGGCAAGCTTCGCATCAAGCAATTTCTTGAACTCAGTATGCATCTGATGGATGATATTGATAATAGACCTATAATAATGGCAATTTCAAAATACGAAGAAATTATAAGCATGTGTGAAAAATGTATGCATAATTTGTCCGCTCAGACTCCCGAGAATGTAGAAGAAGCCAAGGCTAAACGTCAAATGTTGATTGCTATGCTGCAAAGAAGTAAAGAATTGGAAGAGGAGGCTCTAAAAGAGATTGCACCTATCATTCCACAATGAACATCCTACCAAACCTAACAAAGATGATTATACAGATGAAGAAGCTATTATGCTAAATAAAATGCATAAANAGANAATAAAATNATNNGATNCTATNTTAGTANTAAATTATGATNCATCTGTCACCGTGTTTGAATAATTTGTCGATTTTAGAGTGAGATTTTGAAAAAGTGCATGACTGGGATATTTTGCATTTAACATTTTTTAATTGAGGGGGCGTGAAAGCACAAAAGCTACAGGTTTGATTTTATGGCATATGGGGAATATTACAGATTAGAGTATATCAGGGTAAGTGCAGCTCACAGAATGGGCTGTACTTATTTGTATAAATGTAATCTGAATATAAAAAAGAAAGAGAGAACGCCATGAATCATTTAATACACGAAAAATCCCCTTACTTATTACAGCACGCAGAAAATCCGGTGGACTGGTATCCATGGAGTAAGGAAGCATTTGAAAGAGCAAAAAAGGAGGATAAGCCGGTATTTTTGAGTATTGGCTACTCTACCTGTCACTGGTGCCATGTGATGGCACATGAATCCTTTGAGAGCGAGGAGGTCGCAGAAATCCTGAATCGGGAGTATATTTCCGTTAAGGTAGACAGGGAGGAGCGTCCGGATATTGATGCGGTATATATGAATGTATGTCAGGCTGTGAACGGTTCCGGAGGGTGGCCTCTGACGGCGATTCTTACACCGGACCAGAAACCGTTTTTTGTAGGAACATATTTTNCGAAAAATGCCAGATACGGTCAGCATGGTCTTGTGGATATTTTGAAAGAAATTGCTTTGCTTTGGAAGACGCAAAAGGCGGAATTGCTTTATTTAGGTAGCAATCTTGCGAAAGCTGTTGTGGAGGAGCAGACACCCGGCATACCAAATCGGGCTTTGCTGCAAAGAGCGGTTGATATATTTCTGCAGAACTATGACGAGCAGTATGGCGGTTTCGGACAGGCACCGAAATTTCCGATTCCCCACAATCTTTTCTTTTTAATGCGCTATGCCTGTGCGGAGAATCGACAGGATATTCTTCCCATGGTAGAGCACACCTTGTATGCAATGGCGGTGGGAGGAATCTTTGACCATATCGCCGGTGGTTTTTCCAGATATTCCACAGACGATAGATGGTTGATTCCTCATTTTGAGAAAATGCTTTATGACAATGCCTTGTTAGTTATCGCGTATCTGGAGGTTTACCAGTTGACAAAGGACGCATTTTATGAAGAGATTGCCAGACGAACCCTTGATTATATGTTAAAGGAGTTAGGCGGACAAATGGGGGAATTTTTCTGTGGACAGGACGCGGACAGCGAGGGTGTTGAAGGAAAATATTATTATTTTACGCAAAGCGAGGTGCTGGGAGTACTGGGCGAAGAAAAGGGAAAAGAATTTTGTGAGTTGTATGACATTACGGATAAAGGAAATTTTGAAGGAAAGTCTATCCCTAATTTGATTGCAGGGAGAGGAGATGGCAGACAGTCTGCCCCGAAGCTGCCGGATTCCATCAAAGAAAGCAGAGAGAAGCTTTATGAGTATCGGAAAAAGCGCGTCAGGCTTCATTTGGACGACAAGGTTATCCTATCGTGGAATGCATGGGCTATCGTTGCCATGGCGAAGGCGGGGAGAATTTTAGGAGAAGAACGGTACAAGAAAGCGGCAGAAAAAGCACAGGCTTTTATTTGCAGTCAGATGACAGATGAAAACGACAGGCTTTTTTTGCGGTGGCGTGCCGGTGAGGCCGCATATGCCGGAAATTTGGACGATTATGCAGTTTACGGGCTTGCTCTTTTGGAGCTTTATGAGACTACCCTTGAGCCGTCTTATTTAGAGGAAGCGGTTCTTCGCGCCAAACAGATTGTGAGATATTTTGCGGCTGAGGGAAAAGGGGGGTATTACCTTACTGCCTCGGATTCCGAAAAGTTGATTTCACGTCCTAAGGAGACCCATGACGGTGCGATACCGTCAGGAAATTCCGCAGCAGCGGTGTTATTTGGGCGACTGGCAAGGTATACCGCAGATGCCAAGTGGCAGGAGGCGTCTGAGCGTCAGAACCGCTTTCTTGCAGGGGCAATGGGTGATTTCCCTTATGGGCACAGTCTTGGTCTTATAGCCTTGCTGGAGGCGCTTTACCCGTCAAAGGAACTGGTTTGTGTGTCGGCAACCGGAAAAGCGCCGGAAATTCTGAGAAAATATTTGGCGGAGAATTTGCATTTTAATCTTACAGTGCTGGTTAAAACAAATGCAAATGCAGAGGAACTGACGAATATTGCCCCATACACCGAGGATTATCCCATATCGGAGGAAGGCTGTGTTTATTATTTGTGTCAAAACGGAGCCTGTGGGAGACCGGAGACAGAGTTTGAAAGATTAAATTTATAGGAATTGCGTCATGAGTATAAAAATGGTAAAATGTTAGTGTACTTGAAGAAATAGCAGGCGAAACTCTGCAACGGGAGCAGCTTTAGCAGACATGTGTTTTTGACTGGAATGATACAGGGAGGCTCTGATTATGGCAGTATCAAATATCAAGGCTGTTTTGCAAGGTGATGTCAGAAAAATATGGGAAATAGCCACTTCGCTTGACAATTATTCATGGCGCAGCGATTTGAGTAACATTGAGATAATAAATGAGAATCAATTTATCGAATATACAAAAGAAGGCTATGCGACTGCCTTTACAGTCACCCGGAAGGAAGCCTATAAACGCTGGGAATTTGATATGGAAAACGACAATATGAAGGGTCATTGGAGCGGAATATTTACGCAAAAGGGCGAGCAGACGGAAATAGATTTCACGGAAGCTGTTACAGCCAAAAAGCTTTTTATGAAACCGTTTGTGAAGCCATACCTGAAAAAGCAACAGGCATTATACATTGCAGACTTGAAAAAGGCGGTATCTGATTAGCCATGGGAGATGAATGAAATGCAGCAGAAAAAAAGGGTAAGTGATTCAAAGGTAGAGTGGCTAAAATGTGTTCAATATGAGGACATCAATCCAAGCAGACGGTTGTTTGGCGGTAGACTGATGAGCTGGATGGACGAGGTGGCGGGAATCGCTGCAATACGCCATGCGGGAATGACAGTGACTACAGCGGCAGTTGATAATCTTCAATTTAAAAAGGGTGTTGGATTAGGTGATATTATTGTAATAGAAGCAAAAGTAACCTATGTAGGGAATACCTCTATGGAGGTTCGGGTTGACGTTTACTGCGAGGAAAAGCAGACAGGTAATAGATATTCGGTCAATCGGGCATATTTTACAGAGGTTTGTGTGNATGATGANGGNAGANNTANAAAGGTTCCGTGTGNGCTAATTGTTGAATCAGATTCAGAAAAAGCTGAGTGGGAAGGGGCTCAAAAAAGAAGAGAATTGAGAAAACAGCGTAGAATAGAAGGTTTTTAGCATAACTGTGAAGAACAGGAGAGCAAGCAGTTAAGAAAATACAAGTTTGAGAAAAGATGAGGTGCAAATGATATGACAAAAAAACAGCGTGCATTAGAAATAATAAGCAGATTAAAAAAGGAATATCCCGATGCCGGCTGTTCCTTGGATTATGATGAGGCGTGGAAGCTTTTGGTGAGCGTCAGGCTGGCGGCACAATGTACGGATGCCAGAGTGAATGTGGTAGTAGAGGGATTGTATGAGAAATATCCCGATGTGAATGCGTTGGCGGAGGCACCGGTTGAGGAGATTGAGAAGATAGTCCATCCCTGTGGCTTAGGCAACAGCAAGGCGAGGGATATCAGTGCCTGCATGAGAATGCTGCGTGACGAGTACGGCGGAAAGGTGCCGGATGATTTTGATAAGCTGTTAAAGCTCCCGGGGGTTGGCAGGAAAAGCGCCAATTTGATTATGGGCGATGTGTTCGGAAAGCCCGCTATTGTTACGGATACCCACTGCATACGGCTGACAAACCGTATGGGACTTGTGGACGGCATCAAGGAGCCAGCTAAGGTGGAGAAGGAGCTGTGGAAGATTATTCCGCCCGAGGAGGGAAGCGATTTTTGCCACCGTCTGGTTTTTCACGGAAGGGAAGTTTGTACGGCTCGTACCAAGCCCTACTGCGACAGATGCTGTCTGAAGGATGTCTGTAAAAGAGTGGCTGTGTAGAAAATGTTCAGACATGGAGGATTAGAGTGATTAAAAGGCTTGTCTCTGCATATATTACAATAAATACATAATGGATTCGGAAATCGGCGCAAAATGGAGATTTATGTAGTAGAGGCAGGAGATAATGTGGATACCATTGCTGCATCATATGGTATCAGTGTGGAGCAGCTTATTTATGACAATCAGTTATTATATCCCTATGAGCTTGCCTTGGGGCAGGCTCTTTTCATCGGCAGCGGCATCAGGGAGGCGGAAAGGGCAATCCGTGTGGGAGGCTATGCTTATCCCTTTATCAGCAGGTGGGTTTTAAATGAAACACTTCCTTTTTTATCAGAGCTTCCCATATTTTCGTATGGATTTACGAGAGAAGGGGAACTGCTTTATCCGATGTGGTCGGATGAGTGGATGATAGAAGCCGCTCTGCAATACGGCACGAAGCCGGTTTTGACCCTGACGCCTTTTGGACCGGACGGCAGGTTTAACAATCAGTTAATTCACTCGGTAGTGAATAATCAAGAGTATACTATGCAGCTGATAAATAATCTGTTGACCGTTATGGGGCAGAAGGGATATCAGGGAGTCGATATTGATTTTGAATATATTCTGGCGGAGGATAGAGACGCTTTTACGGCATTTGTGTGGCAGGTGGCTGACACGATGCGGGCAAACGGCTATGAAACCTCGGTTGCGCTTGCACCTAAAACCTCGGCGGATCAGGTGGGGCTTTTATATGAGGGAAAGGATTATGCCGCATTGGGAGAAGCGGCGGATTATGTGCTTCTTATGACTTATGAGTGGGGTTATACCTACGGTCCGCCTATGGCGGTAGCGCCCTTGAATCAAGTGCGGAGAGTAGTGGAGTATGCGCTTACGGAAATCCCTGCCGGGAAAATTAATTTGGGTATTCCCAATTATGGCTATGACTGGCCGCTTCCCTTTGAAAGAGGCATCACGGCGGCACGGACCATTGGAAATGTGCAGGCGGTCCGCATTGCCGTAGAGCAGAGGGCGACAATAGAATTTGATGAGCTTGCACAAAGCCCTCACTTTAACTATACTCAGGACGGTGTGGAGCATGAGGTATGGTTTGAGGACGTTCGCAGCCTGAACGCTAAATTTAACCTGATAAATGAATACAGCCTAAGGGGCTGCGGCTACTGGCAGATTATGCAGTTCTTCAGGGCAAACTGGCTGCTTCTGCGCTCGCGGTTTTATATTTCAAAATAAGCAGGTTTATGTTATACTTAACAATGTAATGCCTAACAATGTTAAGCATTACATTTGTTAGGCATTACATGAGAATCAGGAGACAACATTTCAGCCATGCAGGGCAGGTAAATATGCTTTGGCATGGAGGATTATTATACCATGAAACGACACATGGTTATGTAGTAATGTGATATATGGTAAAACAACAATGCGCATATAATATGCGGCGGCAGGCTGTGATATTTGGCAGTGGCATGCAAGTGCGCTTGGTATCGTGAGTGAAAAGGACAAACGGCTATGAGAATGTACGATATTATTATGAAAAAGCGAAACGGTGGGGAGCTTTCGGAGGAGGAAATCAATTTTTTTATTGAAAATTACGTGAAAGGCGTTATTCCCGACTATCAGGTTTCGGCGCTGATGATGGCAATATATTTTCGGAAAATGACGGAGAGGGAAACCTTGGCGCTTACTATGGCAATGGCGAAAAGCGGAGATATGCTGGAGCTTTCGGCTATTAAGGGCGTGAAGGTAGATAAACACAGCACGGGAGGCGTAGGTGACAAGACTTCTCTTGCGCTTACGCCCATGGTCGCCGCATGCGGAATCCCCGTTGCAAAAATGAGCGGCAGGGGGCTGGGGCATACCGGCGGCACCATTGATAAGCTGGAAAGCTTTGAGGGCTTTAGTACGGCGCTGACAACGCAGCAGTTCATTGACAATGTAAATAAAATAGGTATTGCCATTATGGGGCAGACTGCAGATCTGGCTCCGGCAGATAAAAGGCTTTATGCGCTCAGGGACGTGACCGCAACCGTGGATAACATGTCCCTGATTGCAAGCTCTATTATGAGTAAAAAGCTGGCGGCAGGCGCCGATGCCATTGTTTTGGATGTGAAGACAGGCAGTGGAGCCTTTATGAAGTCGCAGGAGGATGCTTTTGCGCTGGCTAAGGAGATGGTACAGATTGGAAATAACGCGGGCAGGAAAACCGTTGCCGTGGTGTCCGATATGGATCAGCCATTAGGACAGGCTGTGGGCAATGCTCTGGAGGTAAAGGAGGCGATTGCTACTCTCAAGGGAGAAGGACCTGCCGATTTTGTGGAGCTTTGTCTGAGTCTGGGAGCGCAAATGTTAATTGCGGGAGGAAAAGCCTGTGAGGAAGCTCCGGCAAGGGAAATGCTCAAGAAGGTGATAGAGGACGGCAGTGCGCTGCAGAAGCTTACGGCATTTGTGGAGGCGCAGGGAGGAAATCCTGCGGCGGTATACGATACGGAGCTTTTGCCTAAGGCAAGGCTTGTAAAAGAAATCCCTTCCCCTGTAACAGGGTATGTAGGACATATAGCCTGTGATGAAATCGGTATCTGTTCTCTGATTTTGGGGGGTGGAAGAGAGACTAAGGAGAGCGCCATCGATTTGTCGGTAGGCTTAGTACTGATTAAAAAGGTAGGCGATTATGTGCAGAAAGGCGAACCGTTAGCGATAATCCATGCAAACGACGGGGAAAAATGCCGGATGGCGGAGGAACGTTTTTTACAGGCGTATACCTTTGTGGAGGAGAAGCCCGTTAAGGAGCCGTTTATTAAAGGGATTGTGAGCTAATGTGTTATGTTTTGAGACGTTTCAAGCTTCATACCCCGCTGCCTGTGGCAGGGTTATTGACTTGGTTTGCGTATAAAATATGCTTGCAACCGTAAAAAAATTACGGAAGACAAGCATATTTTGTTGCAATTGGGGTTAGTATTCTATATAATGAAAAGGTGAGGTGACTGATAATGCTTAAATATTTTTCAGTGAGTAATTTTAAAAATTTTAAAGAGAAGGTAGAATTCGATTTTTCCGACATAAGGGATTATAGGTTTAATGGGTACGGTGTTTGCCAGCACATAAAACATACGCTCAAAGCCAAATTGCTGAACGACTTCCTTTACTGCTGCCGCTGTATCCAGGCTGTAGCCATTGTAGCGGCTGGCGACTGCTTTTTCAATCGCGTCTCTACAGGCGATGTTGGCGCGTTTAGATGCAATGCTCTGATCTGCTTCACCATGCTGATAGGCGTACTCAAAAGAATTTTTATAGAGCGGGGTNTTGTCCGATTTCGTAACCACCCTATCATGNTTAGCNGAANGNTTCTGCCGGNTNGNNGTTTTNTTCTGTGCCAGCTCCGCGATATCNTTNCGTGCCANGTCGATAAANGAATCTATCTTGGTAGAATGACTTTCCAGAACGCAGTCAGGCCGCTGCTCCTCCGGCAAATACAGGGGAATCGTTTTTGCCCAGTCCCGATTTTTCTGAGA
>WFLY01000195.1 GCA_009177215.1 Bacillota bacterium
TGGGAAATCTGCAAGGTCAGTATCACTGCGGCGATCACTCCCATGACGAGCAGTGCCGCCGACATATTTTTCACCTTCACGAGAAGCCCTTTGCAGGTGTAAACGGTTCCGGTAAGCATGATAACTGGTCTCTTGGCACGGACAACGGTGTAAACCTGTTGGATCCCGGTGATACGCCTAATGAAAATGTTCAGTTCCTTTTGGTGCTTGCCTGCATTATGAAGGGGGTGGATACTCATGCGGATTTGCTCCGCCAGAGTGCATCCGATGTGGGTAATGACCATAGACTGGGCGCAAATGAGGCGCCCCCCGCAATTATTTCCATGTTCCTCGGCGAGCAGCTTGAGGATGTGGTAAAGCAGCTTGTTGAGACGGGTGAGGCGGCGCATCTGATAGAGGGCGGCAAGCTTGCCACGGGTGTATCCACACTGCCNGACCTCGATAAGGATGCTANCGANNGTAACAGAACGTCACCCTTCGCTTTTACAGGCAATAAGTTTGAGTTCCGTATGGTGGGCAGCGCCGATTCCATTGCAAGCCCCAATACCACCCTGAACGCAATTGTTGCAGAGGCGTTCTGTGAGGCTGCGGACATTTTGGAGAAGGCGGATAATTTTGAGATTGCGGTACATGATTTGATTAAGGAATATATGACAAAGCATCAGAGAATTGTGTTTAACGGAAACGGTTACTCCGATGAATGGGTGGCAGAAGCAAAAAGACGGGGGCTTCCTAATATTAAGTCTATGGTGGAGGCTTCCGCAACGCTGACAACCGACAAAGCTATCAGGCTGTTTGAAAAATTTGGTATCTTTACCAAGGCCGAGCTTGAATCCCGTGAGGAGATTCTTTATGAAACCTATTCCAAGACTATTAATATTGAGGCGCTTACCATGATCGACATGGCGCAGAAGCAGATACTTCCCGCGGTTATCGGCTACACCAAGTCTTTGGCAGATACCGTGATTGCAGTAAAGGAGGCAGGAGCGGACGCAACCGTTCAGGCAGAGCTGCTAAATGAGGTTTCTGCAAGGCTTGCGGAGGCAAAGAAAGCGCTTATCGATTTGGAGGAGAAGGTTGCAGGGGCAGGAACCATTGAGGACCAGAAGGAGCTTGCATTCTTCTTTAAAGAT
>WFLY01000143.1 GCA_009177215.1 Bacillota bacterium
ATTGCAAATCTGTTTATATGCATTTATCAATTCCTTGTTAATATCATTAATCAATGCATTTGCAGGTAATAATTCAAATGTTACAGCACCGCCGCCCACAAATGGCTCATAATAATTATTATATTTTTCAGGCATTCTCTCCTTTATCTGTGGAAGCAACTGACGCTTTCCACCAGCCCATTTCACAAATGGAACAACATTAGAATTACTCATTTTGGTTCCTCTTCTCTATGTCCAAAAGGACACTCTTTTACATATTTATTATACTTACAAACGCAGGAAATGACAACCACAACTCTCGTTATTTGTGAACTGATTCACTTTTGAAACACAAAAATATATTCATGTGCCAACAGTAAAAAACTA
The DNA here is from genome assembly GCA_009177215.1 of Bacillota bacterium. GTDB lineage: Bacteria > Bacillota > Clostridia > Lachnospirales > Lachnospiraceae > Acetatifactor. The sequence goes on from WFLY01000143.1 coordinate 367, forward strand.
TTATTTTGTTTCTCCCAAAAGACTGTTGAGCGGCAGTTATGCTGCTCTTTAATAATAATTTCTTTATTCACAAAACCTGCCTGCAAAAAGCATTCCATCGCACGGAAAGCTAATGGAACTACTTTCCCATGTTTTCTTACATCACCAATCATTACAGCACACATTTTTCCCTTTTTCAGTACACGATATGATTCTCCTGCCACTTTCTTCATTTCCTCCACAAATTCATCAACGCCAAGCAATGAGATATCCCCATCTATTTCTTTGCTATACTTGATAATATTGGCATATGGTGGATGTGTGCAAATAAAGTCAATATATCTATCCTTGATAAAATGCAAATTAGTCGCATTACCATTTCGTGTAAATATTCTTGAATTTGTTTCATATTGGAATTGTAGATTTGTTTCAGAGATTGAAACAGATTGCGGATTGATATCAACACCAACTGCATTTCGATTGAGCAGCTTTGCCTCTACTAAAGTTGTACCACTGCCCATAAATTGATCTAAGACCCAGTCTCCCGGATTTGAATAGCGAAGTATCAGATTTCTTGGTATATACGGAGACCAATTTCCCCGATACTTACCTGAATGCGTTGCCCAATTACCTCTATCCGGAAACGACCAGACTGTGGTTTGTTCAAGCTTAAAATTATCTGGCTGCAAATTTATAAAGCTATACCTCCTTCTACATTGCTTACATTTGTTTTTCGTTCTGTAAGGTCAACCNTCNTTGTGGGCGGTTGTCTTCCCAATTTATATCATTANTGTAACAAATCCTCAGATAAATTNAAGAGTAAATNACCGTTAATACAAGCTGCTCTTTTTTCTAAATTTCAGAAAACGCAGGCATTAAAAAACCCTTGAAAATACCAAATTTTCAAGGGTTTCATAAAATCTCTTATTTGTCTTAAAATTATCTCTTGGAGAACTGAGGCGCACGACGTGCTGCTTTCAAGCCGTACTTCTTTCTCTCCTTCATACGAGGGTCTCTGGTCAGATAACCGGCCTTTTTAAGTACAGGTCTGTAATCTGTGTCTACTGTCAATAAAGCTCTCGCAATACCATGTCTGATCGCACCAGCTTGACCGGTATATCCGCCGCCATGTACGTTAACGATAACGTCAAACTTATCGGTATTCTCGGTTGCTGCCAAGGGCTGACGTACAATAACCTTTAAGGTCTCCAAACCGAAATACTCATCCATGCTTCTTTTATTAATAGTCACATCGCCCTTTCCGGGTACTAAATATACTCTGGCGATGGATTTCTTTCTTCTACCTGTTCCGTAGTATCTTTCTGTCTTAGCCATGATTTATTCTCCTCCTTTCAGTCCTTTAGAATGTCAATACTTCAGGCTTCTGAGCCGCATGCTTATGCTCAGGTCCTGCGTATACGTGCAATTTAGTATACATCTGTCTTCCTAAAGGTCCCTTGGGAAGCATACCCTTAACTGCAAGCTCAATAACCTGCTCAGGCTTTTTGTCTAATTTCTCTCTTAAGGTTGCTTCTTTCATACCGCCAACATATTCGGAATGATGATAGTAAATTTTCTGGTCTAATTTCTTACCGGTTACTTTAATCTTCTCAGCATTGATAACGATTACATTATCACCTGTGTCGATATGAGGAGTGAAAATAGGCTTATTCTTTCCTCTTAAAACCTTAGCAACTTCAGAAGCCAAACGTCCTAAAGTCATATCCGTAGCGTCTACTACATACCATTTTCTATCGATTGTAGCTGGACTAGCCATAAATGTTTTCATTATGTTCCCTCCGTATTACTTATCCATGAGCTTCTACAAACCATGGGATTATCTTGTTCTGTCCCAATAATAAGCTGCAGATGTCCGGCTACAGCTTAAAACGCTTCAGAACGGATCTTTACTATATCTCAAATGCTTCGTCGGGGCTATGACTATGCATTTTGAAACACTGTCACAGTTGTATATTATATGATAGGAAACGCTGCCTGTCAATACTTAATTTCCAATAAAAAGCAGATTTTTATAGCGGCTGAACTACCTCTGCCAATACGCTGCCAATAACTTCTTGATTCTTGTATTACCGCAAGGATTATGATATTATTAAAAAAACAATCTTTGTTATTTGGCAAAGCATTTTAAAGCGTTTGATACCGGGAAAGTTGCGCTTTCCAACATTGAAATTGGCGCTGCCGAAGCGGACAGATGGGAACAAGTTTGAAAAAATTTCAACCTCCCTGATTTGATGCCCGCCAAAGCGGGCAGATTGGAGCAAAAATGACAAATACGACAGGTGAAATCAGTGTTATTGTATATGTACATAATCAAAAAGAACAGCTGTACCGAACTGTTTTAAGCATTTTACGGCAAAAAAGCGTGAGCTTGGAAATTGTAATCGTAGATGACGCTTCCGAAGACGGCTGCGTAGAATATATGCAGAATAAGCTCTCGGATTATGAAAATGTTATTTATATCTTAAATGATGAATTTCAAGGAATTGCGGCGGCAATCAATAACGGTGTGTCCGCTGCCTCTAATCCCATGCTCGCTTTCGCTCAGGCTGGAACATTATGGAAGCCCGAAAAGCTGAAGGTACAGAGAAACGCCCTGACCAACAGTGATTTTAGCTGGTGCTATTGTACCGCACAATACAAAGGGCAAAAGGATAAGTCTCTTATTCCCCCCAAGTCATTTCCTCAATATAAAACCGCAGGGAATATATTCCCCGATTTATTAATGGATGTTTTCATCAATATGAATACTGTCCTGATGTATAGAGATACCTTTCAGGAAATCGGCGGCATTGACCCCGATTTACCAGAGCTGTGTGGATATGAGTTTTTACTCCGGTTAGCCAAATACGGAAAGGCTGCTTTCTGCAAAAACACTTTAGCCGATGTGGACGATGTGGAAAATACCGAAAAAAATACGGAAGGAGNTATCATTGCNGAGTGCTATGTTCNTGGCGAATTTNCTCAAGCGTTNAGTCAGTATGNCTTGAANAAGGAAAAGACAATGCAGGTTATCGAAATGGCGNAAAGNCATGNCAAGCTGCCNCNGTTTTGGGAATACGCAGGATATCTGAGTGAAGATACGGAATATAACCAAATTTTGGAAGAATATAAGAATAAGCTCCATCCTGTAAGGACTATTAAACAATCCACAACAGGGGATGTCATCGGAGTATGTAATTGTATCGGCTGCGCAAACTGTGTAGAGGTATGCCCGGTGAAGGCAATCAGCATGAAAGAAAATTCGGAGGGATTTTTATATCCTTTTATTGATAAAAACAAATGCATCCATTGCGGCAAATGCCTGTTAAAATGTCCTACCCAGCTGGATTTGCCCAGCACTGCTAACCCGCAGACATGCTATGCCGTTCAGTTAGGTGATGCGGCACGGGCGGCCAGCTCCTCCGGCGGGGTGTTCCCGGCGCTTGCCTATGCTATTTTAAATATGGGCGGATATGTGGCGGGCGCAGTGTTTGATTCAGACTGGCGTGTAAAGCATATTGTAAGTAACCGTCGGGAAGATATTGAGAAAATGCGCTCATCAAAATACGTGCAGAGCGATGTNTCCGGAATCTANCCTGNGATAGAAGAGCTGTTAANGCAGGAAAAGATTGTTTTATTCACCGGATGTACCTGCCAGACAGCCGCTTTAAAGGCATATCTTGGAAAAGAATATGATAATCTCTATTTACTGGATGTGGTATGTCACGGTGTGCCCTCCCCGAAGGTTTTTAGGCAGTATTTGCAGGAATTTACCACCAAATATGGTAAAATTGAAGAAATTAATTTCCGCAAAAAGCAAAAATTTGGNTGGCAGTCGGGTTTATATATAAGATTTGCGGACGGGCGTGAATATGCTGGTAAAAACGGAGATATGTATCTATACGGATTTTTACTCAACTGGTATTTGAGGGAGAGCTGTTATGAATGTGAGTTTAAGTCCAACAAGTATAGCGATATTACAATAGGTGATTTTTGGGGAATTCAGGATATACTTCCCGGAATGGAGGATGGAAACGGAACATCTTTTATGACTGTAAATACAAACAAAGGGGTACATCTGTATCATATGATGAAAGAAGACATACATAAAATAGAATCCTTCCTTACAAATAATACGCTGCCATATAATCCGAGTATCTTCCGTGCATCTGTGAAGCCCAAAAACCGAGAACTTTTCTTCCTAAATTCAAAGGAAAAAACTTTGTCGGCAAAGATTTTTAACACTTATACACGCATTCATTTTGATATTGGGCTTATTTTATGGTGGTCTCCCAATTACGGAAATGCTCTGACTAACTTTGCATTATATCAGACGCTCTCCAAAAAATATAACGTGCTTGTCTTTGACAACGTAATACTTTATCCGTCGGGACGCTTTGCCAGATTTGCAAAAGATTATTATAATTTAAGCTCCGGCTATTTCTCAACCGCTTCATTACAGTTACTGCAAAAAAGCTGTGATACCTTTATTGTAGGCTCTGATCAGGCTTGGAATGTCTTTTTTGAACAGCAGTTTCATTGTGGCAAGTATTTTCAGCTTGATTTTGTGGATGACACAAAGCGAAAGCTTTCCTATGGAGCCTCCTTCGGTATGAGAGGCGCGGAGCCGCCGGAAGATTATGCTGCGGATTATAAGCGTTTTCAGCGGATATCAGTGAGGGAGGCGTCTGGCGTAGATATCTGCCGCGAGCGATACGGGGTAGAAGCCGAACATGTGCTTGACCCTGTTTTCCTGCTGAGTGCCGATGAATACGCAGCTGTTGCCGACAATTCCAAAATACGTGAGGAGGAACCGTTTATTATGGCATACCTGCTGAATCCGACTCCCGAAAAACGAGTAGCCTGCAAAAAAATCCAAGAACTTTTGGGCGGAATAAAAATAATCAATGTATCGGAAAATTCCTCTGAGACCAGAGATTTATACAGACATATTCTAGAGTTTGATAATGTTCAGGGCGATATTGAGGTTGAAGATTGGTTGTATTACATGAAAAACTGCCAATATGTTATTACCGATTCCTTCCACGGAACATGCTTTTCGGTTATTTTTCAGAAGCCTTTTCTCGCCTTTGTAAATCGCCAACCTGACAGATTTCAGGTATTTGACAAATTTACAGGTGCAAGCGACAGGATTTTTTCACCGGAGGAAGAAATTGATTATGATAAACTGACAGAGAATTTAGATTATTCTTTAATCAACAGCCAACTGGAACAGGAGAGACAGAAATCTCTTACATGGCTTGAGGAAGCTGTTAATTGTCCGATAACATAATGTGCAAACATAATGCAATGTTGGCAAGCATAAAACCCGCCGGGATATCCGTTTTAGATATCCGGCGGGTTTTAAAACAGACTAACAGCTATTCTTCATTACTTTCTTACACAGCTCTTTCATCAGCGGGTAAGCCTTTGCCGCTTCGGCAATTTTGTGTATAAAAACACGTGTATTTTCCCCTTTAACCGCATTCGCCTGAAGGATGTACCACCCAAAGCGGTAAGGCGCCGGGAGGGCGCTTATAAGCTCTCCCATGAAAACCTCTTCCCGGTACAGAAGGATGCCGCAGGCTATCCAGTACTGTGCCACGTCATACAGCTTTTCCCAAATCTCCTCCGCATCCGCCAGCTCCCCTTCAGCCGCCAAAAGCTGTTTCTCCGCCCACAATGCACTGATGTAAACATGCCTGATGTCGTCATCCCTCAGCCCTTTTGTCAGACAGGAGTACACGGTTTTGCAAATCTCAACGTCCAAATGCTTCCACAGGTTCTCCGCCATCCTCATCCAGTCATAGGTACTGATATTGATATAGGAATTTAGCTCCATACCCAGCCGCTCCAATGCCTCCCAATAATGCCTGTCCTCCAGAAAGAAGTCATATTTTTTATCCCTCATTGTCTCCAGCGCAAACCGTGCCGCACTTTCGTCAATCCGGTTGCCCGCATGGGCTATATGGTAACCGCACATTGTGGCGTCATCAGGAGACATCAGGAAATAATACCCCATTAGCTTGTCATAGCATTCATTTTCGGCTTTCGCCGTTTCCGTATATAATTGTTCTGTTAAACCGTTAACCTCCCGCACAGCCTCCAACGCATCCACAAATCTTTGATCAAACGGGGCATGCTCTAAAACGGACAGCACATCCCTTGGCGTAGCGACCAGCAGCTTCAGCTTCTCGTTCCTCCAGTCCACGGAACGCAGCGCCTGTTCCGCCTCTTCCCACTCCTCCTGCGTCACGTGGATATGGAGCCTCAGCAGGGCAAGCCTACCCAGCTCTTTCGGACCCATAAAGGAATTTGCTTCGGCAAACAAATCCATCTCCTTTTTCCGGGGATAGCCCTCCCACTCCTTTATGGCAGCCTTGTATCCATCCATATAGCCGACGAACTCGCCGTACTTATCCAAGTAATAACAATAAAGCCCCATATGGTAAAGGATACAGCACTTCGCCAGAAGGGAAATATCCCCGTTTTTAAGGAGTTCTTTTCCCACTTGATAGCCGTCCCCGTACCTTTGCTGTTGGCTGTATGCCTCCATCTCCGATATCACGGCATAGGTGGTGTAGGGCATCCTGTACCCTTTCCAGCAGCCGGCTGTTCCCCTCTGCTCCTTTGCCAGCTCTATTGCCGAAAAGTATTCTTTAGCGCCCATATACTCCTGAATCAGCTGCCCTGTTACATGGTCATTGTCAGGGTTTTCCTTCCGCATTTCCAGCAGGGGGGCAATATTCCTCCATAAATGCTCTATCTTTTCCTTTTCCGAGTTAAACACATACCCATAGTGATGCACATAATCGCCCAGATAACAGGTAGGGGAGTTAAGGGGTGTAAAATGCTCGTGGATTTTTCCGTAAAAGCAGGTATTCTTTTCCCTTTCCGTCATCCTCAGCGCAGGGAAGTCCTCCCAGCTATCTCCTGACTTATTCCTATAGTTTCTCTGAATATATGACGCCGAATGATAAGAGCGGTAATCACCTGACAGGAAAAACTTCTCAATCTCCCCCGTGCTTTCAAACCACTCGTCATCATCAATAATCATCACCCATTTCCCTTTTGCCCTGCGCACCCCCGCATTCCTTGCCGCTGCAAAATCATTACACCATGCGAATTTCTCTATCTTGTTCGTATACTGTCTCACAATATCCATACATACCTGATTTCCCGCCGTGTCCACCACAATCAGCTCGGAGGGTACCGTGTCCAGCAGATGCTTCAGTGATTTCATGCACTTTTCAATGGTATCTTCCCTGTCGCTCACCAGCATAGTGATTGTCAATAATATATCCTGCGCCATAACTGCCTCCTTTTCCTGATGATACCCGGTCCAGCCATGAGATATTTCACAAAAAGCTTCGTGTGCAGACACCTGTCATTTTTGTGAAATGTCTCATGACCAAACTGCTACGAAAAAAGGAGCAGCCATTACAGCCGCTCCCTTATTCACAATCTTATTNGCNAANTANAGATAATACANCCNGANTAGCCTGATTNNCCNGAGCCAGCATANCCTGANCNNCCTGAGCANGGNTGTNNTTATTGGAGTACTTAACCATCTCAGTAGCCATATCGGTATCACGAATCTGGCTCTCAGCGCTTGTAGTATTCTCAACTACATTGTCTAAGTTGTTGATGGTGTGCTCCAGTCTGTTCTGTACAGCACCAAGTGCGGAACGCTGGGTAGAAACCTTCTGGATAGCAGCCTTGATGGTGTCGATTGCAGCAGTAGCAGCATCTTCCGTAATAACTCCTGAAACTTTTAAGCCTTTAACGCCAATACCTGTAGCACTCATGCTGTCGATATCAAGAGAAATCTTGTTTGTCGCAGCAGAATCTGCACCTACATGCAGGGATAATGTTAATGCACCGGTAACTGTCTCTGTCTTTGTGGAATCAGCTACAGCTGCCTTACCGGGAGTAACGTTGATGAAGTCCTTAATCTGCTCTGCACCAAGCTTTTCCCAACTTCCATCTTTTTTCTGTGCATAAAAATCTGCCTTTACAGTACCATCGGTATTGAACAAATCTGCCAAATCTGCTGCTTCAACCAAAGCAGTACCATCACCCTTTGTATCTACTTTTGATGTCAAGATCATCACTTTATCACTATCCAAATNGTCAATAGCGACAAGCTTATCAGACAGCTGTGCACCAAAGGCAGTGGTAACGGCAGCAGTACTATAGAACTCAGTGCCTTCCTTGAAAGCAATATTGCCGTCCTCATCAACTTCCAACTGTTTCATAATCTCATCAACAGTTGCTGCTGTCTTGGAACCTTTTGCATATACGGTCTTGCCAAAGATTTCCTTTGCAGTCTTTGTAAGAGAAGTGATAGCGCCGTCTTTACCCTTGCCGTCAACATACGCAGCTTCCAAATCCTTTGCATCTGTACCGGCAACAGTTACAGTCACCTGCTTTGACTTAGAAGCGTCACCCTTCAGCAGATAAGTTTCATTGAACTTGGTTGTCTCTGCAACACGGTCGATTTCATCAACAAGCTGGTCGATTTCATCCTGAATGTACTGTCTGTCATCTGCACTGTTGGTACCGTTAGCTGCCTTAACTGCCAGCTCGTTCATTCTCTGAAGCATATCGTGAACTTCAGTCAATGCACCTTCAGCAGTCTGTACTGCGGAAATACCGTCCTGAGCGTTCAGGGAAGCCTGTGTCAGACCACGGATCTGCTTTCTCATCTTCTCACTGATGGAGAGACCTGCTGCGTCATCTGCCGCACGGTTAATCTTATAACCGGAGGATAACTTCTCGGTGGACTTAGACTGTGTTTTTGTGGTGATGCCTAACATTCTGTTAGAGTTCATTGCTGTTAAATTGTGTTGTACTACCATAAATTTGTACCTCCATATACTTTTTATTATGCTTCAAATCCTTTTGAAGCTATTTTTTTATATTTAGTTGTATGTAATTGAAAGGGGCACCCCTAGGATAGTACCCCTAATTACCGGAGTGATTAAAAAACATTTATTTGCAAATACTGACATTACAACTTTATTTACTAGAATGTTGTATTTGTTTTGTTGTTTNTTNATNNTAATATCGGAGGTNATTTTAAAATACTTTAGGGCTTTTTAAAAAATATTTGAAAAAATAATTTTTTCTTATTNTTCCGGCTAAATACNGCTTNNGCTAAGACTANTAAGCTGCTTTCATCCTGCTCCTCGTNGATACAAGCGGGTAATCTNTGAAAAAGCGACTCATACCGTCGGCATCACTGCCAAAGTCCATCATATCCTTCAAACTCCTTGGACCATTCTGCTTTTCTTCTCCATGGTACAGACAGCTGGTAGCTTCAGGCAACTAAGTGCGCAGCTNCCTTTTACTTTACTGTAAAGCAACAGTAAATCATATATCTATTTTTTTTAAAACGGAATCTTTATNANCNTGATCGATACAAAGATAACGTTTTGTAATCTGATAGGTGGAGTGGTTGTAATGATTCATCAAAAGAGCCNGAGNCGTNCCCTGTTTCCATGCATNATAGCCAANCGTCTTCCGNNGNGANTNGCAGCTGANTTCCGNACCCAGTCCGACGTAATCCGCAGCTTCCTTAATAATGCGGAACGCCTGATAGCGGCTCAGGGGATTCGGAGCTTGCCGCTTACTATCAAAAAACCAATCTTGGGCAGTCTTCTGAATGATATCAATATATTCATTTATAATTCTTGAAATTTCACCATTCACATAAATACGGTTTATTTTTCCTGTCTTTTTTTCCCTTACTACAATATGTGATTTCCATTGCTTTTTATTAAAATCAAAAAAATCCCCAAAGGTTAAATGCAGCAGATCCGATATGCGAAGCGCCGAATTCAAACCTATTATAATCAACATGTTTATCCTCGGATTCGGTTTCACATTTTTATAGTAATCTTTAAATTCCTGCAATTGCTCTTTGTTTTTAATTGGTTGTTGAGACCACTAAGTTTAATGAGACTTATCTGTTGAAAGGAAATGCAAAAGCAACTCAAGACACTGTTGCTTATGCCACCACTGAAATTCCTGCAACCTTTGAAGCCGGAAAGGACAGCGATGGAAACGAGTTGCAATTCTATGCAGCAAATGGAACTACAGCGTTAACTGAGACAGAAATACTGGATGCATTAGATAAAAAGCAGACTCTGTATAAAGATGACGAAACAACACAAACCGAAAAAACAGGAACTGCCTATACGGCAGGAACAGCAGCAAAAGCTACCGCAAATGGTACAAGATTGAAGCTATGAGTGCTGATAGCCAGATTCGTGATACCGATATGGCATCAGAGATGGTTAAGTACTCCAACAATAATATTCTTGCTCAGGCAGGTCAGGCTATGTAGGCTCAGGCTAACCAGTCCAATCAGGGAGTTCTTTCCTTACTTGGCTAATCATTAAAAGTATTTATTGCAAAAATATGTCATTGCCAAAACAGGGGTGCGCCACTCGGCACACCCCTGACATATTGTTCCATATTTATTCTTGTTGTTGCTTCCCGCCCACATACTTCTCTTCAAAACTCCCCCGCGGCATGGGGCGGTCAAAATAATAGCCCTGTATATATTTCACCTTCATACCCTGCAGCACTTCGTATTGATTGGGCGTCTCAATTCCCTCCACACAAATACTTACGCCGATAGTCTCCGCCAGCTCGGCAACCATCTTGATAAAGGACTGGGAATAAGCGTCCTCCGCCAAATCCTTCACAAAGCTCTGGTCCACCTTANTANTATCAAAGGGAATNTCACGGATATGATTCAGAGAGGAATAACCGGTTCCAAAATCATCCAATGCCAGATGTACTCCAAGCGCCTTGATTCCGTCTAAAATCACCTTCATACGCTCCATATCATTGATGGCAAGACTCTCCGTTACCTCCAAAGTCAGATTCCCGGGCTTCAGACCGCTCTCTTTTAATGTACGCTCCACAATTTCCACAATATCCGGATGCAAAAGCTGTACTACGGACAAATTAACATTCACCTTGTAGTCAGGATAGCCTTTCTCGTTCCATTCCCTGCAATGCCTGCACGCCTCCTGCAGGACATAGTTGCCGATGGGATTGATAAGTCCCAGGTACTCCGCCAGAGGAATAAACTCTGCAGGCGGAATAAAACCAAGCTTTGCACTATTCCAACGGATAAGCGCCTCTGCTCCCGCACAATGAACCTCGTCCTCCTGTATATCAATAATCGGCTGATAATATACCTCAAACTCACCGTAGCCGTCCACTGTGGCATCTCGCATATTCTTTTCCATATCAAGACGTCTGCCGGAGGAAGAATCAATACTGTCGCTGTAGCGTGCCAGTCGGTTCTTACCGCTCTTTTTCGCCTCATACATGGCAATATCCGCTTTTTTAATCAAATCAGGCACGGAATCGCCCGCATCCGGGAAGGTTACAATACCCATACTCATGGTGCAGTAATAATCCGCATCCTTTAAAAACCACGGCTTGCTGAATATCTCCTTGATATCTTCTACGATTTTATCAAATCTCCTGTATGCGCTTGGAGGAATCACAATGACAAACTCATCGCCGCCCATCCGGTAACATGTATTTTGTATACCGTCAATCCTCTGTAGAGAATGTGAAATAGCCTTAAGCAGTNCATCGCCGTATTGATGCCCCNATCCGTCATTGATATGCTTAAAATCATCCAAATCCAAANACAGCAAGGCTCCTGTCTCGCGGTTCCTCTTTGCTTCATCTATCTGTCTGGCAAGATCACGCTCACAGCACATACGGTTATACAGACCTGTCAAAAAGTCAGTATACGCCTGTTGTTCAATTCTTCTCTGATATAGCTTTTTATCGGTTATGTCATAGAGCGAATGAAGAATTGCATTCTTTCCGTCAATCCACGAAATTTCCTTATAAATCAAGTCATACCAGCGCTCTCTCTCGCTATGGAAAATCTCACAGGAGCCGCTCTTTTTACCTTCTTCCATTCCCTGCTCAATCAATCCATAAAAGGTATTTTCTTTCAATTCCTTGGCGAAAGTATTCTGCAATCTGTGATTGGCAAACAAAAGATTATTGGTATTCTTATCCGTCACATAAATTGCGCAGCCCACATTATCCAAAACAGCCTCCAGCGCTGCATGGGAACCAGCCAAAGAGGTTTTCTGAATTCTCCTTGTCCAGATACTCTGTAAAATCTTAACTGCATCCGCCGCAAATTTAATCTCGGACATGTTCCATATTCTTGCTTTCCTTTGATTNAATGCCAGAACCTTATTACTGCCGTTTTCCTGACGTAGAATCGGAAAAAGCATCACTGCTCTCAGCCCGATTTCTGCCATATCCTCTCTAATCAGTTCATCTATATTATCTGTGGACACCACAAGAGGNTTCGCCGTATATAAANAATCCTGTGCCTTTACCTGAGTAGTTTTATCAAAGTATGACAATATGCCGTGATTACACCATTCACACAATACATCCATCAATTTCTTATCGGAAGATAACCGAAAAACCTGAGCGCTGTCCACCCGCAAATGACGTCCCAAAATCCCCAGCCACTGATCCGTAATTTTCTCAACAGGTTCATCACTGTCAAGCAGCTGTACAATTTCCGTAGTCGCCTCAATCGTATGCAGATTGTCACTCATCTCCTGCTCTGCATAGCGGCTCCTTCTGCTCTCTGCTTCAGCGCTGAAAGAATTTAGCTTACTGTCCACATAGACACAGCTTACGCTGCGAAGTAAGTCCAAAATCCGGTTTAAATGAACGGACGATTCTTTATTTTCCGAGAACAGATCAAAAACCATCCNATNTAACAACACTCTGCCGTTCCCTCTAACGGCAATCGCTGCTGCNCTTCCNGCTCCATCCTCTAACTCCTCTATAACCTGTTCTTCCAAAGAACCGTCTTCTACGCGCTCCAAAATAGCCTGAATCTGCGGCATAGCAGCATAACGCTGTACTTCTGCCACTCTTCCGGCTTCACCTGACATTTGCGTTATGGCTGCCTTTTCTTCATCAAGGCAACATGCCCATATCTTTGTAACTTCACAAAATGTGTCCTGCAATTGTTGTAATTCATTGCTATCTATCAGTTCCTTAAAAGACATTTTGCTCACTATTTATACTCCTCGTTTTTACTCTGCCCCTATAACAATGTATCACATTTTGCAAGAATTGTACATATTTTTATACAATCATTACCATTGGACGGTTCCCCACATGAAATTAAACATCCCGCTGTATTCGCCAGATGCTCAAAGGAGGCTTTGCTTCTCTTAAAGCACGGAGCTTGGCTCATTACCCGCGGGAATATGTTGGCGGTAAAACACCTGAATAATTAATGAAGGCGCATATTCCATCATGGAATACACGCCTTAAAATCAATTCATTTTTCAATTACTCATCCACACTGTAGTTAGGAGCCTCTTTTGTAATATGAATGTCATGAGGATGGCTTTCCTTCAAAGATGCCGCAGAAATCTTGACAAATTTACCGTTCTCTTTCAATTCCTCAATGCTGGCTGCGCCGCAGTAGCCCATACCGGAACGAAGACCGCCCATAAGCTGGAACACAGTGTCCTCCACACTTCCCTTATAAGCAACTCGACCTTCTACTCCCTCAGGTACCAGCTTCTTGGCATTGGTCTGGAAATAACGATCCTTGCTGCCGTTCTCCATAGCCGCAATGGAACCCATTCCGCGGTAAACCTTGTATTTTCTTCCTTGGAATAACTCATAGTCCCCGGGGCTTTCCTCACAGCCGGCAAACATGCTTCCCAGCATACATACGCTGCCGCCTGCTGCAATCGCCTTGGTAATATCTCCCGAATATTTAATGCCGCCGTCTGCAATAATGGGAATACTGTATTCCTTTGCAACGCTGTAGCAGTCCATAATAGCGCTGATCTGAGGAACACCGATGCCTGCAACCACACGGGTGGTACAGATAGAACCGGGTCCGATACCTACCTTAACAGCGTCAGCACCGCTTTCAATCAATGCCTTGGTAGCGGCTCCCGTTGCCACATTACCTGCAATAACCTGCAAATCAGGATATTTTTCCTTGATCATCTTCAAACAATTCAAAACATTCTGGGAATGTCCGTGAGCGGAATCCAACACTACTACGTCCACCTTGGCATCCACAAGAGCCGCCACACGGTCAAGCACATTTGCAGTAATACCTACGCCGGCGCCGCAGAGCAGTCTTCCCTGTGCATCCTTTGCCGCAAGAGGATATTTGATTGTTTTCTCGATATCCTTAATGGTAATCAAACCCTTGAGGTTATAATCCTTGTCCACTATAGGAAGCTTTTCCTTTCTTGCCTTGGCAAGAATCTGCTTTGCGTCCTCCAGAGTAATCCCCTCGGGAGCGGTAATCAAGCCCTCGCTGGTCATGGATTCTTTAATCTTTTTCGTAAAATCAGTTTCAAATTTTAAATCACGATTGGTAATAATACCCACTAATTTACGGCCCTCTGTGACCGGTACTCCGGAAATACGGAACTTTGCCATCAAAGCATCGGCATCTGCTAATGTATGGTCGGGTGTCAATGAAAATGGGTCAGTGATAACTCCGTTCTCCGAACGTTTTACCTTGTCCACCTCTTCTGCCTGTGCCTCAATCGACATATTTTTGTGAATAATACCGATACCGCCTTGTCTCGCCATGGCAATTGCCATACGATGCTCGGTAACAGTGTCCATTCCTGCGCTCATCATAGGAATGTTCAGCTTGATCTTGTTGGTAAGCCAGGTGGTCAAATCTACCTGATTAGGAATCACCTGTGAATATGCAGGTACCAACAGCACATCATCAAAGGTAATGCCTTCACCTATAATCTGTCCCATTTTCTTTCCTCCTATATGTTTTCCAATATGTAGTTTGTAATAACAGTTCAGTCATGCAGAACTGATTATGCGGTTTGCCCGTGGGAGCTTGCTCACTAAGGGTAAATTGTATAATCATTTGCAATTGATTGTCAAATGAGTGTATCAAAATTTATTCCCACTGTCAACCTGAAAATTTAATCCGAAAATACCTTTCTGGGAGCGGCATTTTTCATTGCCTTTACCATCTCGGGAGACGGATTGAGCAAAATCTTCTCGCCGCCTTCATAGTAAATGGCATAGCGCAAATCCGGCTTCATCTCCTCGCCGATGCTATAATCCTTTACCTTCACCTGACGGTTTTTATAATTGTCCAGACGGTAGGATTTAATAGGCGCCATAATCTCCATTCTGCTCAGAGTATAAGTTGCTACTCTCTTTCTCTTGCTCTTTGCCATTACCTTGTCCACCACAAGCTCCTTGTCCAGATAAAGATATTCATACTCCAGATCTGTATTCAGTTTAAGGAAATATGCTCCTGCTCCCGTTATCGCCATTAATATCAAGCCGATATAGCTAAGCACAAACATAGATAAAAAGAAGAGAACCGTCAGCACCATAAGCAGCCCGCATAAAAATTTGAAAATTCCCCGTTGTTTTGCCTTTACCAGACATTCTACATAAGTATCACTCATTGTCTTCTCCTATCCTTTTCTAAATATGGTGGTAACTGAACCGTCAGGCAAATCCGTCAATATATGAAACGGATGCCTGTTATGCTACGGCAAAAACTCAAATAACACTTTATATGATATAACATCTTGATATAAGTTGCAAGGCTGCCTCCACAAGAATTTATCCTTTTTTTATATTCCGGTTAGAAGCGCTTCATTGACTTTCTAAAAGGAATCGCATATTATTGATATATTGATATAAGAAAGGTAGGTAGCCCTATGCCGGTAATGGATGAATTTAAAGAAGAAAGAAAAAATCTGCTGAAAGACGGAACACCGAAAGAAAAGTTTTCTTATTTTTGGTATTATTATAAATGGCATGTAATCATTTCAATTATTATTATCATAGCGGCTATCTCCCTGATTCACACCTATGTCACAAGAAAGGGCGTGGGATTTTATGCGGTAATGCTGAATACCGGAGCATATGAAAGTGCCGAAGCATATTCGCAGGAGGTCTCCGAAGCTCTTAACATCGACACGGAAAAATATGAAGTGCTTTTCGACACTACTATGTATGTGGATTTTAATAATATGGATGATACCACCGTCGCTTCCTCCCAGAAAATGATGGTTTATATCGCCGCTGCGGAATTTGACATTATTGTGACCGATACCGCTTCCTTACAGCATTATGCCTATACTGATACCCTGTATGATTTACGGGATTTGTTAAGCAAAGAACAGCTGGAAAAATATGAACCGTATTTCTACTACATTGACAAAAATGTACTGGATGAACAAGCGGCTGCCTCAGATGCCATGGATGACTCTTATGTTCCCGAGTACCCCCAAGACCCTTCCAATCCGGAAGATATGGCTGAGCCTGTTCCTGTGGGTATTTATGTAGATAGCTGTGATGACTTTACAGATAATTTTTATTTCAGAGCAGACGACATTGTATTCAGCGTTGTGGTGACTACTACCAGACCGGAGCTTGCCGTAAAGTATCTGGACTATGTATTTGAAAAACCACAAAATTCGCAGTAAGCTGACGGGGTATCAAATCTGCAATGCGGCAGGCATCCATATCGTTCCATTGTTTGCGAAAACAAAAGGGGCTGTTGCAAAAGTAGATAAATAATCTACTGGAGCAATGGCTCCCTTTTTGTGTACAGAGACAGAAAAGCAGACTCCGAAGAGCCTGCCATTCATGGTATAATAAGTTATGACTAGTAACTTAAAATACACTAAAAATTATACCGGACTTGGTGAAGCTTATCAACTGGTTTTACCATTAAGTCTGGAAGGTCTGATCCCGGAAGATGAATCTGTCAGACTGCTGAGCCACGAATTGGAGGAACTGGATTATACTTTGTTATATCAGGCTTACTCTGCCAAAGGCAGAAATCCGGCAGTTGACCCCAAGACCATGTTCAAGATCCTGACCTATGCGTACTCCCAGAACATCTATTCATCCAGAAAGATCGAAACAGCCTGCCGCAGGGATATCAACTTTATGTGGCTGCTCGCAGGGCACAAAGCGCCTGACCACAGCACGGTCGCCCGTTTCAGGACAGGTTTCCTTGCAGATGCATGTGAAGATCTGTTTTACCAGATGGTACGCCGTCTTGCACAAATGGGCGAACTGTCAAAAGAAACAGTATTTATCGATGGCACAAAACTGGAAGCCTGTGCAAATAAGTACACTTTTGTCTGGAAAAAATCCGTAGGGAAATGGGAAGAAAAAATGCATGTAAAACTGGAAGAAGCGCTACAGATGGTGAACCGGGAGTATCTGCAGTCGTTCCGGATCTGCAAAGAGACCAGNNCTGCTGACCTTCAANGNATNGTGGANNATCTGAAGGAATACTGCCATNAGAATGAANTTGTGTTTGNANATGGCCGNGGAAAAAGAAAAAGCGTGCATCAGCGATATCTNGAACTGTTTGAAAGATTTCTNGNCAGACAGCTTNNNTATGACCTGCATAACTCACGNTTCGGCAGCCGNAACAGNTATTCCAAAACAGATGTGGATGCNACATTTATGCANATGAAGGATGACCATATGCGCAATGCCCAGCTGAAACCGGGATATAACATCCAGATCGGGGTTGACAGCGAATACATTGTTGCAGCAGACATCTTTCAGGACAGAAATGATGTATGGACGCTTGTCCCGTTCCTGAAACATATGGAAGGTCATATGGGTTTCCGGTATCCAAGTGTGACAGCAGATTCCGGCTATGAAAGCGAAGAAGCCTATGACTATCTGGAAAGCCGGAACCAAAAACCATATATCAAACCCCAGACTTATGAAAAGTGGAAGAAGCGCAGTTTCAGGAAGGACATAAGCAAACGGGAAAACATGGAGTATGATACCCGGAAGGATATCTATACCTGCCACGCAGGCAGAAGACTGATGCCCATATATATAAAGAAACAGAAAAGCAGGAACGGTTATTTATCAGATGTGACCGTATATGAATGCACAGACTGCAGCGGATGTCCCTGCAAAGACAGATGTACAAAGGCAAAGGGGAATAAACGGCTGTATGTGTCCAAAAGCTTTATAAGCCACAGGCAGAGATCTTACGAAAATATCATGAGTGAAACAGGCATCATGTACCGTATGAACCGTTCCATCCAGGTAGAAGGTGCTTTTGGGGTTCTTAAAAACGATTATGAGTTCCATAGATTCCTGCTCAGAGGGAAAACCAAAGTAAAACTGGAGATTTTATTGCTGTGTTTTGGATACAACATCAACAAACTGCATGCCAAGATCCAGAATGACAGACTTGGAAGTCATATGTTTCCTTTAAAAACAGCCTAGAAATAAGGCAAAAAGAGAGCCTTTATTAAAGTATGCAAAAAACCAGGGAAAATTTCAAAGATAGAAGTCTTCCATGTTTTTTATTTCTACAAAAGAAGGAGCACCGCTCCATAACTAGAAATTAGTTATTTTGCGACACTCCCTTTTTATTTTCCTTTTACCGTTTTTACAAAAGCTCTTTTAACAGCCTATTCACACTTGCAGGGTCTGCCTTACCCTTCATCGCCTTCATGGTCTGACCCACAAGGAAACCGATTGCCTTTTCCTTGCCGTTCTTATAATCCTCTACAGACTGGGGATTTGCGGCAATGACCTCCTCAATGGTCTTCTTCAAAGCGCCCTCGTCGCTTACCGTCTTAAGCCCCTTTTCCTCCACATACTTTTCGGGGTCCATATCCCGGTCAAACATTTCCTCAAACACTTCCTTTGCCATCGTGGAATTAATCACTTTCCGCTCGGTAAGCCCAATCAGCTTTGCCAGATTCTCCGGTGAAAAACGGATGTCCTCCGGCTCCATCTCCTTCTCCTTTAACAGGCGCAGGGTTTCCACCATAAGCCAGTTGGACACCTTCTTAGGCTGGCTCCCCAGAGCCACCGTTGCCTCAAAAATATCCGCCATATGCTTGGTTCCCGTAATAATTTCAATATCATAATCGGGAATGTCAAACTCTTCTTTGTAACGCTTCATTTTCTCGGTGCGAAGCTCCGGCTGTCTGCTTTTTACGCTCTCTAACCACTGGTCGCTGATAAACACTGGAGCCAGATCCGGATCCGGGAAATAGCGGTAATCCTGGGCATCCTCCTTGGAGCGCATGGCATAGGAGTATTCTTTGTTGTCATCCCAGCGTCTCGTCTCCTGTATGACAGGCTTGCCCTCCTCCAAAAGCTCTATCTGGCGGTTACGCTCACCTTCAATTGCCCTTGCGATTGCCCTGAAGGAATTTAAGTTCTTCATCTCCGTACGGGTGCCGAACTTCTCACAGCCTACTTCCCTCACAGAAAGATTCACATCAGCCCTCATGGAACCTTCCTGAAGCTTGCAGTCGCTGGCTCCCAGATATTGTATAATCAGGCGCAGCTTATCAAGATACGCAATGACCTCATCTGCGCTTCTCATATCCGGCTCCGACACAATCTCAATAAGCGGGACACCGGAACGGTTAAAGTCCACTAGGGAGCAATCCTCCCACTCGTCATGAATGAGCTTGCCTGCGTCCTCCTCCATATGAATCTCATGAATTCCTACCTTCTTCGTTCCCTCGGGAGTGTCTATCTCCACATAACCGTTGCGGCAGATGGGAAGATACAGCTGGGAAATCTGGTAATTCTGAGGATTGTCGGGATAAAAGTAATTTTTACGGTCAAATTTACAGTACCGGGTAATGGTACAGTTGGTGGCGAGACCCACGGCAAGCGCATACTCCACCACCTGCTTATTCAGCACAGGCAGGGAGCCGGGCATACCGGTACAAACCGGACAGGTATGGGTGTTGGGCGCACCGCCAAACTCCGTGGAACAGCCGCAGAAAATCTTGGTTTTGGTGGCTAATTCTACATGTACCTCAAGACCGATGACTGTTTCATATTGTTTTGCCATATCAGTTTCCCTCCTTACTTTGCTCGTAGGTGTAAGCCGCCCGAATCAGCTTTTTCTCCTGAAAGCTGTCGCCGATAAGCTGCAGTCCTATGGGCAGACCGTTTTTATCCTCGCCGCAGGGCACGCTGATACCCGGCAGACCGGCAAGGTTGATAGAGATTGTATAGATATCACCTAAGTACATCTTGATAGGGTCTGAAAGGCTTTCTCCCAGCTTGGGCGCGGTGGTAGGAGCCACCGGACCCAAAATTACATCATATTTTGTAAAAGCGTCGTCAAATGCCTTTTTTAACAAAGCCTTAACCCGCAGCGCTTTTAAATAGTAGGCATCGTAATAGCCCGAACTGAGTACAAAGGAACCCAGCATAATACGTCTCTTCACCTCCGCGCCAAAGCCCTCGGAGCGGGTACGCTTATACATAGGATGCAAATCCTCCACGCCCTCCGCACGGTAGCCGTATTTTACGCCGTCAAAACGCTCCAGATTAGAGCTTGCCTCCGCCGCAGCAATAGTATAATAAGTAGGAATAGCATATTCCACTAAGCTAAGGTCAAATTCTTCCACAACGGCGCCCTGTACTTTGAGCACTTCTGCCGCCCTAAGCACGGCGTCCTTCACCTCCGGGTCAAGCCCTTCCCCAAAGTAATCTCTGGGAATACCGATGCGCATTCCCTTTACATCCTTCACTAATGCAGCGGTAAAGTCCGTATCCTTGCGCTCCATAGAGGTGGAATCCTTCAAGTCATGGGAAGCAATTGCCTCCAGCACTGCCGCACAGTCGGTAACATCCTTTGTCAACGGTCCAATCTGGTCCAGAGAAGAACCGTAGGCAATCAATCCGTAACGGGAAACCGTTCCGTAAGTAGGCTTCATGCCCACTACGCCGCAGTAGGNCGCAGGCTGGCGAATAGAACCGCCTGTANCNGAGCCAAGCGATNCAAAGCATTCCTTGGCGGCAACAGCGGCAGCGGACCCGCCGGAGGAGCCGCCCGGAACATGCCCGGGGTTCTTGGGATTTCTGGTGACGCCGTAATAGGAGGTCTCCGTGGTGCTTCCCATGGCGAATTCGTCCATGTTGGTCTTACCGATAATCACTGCTCCCGCTTCTTCCAGCTTCAGCACTGCCTCCGCGCTGAAGGTAGGTACAAAATTGCTCAATATCTTGGAGGAACAGGTGGTCAGGGTTCCCTCCGTACACATATTGTCTTTAACGGCAAAGGGCACGCCCGCCAAAGGACCTGAAAGCTCTTTTTTGTCTATTTTCTCCTGTATGGCAGCCGCCTGCCGTAACGCCTTTTCTTTGTCAAGAGTCACATAACAGTTCAAGTTCTCCTCGGTCTTTTCAATCTGTTCAAAAACCGCCTCCACTGCCTCTGCTACCTTGACTTCTCCCTGCTTTATCTTTTCCGACAGCTGTACTGCCGTATAATCTAAAATATTCATGGAACCTCCTCTATTCAACGGTTCTTGGCACCTTAAACATACTGTCCTTGCTTCCGGGTGCATTTGCTAAAATATTCTCACTGTCATCTCCGCCTGTTACAACATCCTCACGGAACACATTCTGTACGGGAAATACATGGGACATGGGCTCCACACCTGTAGTGTCCAGCTCGCCCAGCTTGTCGATATAGTCCAGCATACTGCCCATATCCTTTTTCGCCTGCTCCTTTTCCTCGTCGGAAAGCTCCAGCTTTGCCAAAATGCCCACATATTCTATTGTTGCATCATCTATCATATTTGCCATGTTAATATCCATGCCTTTCCATAACCTGCGAATTTGATCCGCAGGCACAATATTTGCAAAACGAACAAATTCGTTTGTGAAAAATCTCTGATTTTTCACACTAATCATCCATTCTCGCTCAAATAACCATACCTTCAAATACCTGCCAACCATTATACGCCGGAACGCGCTGCATTTTCCCCTTTGGCGAATACCCCTTATTGCATTCGCCAAGTGAATCCTCATACCTGCGCCGACTCACTGCCCCTTGCAGAAATAAGTTCTCCGGTCTTTGGCACAATTTATAATTGCAGTATCTATGCTTTATAATCAGTCTCTCACCTTGATATGAACCTCTCTCAGCTGCTGCTCGGTCACGTCTCCCGGTGCGCCGCACATCAAATCTTGGGCGGAGCCGCTCATGGGGAAGGCAATGACCTCTCTGATATTTTCCTCGTTGCGAAGCAGCATAATCATTCTGTCCACACCGGGAGCCATGCCTGCATGAGGGGGCGCTCCGAACTGAAATGCCTGATATAAGGCTCCAAACTTATTTTTCAAGGTCTCCTCGTCATAGCCAGCAATGGCAAACGCTTTCTTCATAATCTCTAAGTCATGATTTCTCACCGCGCCGGAGGAAAGCTCCACACCGTTGCAAACGATATCATACTGATAGGCAAGAATATCCAACGGGTTCTCGTTTTGGAGGGCATCTAAGCCCCCCTGCGGCATAGAGAAAGGATTGTGTGTAAAGCCAATCTGCTTTGTCTCCTCGTCCAGCTCAAACATGGGGAAGTCGTTCACATAGCAGAAACGGTATGCATTCTTCTCGCAAAGGTCAAGCTTATTTCCAAGTTCGATACGAAGCTGCCCTGCGTAGAAGTTGGCACGCTCCTCCTTATCCGCAATAAAGAACAGGGTATCTCCCACGGATAGGGAAGCAAGCTCCATCAGCTCTCCTTTATACTCCTGAGGGATAAATTTGTCGATAGGACCCTTGTAGGAATTGTCCTCCATAACCTCAAGATAGCCCAATCCCCCCATTCCCAGAGAGGTTGCAAAGCTAAGGAGCTTCTCATGGAAGCCCTTGGACATTTCGGCATGAACCTTGATTGCCCTGACTGTCTTGCCCACAAAAGGCTTAAAGGTGCACTTCTGGAAAAATTCCGTCACGTCTATGATACGCAGGGGATTGCGCAAATCCGGCTTATCCGTACCGAACTCAAGCATTGCCTGCTTGTAGCTGATAATGGGATAAGGCGCCTGCGTCACCTGATAGCCATCGGGCGCAAATTTTTCAAAGGTTGCGGAGAGAACCTCCTCGCCCGCCCTGAACACATCCTCCTGCGTGGCAAAGCTCATCTCAAAATCCAGCTGATAGAACTCTCCCGGAGAACGGTCCGCCCTTGCGTCCTCGTCTCTAAAGCAGGGGGCAATCTGAAAATATTTGTCAAAGCCGGACACCATCAGAAGCTGCTTATACTGCTGGGGGGCCTGAGGCAGCGCATAAAATTTCCCCTTATATTTTCTGGAAGGCACAATATAATCTCTTGCACCCTCGGGAGAGGAAGCACACAATATGGGAGTCTGAATTTCCAAAAATCCCATCTCGCTCATTTTCTGGCGCAAAAAGCCAATAACCTGCGAGCGAAAAATAATATTGTCGCGAACCTTGTTATTCCTCAAATCCAGATAACGGTATTTCAGGCGCACATCCTCCCTGATTTCCTTGGAGGTCTGGATTTCAAAGGGAAGCTGATGATACACCTTGCCAAGCGCCTCAACGGATAAAGCCTCCAGCTCAATGGTTCCGGTGGGAATCTTGGGATTGTAGGTCTCCTCATCTCTTTTTTCCACAGGTCCCTCGATAGAAAGGCACATCTCCTTGGTGATGCCCTTCAGAAGCTCCGTCTTACGGATTACCACCTGAAGCACTCCGTACATATCACGCAGGTCGATAAACGACACTCNTCCGTGGTCACGGATGTTTTCTACCCANCCTGCAACCTTAAGGGTCTGCCCGATNTNCTGCTCGCCGATTTGNTTCNTTGTCATNTCNCTGTACATGTNGTNTCTCCATNTNTACTATTATTAAAATCTGCCTTTATAACTTCCTGAGTGGTGCTCCGCCCGCCATTCGCCGCGGCCTACATTTTAGCGCGTGAAGCGCAAAAAAATCCCGGAACACAGCTTTTCCTGTATTCCGGGACGGATAATCACATACCCGCGGTACCACCCGCATTGACAAGCCTCTTATCCGGCTCATCCTCTCTTACACTTAACGCGTGCAACGTGCTGCCCTGGCGCACTGACTCATGCGGTTCAAGCAGCCTGCTCCGGAGTGTTCCCTTTATCGCTTCCGCAAACAACGCTCTCAGTCGGTGGCGCCGTATTCCTGTTGCTTCCCTGACAAGAGTCTCCTTCACTGCATTTCCCTGTCTGTTATGCTTCTTATCATAGGCGATTCCTGATGAAAAGTCAAGTAAAAAGATTGCAGTACACTAGTATAACGTCTTCCCTGTAAATTATTCCCTTTCTTTATAAAATATCGGCGTTCCTGTCAACGTTTATCTTTCTATCCACGGACTTTTCATATACTCTTCTTCGCAGGTAAATACTGGCTTGCAATTCTGTTCTCCGGCTTTTCGTCAAACAGATACAGTATCATCAGGAAAAACCATTCCAACGGCTTCATAATCACATAAACCACATCCGCCGCCCATGCGCTCCTTATATGTTTTGAAACCGGATATCCATAGGTGTCATAAAAATAGCGGATTTTCAAGCCTTTTATGCCCCCGAAGCGACACGGTACACAGATAATGCGCATCGTACTCCACCGGCGGCGGCGCAATTTCCTGCGACAGCACCCAATCGCTTGTCTCCGTAAACGCCTTTATTATGCTGTCCGGCTGCTGCCCGAACAGGCACAAAATCATAATAAGCACTGCCATAACCGGCAGCATGACTATCAAAGCGACATAAAATATGTTTGCTCCCTTAAGGAAAAAACGGTTTATACCCTGTAGGACCGGGTTTTTGTATTCCAGCTCCTCCTGCTCCTTCGCTTTCTCCTTAATCAGCCGAACCATCAGCTCCGTCACATGGACGATAAATATACTAATCTCCATTCCACCGCTTTCGTTCGACGGCACAAAGCTATCTCCACAGAAGGTAACCAAACCGGACTACTCTATTACTTCCAAAATCTTGTCATCCTGATCCTTGATTAGGGTAGGCACCAATTCCACTGTCAAGGGCATTGTACTCAGCGGATAAACTCCCGCATGGGGTTGTAAAACGTCACACAATTCCTTCAGCGCCCCGTCATCCAATACCACCACCGCAAAATCATCCTCCAGACCAAACCGTCCTTCCTCTCCCGGCTCAAAGCCGATTCCCATATTAGGACCCTGCAGATAGAGCTTACGCCCTTTGCCTACGCGGGCACTCAGCATCGTGGAAAGTATAGGGGTATGCCCTGCGCTATTGCCGACGGTTTACTGGAAAAATAATTACTGTCATGTTATGATACCTATAATGAAATCATATAGGAGGCGTGACAAATATGAACGACAAACAACGCAATTACATTGCAATCCCCGCATACCTGAAAGTGGAAGGCGGCGCTCTTGGCAAAATCGGAGCTTATTTAAAGGAAAATAATATTCAAAAGGTAGTCATCTATTTCGGTAACGGACTAATTGATATGTTCGGCAATACCGTTATGGAATCCCTGCGAAACGCAGACATTGAGGTATTGGAATACCGGGAAATAGATTCCGTCCAATTAGAGGATATCACAAATCTTGCCTTTAATCTACCCAATAAAACACAAGCCGTTATCGGTCTGGGCGGAGGAAAGGTGATTGACGCGGCAAAATATGTAGGTTTTTTGCAAAAGCTGCCCTTTATCAGCGTTCCCACTTCCTCCTCAAGCGACGGCTTTTCCAGTGCCAGCGCTTCTCTGCTGGTAAACGGAAGACGCTGCTCCGTTCCCGCCAAAATTGCCTATGGCATTATTGTGGACACGGAGGTTATCAAAAGCGCTCCCGAACGCTTCCTGTACTCGGGAATCGGCGACATGATTTCTAAAATTACCGCCCTTTATGACTGGCAGTTTGAGGAGGATCACGGCTTTACCACCGTTAATGATTTTGCCATGATGATTGCCAAGAAGGCGGTCAACAGCTTTGTCCGCACACCCTTTTCCAGCATTATGGACAACCTCTTCTTAAAGGAGCTTTTGGATTCTCTTGCCATGAGCGGTATTGCCAACGAAATCGCAGGAAGCAGCGCCCCCACCAGCGGCAGCGAGCATCTGATTTCCCACGCACTTGATAAAATGCTTGAGAATCCACAGCTTCACGGTATACAGGTTGGTATTGCCACTTACCTGATGAGTCTGGTACACGACCACCGTTACAAGCGCGTCCACACTGTTTTGACGGATACCGGCTTTTTTGACTATGTGGAAACCTTGAATCTTAATGCAGCAGACTATATAAAGGCAATTGATCTGGCTCCCTCCATCAAGCCCTTCCGTCACACCTATCTGCACGAAGAGCAGTACCGTGAGCTTGCCAAGAAGCTGCTTACTACCGATGAGACCTTATGCCGGATTTTCCATATATAAACCTTGTTAATAACCACCACTTTGAGTGGTGGTTATTAACGTTCAAATCTTCATGGCATAGTAACCATCATATATCACAAACTTTATTTTTTATTGGGAAAACTCAATTTTATCAACTCCTACAACTCTTTTCTGCGGAACCTAATAATATACGTCGAATATTTCCCGCTTCCAATTTTTTCACTATCTTT
>WFLY01000222.1 GCA_009177215.1 Bacillota bacterium
TGTACAGCAGCTTGCTGCCGCTAAGGGGCGTGAGAAGGATTTTGCACTTTATTCCATGATAGAGCGTTTGGCGCCGGAGGTTATTTCCCAGAAGGCACATACTTATAAGGGAGTGAGCGCAAACGTGGATTTTTACAGTGGATTTCTTTACAGTATGCTGGAGAGTGCGCTGGAAATGTATACTCCCATTTTTGCGATTGCCAGAATTGCGGGCTGGAGTGCACATCGTCTTGAGGAATTGATTAATATGGATAAAATTATCCGTCCTGCTTACAAGAGCGTGATGCAGGAGCGGGATTATGTTGATATTGAGGACAGAGGTAAGTTATTTGACGAAATGTAAGTCGGTCAGTACACTAGGGAATAAGGGGATTCTTTTACATTAACGGCAGGCAAGGCACCATGGGGAGAGTTCGGAAGAGAGGGAATGATATGCCGGGAACAATACTTACTTATTTGGAGGAATATGGGGATATTCCGTTTTCGGAAATGCCTATGAATGACGTGGACAGTCTTGTATTGTGCCAGTTGTCTTATCTTAAATTTGACGGTATGGTGACAGATGTGCGTGAGAACGGACCCTCTGTTACTCTAAAGGAATTGGCAAAGCATAAGGATTACGAAAGGCTTTTTGCGGATGAGAGATATGAAAAAGTAAACCGCACCCTATTTCAGGGGATGGTTTCCGGCAGGCGTTTTTCCAATACACGTTTGAACTGTTATATTAATCTGATTGAAAAGAAGTGGGAGACGCAATTTTCGGCGGTGACCTTTCTGCTGGAGGACGGCGCTATTTACATTGCCTTTCGGGGAACGGACGAAACGATTGTGGGATGGAAAGAGGATTTTAACATGGCATTTTTGTCGCCTGTTCCGGGGCAGGAGTACAGCGTAAAATATTTGAACATGGTAACGGGAAAGCTTCATAATCCTTTTTATATAGGAGGACATTCTAAAGGAGGTAATCTGGCGGTATATAGCGCCATGAATTGTACTCCCGAGGTACAGGAGCGGATACAGAAGATATATAGTATGGACGGTCCGGGTTTTCGGCCGGAGGTGCTGAAGGAGTGCGGTTATGAGAAAATAGCTCACAAGCTGGTAAAAATCATTCCGCATGATTCCTTGATAGGAATGATTTTTGAACAGGATATTCACTATAGAGTGGTGGAGAGTAAAACGTTAGGTTTAGCTCAGCATGACCCATATACATGGAAAGTGAAGAGCGGGCAGTTTGTGGAGGCCGAGGATATTTATGAACGCAGGAAATTTATTGATGGAGCCATAAACGAATGGATTTTGTCGTTGGATGAAAACCGGCTGAGAATATTTGTAGATACGCTTTATCAGGTAATTTCCGCTTCGGAGGCGGAGGACTTGATCTCCTTTACGGCGGATTTAAAAAACAGTATGAATAAGGTGATGGCTGCTTTAAAGAATGTGGATGAGCAAACCACACGGATTCTGAAGGAAATTATGAAATCATTGTTTGAAATTGCCAGAATCCGTGCAAGACAAGAAACGGCTAAGAATTTGCCAAAGAGTGTGCGTTTGGACGGTTTAAAATCCAAGAAGAAAAGAGTGCTGACAAAGGCTCACAGGAAAGAGAAGTCTGCTCGGGATTTAAACGTTCAGGGTGCCATTGAAGGCCGAGAACAGGAAGAGTTCTGTGAACAAAGCCTTCCACACAGCCGTCCAGAGGACACCATTGAATAACCTTCAAATCTTCTCCCATCCTACCGATACCTTGATGATGGGCACTGTTAACTATGAATCTGGCTCCGTAAAGAGTATGCAGACAGGAGCCGGGCATGGTTTCGGTGATATGATATTGGTCGCCGTTCTGATATCTGTGATATTCGGCAGTGGGGAGGTCTTGAGTGATCGTGCCGCCCAAAGCCACATTGATAACCTGCATTCCCTTGCAGATGCCTAAGATAGGCATAGAGTGGTGAAGGGCATAATCCAGCGCCTGAAATTGTAAAATGTCCAGTTCGGTGTCAATGTTTTTGGAGGAAGTATTATTTTCTCCGAAAAAGGCGGGGGTAATGTCACCGCCGCCGGGCAGAATCAGGGCGTCACAGCCCGAAAGCTCACCCAGACTTAAGGTGGTCAGGGGCGTGGCTGGTATTTTTGAAACAAATCTTTCGTAATTTGCAGTGTCTGTTTTTTTTCCTAAAATGGCAATTTTCATAGCCCTATAATCCTAAAAAAAGAGTCTTAGTAATATATGTCGCAGACTTTCACATATACACAAAAAATAATTAAAATTTTCTTTTGTTTTTTGTGTGATTGGGGTAAAATGTTTGCAGGGAGTTTTCCTCATAGAAATACTCGGAGGATAGAAGTATGCGCAGTAAAGACAAAACTATATTAATGGAAAAGGCAGCATTTGTAATGGCGTTTTTTTTGCCAGTTATCATTATGCTGGTTATTTTCGTGATACGGGGTATTTTTCCCTTTGGAGGCAGAAGCTTTTTGTTTTCCGATATGTATCATCAGTATATGCCTTTTTTCAGTGAATTTATAGACAAAATCAAAGCGGGTGAAGGACTAAGCTATTCTTATCAGGTAGGTATCGGATCCAATTTTCTTGCTTTGTATGTATATTATCTGGCAAGCCCCCTTCACTGGCTTGCTTTTTTGGTTCCGAAGGCTTATCTCATGGAGTTTATGAGCTATCTTGTCGTGGTAAAAATAGGCTTTGCGGGATTGACTGCATTTTATTATCTGCAAAAGCATTTCCACACAAAAGACCCCGGAGTTATTTGCTTTTCCGTATTTTATGCTCTTTCAGGCTTTATGGCAGCTTATAACTGGAATATTATGTGGCTGGATTGTGTCGTTTTGCTGCCTTTGATTGTGCTTGGACTGGAACGGCTGGTGAGTGAAGGAAAATGTACGCTGTACTGTGTGACGCTTGCCCTTTCTATTTTAACCAATTATTACATATCCATTATGATTTGTATTTTTTTGGTAGTGTACTTTTTGGTATTGCTTTTGACGGAGAAGAGGAGCTTTCGCGTTGTGGGGAATTTCGCCTTGTATTCTCTGTTGGCAGGAGGGCTTGCGGCAGTTCTTTTGATACCGGAGGTCTGCGCTATTTTAGAGACCGATTTTGGAGACATGAATTTCCCTAAGAAGCTGGAGACCTATTTTTCGGTGCTTGACATATTGGCAAGACATTGTATGTGTGTATCAACGGAGAGAGGACTGGCCCACTGGCCCAATATTTATTGTGGAGTGGCGGTTTTCCTGCTTTTGCCAATGTATGCGATTATTCAGAAAATCCCTATTAAAAGACGCTTTTGTATGCTGGCGTCGGCAGGCATTATGCTTCTTAGTTTTGGAACGAATATGCTGGATTTTATATGGCATGGCATGAATTATCCCGATTCTTTGCCCGCAAGACAATCGTTTATCTATATATTTCTCTTAATTGTCATGTGTTATGAGGCTTACAGGCATTTGGGGGAAGTAGACTCCAAGCACATTCTTTATGGCTATCTGGCGGCGGTGGGATTTCTACTGTTTTGTGAGAAATTTGTGGACAGTGACGATTTTCCTCTGGGTGTTGAAATGTTAAGCATTCTGTTTGTGACAATTTACGCAGTGTTACTATATCTGTTCCGCACCAGACGGGGAAAAAGCTGGCGATTTGTTTTAGGGTGGTTTGCCCTCCTTGCCGTGACAGCAGAGAGCAGCATCAACACCATAAATACTACAGTGGGAACTACGAGCCGGTCGGCGTATTTAGAGCCGCAGGAGGATTATAAGGCGCTTTACGGCTTTACAAAGGAGCGGGAGCAGGGATTTTATCGGGTAGAGAAGTTTACCAGAAAGACCAAGAATGACGGCACCCTTGCAGGATATCCCACAGCTTCACTCTTTTCCTCCACGCTGAATTCTTATGTGATGGATATGTATAAGAGGCTGGGCATGCGCTACAGTAAGGTTTTTTACAGCTATGACGGGGCAACGGCGCTGACGGCGGCTATGCTCAATGTCAATTATATGTTTGGAGAGTCGGATAAGTACGAGAATGCTTTATATACCCTGATTGAACAGAGCGGAGATATTTATCTTTATGGAAGTAATGCAACGCTGCCATTCGGATATGTGGCGCCTGTGGGGTATGATTTGCCGGAGGGTTATAGCAGCAGCGCTTTGCGCCTGCAAAATAAAATGGTGAATGATCTGGGCTTTGAAGGAACGCTTTTTACAAGGGTGAATTCCGATAGCAGAGGCGACGATGTGGTGGTAACGGCAGGTCGGGAAGGCATTTATTATGCAATTCTGACAGGCTCCGGAACCAAGAAGATAGCCGCTGTGGGCAGCAGGCTTGAAGAAGAAAAATATAATGATTTAAAAAAGGGTTCTATAATATATCTGGGTTTTCTGGATAAGGGAGATACCGTAACGCTGACAAATGATGATAAAGAGGAGGACACTCCTAATGTTGCGGCAGATATATATATGATGAATGAGGAGCTTTTGGGTGAGGTTTTGGAAAAGCTGTCACAACAGCATCTTACGCAGGTAGAGTATGACAGCACCCATGTGTCGGGAGAGCTTACCTTGACGGAGGCGGGCAGACTGATTTTATCCATACCTTATGAGAACGGCTGGACGGTACTGCTTAATGGAGAGGAGGTAGAGCCTGCTTTATTTGGAGGTACGCTCATGGCATTTGATTTGGAGCCGGGCGAATATAAGCTTAATATGAGTTATGTGCCGGAAGGAAAATATGCCGGTGTTGCAGTCAGTGTCATTAGTGTCGTGATTTTTGCAGGTCTTTTGTTCTATGGGCAAAAGCGAAAAGGCAATAAACGATAAGAATTTGATATAAAACGGTTGACATAATGGAACCTATAAAGTTATATTTGATTTAAAGTTTGAAATAATTGTGAAGCAGCGCAGGGATTACTTATACAAAAGGCTGACGATGTCAATAATGTAGAAATCCGGCTGTACAACAGTAAGATAACGGCAAGATAATAATATACGGGAGAGGGCAAATGAAAGAAAAAATTTTGGTGGTAGATGATGCTGAGTTAAACAGAGAGCTTTTGCGGCTCATCTTAAAGGAGCAATATTCTGTGATAACGGCAGAGGATGGAGAAGTGGCGGTACAAATACTGGAGGAGCAGCATGACAGTATTGGTGCAATCCTGTTAGATTTGCAAATGCCTAAAAAGGATGGTTTTGCTGTAATCGAAGATATGATAAGTCGAAAATGGATAGAAAAAATACCGATACTTATTATCAGCGGAGAAAGATCGGTTGAAATTGAAAACAAGTGCTTTGAGCTTGGTGTTACTGATTTTATCCATAAGCCCTTTGAGTCGTCTTTAGTAAAGAGCAGGGTAAGAAACGCAGTTGATTTGTTTAGTTATAAAAACCATTTGGAAGAAAAGGTAAAGTTCCAGACGGCGAAGCTTAAGGAAAGCAATGAAAAAATTATAGATATATTAGGTACGGTTGTGGAGTACCGTAATTTGGAAAGCGGTCAACACATTAAGCGGGTAAAGGGGTTTACGAAACTGCTGGCAGAGAGATTGATGAAGGATTATCCCGAGTATGGACTGGACAAGAAAAAGATAGAGGTTATTGTGGCGGCAAGCTCCCTGCATGATATCGGCAAAATAGCCATACCCGACAATATTCTTTTAAAGCCCGCCAGACTTACGGTGGAGGAGTTTGAATGCATAAAATCACACACGACCAAGGGCTGCGATATTCTTGACTGTATTGAGGGAATTTGGGAAGACGATTACCGTAAGGTCAGTTATGAAATCTGCAGGCACCATCATGAGAGATATGACGGAAAGGGATATCCTGACGGATTAAAGGGAGACGAGATACCCATTTCCGCACAGATTGTTTCGGTTGCGGATGTATATGATGCGTTGGTTTGTGAGAGAGTATATAAGGATGCAATTCCTAAGGCGGAGGCATTTCACATGATAATAAACGGAGCATGCGGTTTGTTTTCTCCCAAGCTTATGGAGTGCCTGCGGAATGTGAGAGAGGAATTTGAACAATTGGCGGATGAGATGAAATAAATTCTTGCTAAAATATGCCATTATGCTATAATGTAAGTGCTTTCATAAAAATGAGGCGGTAAAAATAAAACCTGTGTGGGCGCTGACGTAGGGGTTACTCTCAATGTCATTAGACAGCGCAGAAAAGAGGACAAAAATGGATGCAGTGTTGGAACAAATCAGTAAAATCGGTATTGTGCCGGTTGTAAAAATTGACAGGGCAGAGGATGCCCTTCCGTTGGCGAAGGCTCTCTGTGCAGGCGGACTTCCCTGTGCTGAGGTGACTTTCCGTACGGATGCGGCGGCAGAAGCCATTAAGATCATGACGGATAACTTTCCTAATATGTGTGTGGGGGCAGGAACGGTTTTGAACGCCGAGCAGGTGGATGCGGCAGTTGCCGCAGGGGCTAAGTTCATTGTAAGTCCCGGCTTGAACCCTAAGACTGTAAAATATTGTATAGACAAAAAGGTTCCGGTTACTCCCGGTACCTCCAGCCCCAGCGACATTGAGCAGGCTATTGAACTAGGTCTTGAGGTTGTGAAATTCTTTCCTGCGGAACAGTCCGGCGGTCTTGCCAAAATCAAGGCTATGGCTGCTCCCTATGTGAATATGAAGTTTATGCCCACCGGAGGCATCAATGCCAAGAACCTTACGTCTTATCTGGATTTCAATAAAATCATTGCCTGTGGCGGCTCATGGATGGTACCCGGCGATTTGATTAACGCCGGAGAGTGGGATAAGATAGAGCAGCTTACGAGAGAAGCAGTACAGACCATGCTTGGTTTTGAACTGGCGCATGTAGGTATCAATGCGGAGAATGAGGCGGAGGCTGTTAAGGCGGCAAATCGTTTTGCATTAATTTTCGGAATGTCTGCTAAGAGCGGCAATAGCTCCGTGTTTGCGGGAAGCGCAGTGGAGGTTATGAAGACTCCCTATCTTGGCAAGAACGGACATATTGCAATCAGAACCAACTATATTGATAGAGCGGTTAATTATTTGAGTACGGTATTGGGTGTAGAATTCAATGAAGAATCTGCGAAGAAGAATGCAAAGGGCGCGTTGAAGGCAATTTATCTGAAAGAAGAAATCGGTGGCTTTGCAGTACATTTAGTACAGAAATAATGTGCTAAAGCGCACGATATTATGGTATAGGAAAGGAAATGAGAAAATGGCAAAGGTTATCACTATGGGAGAGATTATGTTGAGACTCTCCACCCCTAATCACGAGAAATTTATTCAGGCGGACGAATTTGATGTAAATTACGGCGGGGGCGAGGCTAATGTGGCTGTGTCCTTAGCAAATTACGGACATGATGCGGAATTTGTCACGGCAGTGCCCGACAATGAAATCGGAGAGTGCGCGATAGCTGCCCTCAGAAAGTATAATGTGTCTACAAAGCACATTGCAAGATGTGGTGAAAGACTTGGCATTTACTATTTGGAAAGCGGTTCTGCAATGAGACCCTCCAAGGTTGTTTATGACAGAGCACATTCTTCTATTTCAACCGCAACTGAGGCGGATTTTGATTTTGATGAAATTTTTGAGGGCGCTGACTGGTTCCACTTTACGGGCATTACTCCCGCAATTTCCGATTCGGCGGCAGAGCTTACCGAGAAAGCTCTGATTGCGGCAAAGAAGCATGGTGTGAAGGTGTCCGTAGACTTGAACTTCCGTAAGAAGCTATGGTCTTCTGAGAAGGCACAGAGGGTTATGACAAATTTGATGAAATATGTTGATGTTTGTATCGGCAATGAAGAGGATGCAGAGCTTGTACTTGGCTTTAAGCCCGGAGATACCGATGTTACAAGCGGAGAGCTTGAGCTTGCCGGCTATAAGTCCATTTTTGAGCAGATGGTTGACAAGTTTAACTTTGAATACTGTGTGTCTTCCCTTCGTGTAAGCCATTCGGCTTCGGACAACGGATGGTCTGCATGTATTTATTCCAGAGATACCAAGGAGTTTTATCACTCTAAGGAATATAGTATTCGTCCTATCGTTGACCGCGTAGGCGGAGGCGATTCCTTTGCGGGCGGCGTTATCTGCGGTATGCTGGACGGCAAGGATTTCAAGGCGGCGCTTGAGTATGGCGTGGCAGCTTCCGCTTTGAAGCACACCATTCCCGGAGATTTCAATTTAGTATCCAGAAAAGAGGTAGAGACGCTTGCGGGCGGCGATGCTTCAGGACGTGTACAGAGATAGTAAATATCGGATAAATTCCCGTGGGCAATGAAGCAAATGAATGCCGCGTGGTTTTGGACTTTTGACAGGGTGATTTGTGACAGGGCAAATCACCCTTGTTTGTTAGGAGTAACAGTTCAGCTATGAAGTGATTTACATATTGCGCGTGAGCGCTTGCACACAAAGCGCTGTGTGTAAATTGCTTCATGAGCGGAGTGCTGAACTGTTACTATTAGGGGAATCCTATTGGAGGTGGTGTTTGACAAGGTATTTTGAGTGTGAGATAATAAAAAACAGATTGGAAATACGGTAAAAGGAGCATAGGAAGCGGTGGAGGTACAGAAACTAAATTCAAAAACAGGGAATAATCGCATGGTACAGCTTGATCTGCTGCGTATTTTGGCTTGCTTCAGTGTGGTTATGCTGCATTGTGCCGCACAATTTTGGTATACTTTACCTGTGACGGAGGCGAATTGGAAGATTGCCAATTCTTATGACGCAGTATTTCGTTTCGGTGTTCCTGTTTTTGTGATGATTAGCGGGGCGTTATTCTTATCGGTGGAAAAAGAAATCAATGTGAAAAGATTATACACTCACAATATTTTACGGCTGGTAATTATCTATGTGGTGTGGTCCTGTATTTACGGACTGTTTGACTGCCGCTTTTATTCATGGTCCGTATTGGACAAGGGTGACATTATAAGGGAGATTTTTGCAGGACGATATCATTTGTGGTATTTACCCATGATTGTGGGAATTTATATGCTGCTGCCCATACTTAGAAGCTGGATTAGTCATGCCGAGAAAAAGAATCTGCAATATTTTTTGCTGCTTTTTGTGATATTTCAGGTAGGAAAAGAGACAATGCTTGTGTTGAGACAGACTGAGGGTATGAAATACCTGTGGGGGATTGTCAGTCTTGATATGGTGTGCGGATATTTGGGCTATTTTGTGCTGGGATACTATATTGTGCATTTTGGATTTGAGACCAAATGGCATAAGTGGATTTATCTGGGTGGTATCATGAGTGCCGTAGCTAATATTGTATTGGGTGATTATCTGGCACAGCAGGCGGGAGTTCCCGTAGGTGAAATATATGACAGTTTTGGATTTTTTACCTTTTTGATTGTAGTTTCGCTTTATCTGTTTTTTACGGGTCCAATGAGTAAAATCAATTATTCGCCAAAGATAAGCCGTTTGATCAAGGAGCTTTCACTGGCAACCTTGGGAATTTATCTGCTGCACATTGGGCTGATAGAATTTATGGAGCCGCTTGGTATTCACAGTATGATGTTTACTCCTGTGCTGTGTATTCCTGTTTTTGCGTTATTTTGTTTTGTTGTTTGTTTTGTGATTGCAGCGTTTTTGCGTAGGATTCCTTTGATTGGGAAATATGTCTGCTGAGAGTGGAGGAAGCAGACCCCAAGTGCGCCGGCTGCATGGAGAGTTAAGGAGCAATTTTAATCGGAACGGACAGATGCAATAATTGTACGAAAAATTCCTACAAATTTTTTATAAAAAGAATTGACTTTTTATTAGGAAAGTGATATTATCATACTTGCGCAGTGCATAAATGCGGAAGTGTCGGAACTGGCAGACGAGCAAGACTAAGGATCTTGTGGCAGCAATGCCGTGTGGGTTCAAGTCCCATCTTCCGCATTGAGTTAAACTCTGGGAGAGTGTGTGAAACAAAGTCTGTAAATACAGATCTTCTATGATAATGATGGGGCTGAAGGCTCTTAAGTGAGCTTCCAGCCCTCGTTTTATTTATAACAGCATATGCCGGTGCATGTCAAGA
>WFLY01000243.1 GCA_009177215.1 Bacillota bacterium
GTGGAGACCAGCGCAGATGCGGTCACTGCGACCGGCGTGGGACAGGGGATGGACGGCGACGTGCTCGTTGAAGTGACCGCCGACCAAAACAAACTCTACTCGGTGGTCGTGCTGGATCATGACGAGACGCCGGGAATCGGCACTGTGGCTGTGAGCCAGATTCCCGGAGATATGGTGCGGGCCAACAGTATTATGGTGGACGCCGTAACCGGCGCCACGGTTACCTCCGGTGCCATCCGGGAAGGCGTGCGGGCCGCGCTGTTGGCGGCCGGGCTTGACCCCTCCGTGTTCGAGGTGGACTTATAATAAATCATTTCACGGAAAGGAACGGCTACCTAACCGCTCCTTTCTGCAATTTCTCCCGTAAATATTTCACTTTTTGTTTCCCTGACGAATGCAAAATCATTACGGAACGCCTGCCTGTTCTCCCTGCTTATCCATCAGTGACATGATTAAATTGAACATATCTTTCAGCNNTTGCTGATATGTCAAGAATTCCATGCGNGCTACTTCTNCTGAGTCCGCANTAATAAATGTCTCCNGCAGCTTTTTCTGCTCCTCTGTCAAAGTTGTCTCCAATTCAGAAAACTTCTCCTGTGAATGGATTCTCGCTGCTTTAATTTCCTCATCATCCTCTACGATTCGAGAAAGCCTTTCTTTTGTGGCATATTCCGTTAGTAAATCCATCACTTCATCTTTTTGTATAGCCTTTTTCCTCCTTCCATATCCGCCTGTAATTAATTGCACAAGCTTTCTTATAATATATTGTATTTCATCTTCTGCCTGTCTCGATTTGTTACAGTTCAGCATTCCGGCTGAACCAACGAGTATTGCACCGGCTAAAAAATAGCCGGTGTTCCCATAAAAAGCTTTTTGATATTTTCAATGATTCCCATATCCCTTCTTTTAAGTGTCTCTATGACACTTAAAATGGTGCAGTACATTTCATGGCCGCTCTCTTTTCGGAAGCCTCCTGCCATTTTCTGGCGGTTCTTTGCTTTTCTCAAATCCCGCTCCGACAGGTTGTCATCAAACGGTACTGCAAAATCATGCAGAAAGAGAAGATGGTTATGGCTGTACTTTTCCAGCCGGTTCAGCAGTGTGGTCTCATCCTCTTTTGCATACTTATGGGCTGTTCCAATGTTCTGACTGCGCCCCTCGGCTATCAGTTCATGGTACTTTTCCTCATACCCCTTATGGTTTCCTCCCGGAACTTGTCCTTCCCCTGTTCTATGAGACCTTTCCTCGCCTGGTTCATTTCGCATAACAAGGTGATCATTTCTGACGACCAGCTGTTCCCAGTATCTTCCGTGTTCTTTTTCAGATACCGGATGATGTGTACATTGCATTCCGCATGCCCCGTCCCAAAATGATAAAGCGCTGTTTCGTGGTCATGCACAAGAATGCCTGTATACTTTTCAAAGAATCGTATTTTCTTCATGGCTTCTATGGTTTTTTCTTTCATCGCCCGGTATATGACGGTTTTCGCTATACTGAAATTTCTGATATAATTCTGTTCCCCGTTTACGGTCACTACAGTCGCATCTGTGGATACTACCGTCTGGTTGAGGAGGTCTTCTTCCAGTTTCCCTATGCTTTTTTCTGCATTTTTCGCGAATTTCCTGCAAAAGCCGTAAACGCTCCCATCAGACAGCCCAAGCCCGCCCCCGCTGGCAGCATTCAGGAAAGATGCTATCCTGTCGTTTGACATGACCCCCTCACTATACAAGGCGACTGCCAAAGATTTTATATTTGCCCCGTAAGCTACGTCAAGGCGGTATCCGACCGGGATGTATACTTCCCGTTTCCGTCTGCATAAATGCGTACCTCTGTGATGACAGGCGCAATGTCTAGGTCAATGATATATTTGCTGATATATTTTCCTGAGGATACATTGCCTATATTTTTGACCTCATGGCGGCAGGAACCGGATGCGATCCTTTCCTCCGCCTGCGTTTTTGAAAGTGTTGTGCCTTTGTGCCCTTTCTGGCCGCCGGTCCTGCGCCCGGTCTTTTCCCGGCTGTTAAAGGTATTGGCGGGTCTGCCGCCCTTGTGGTCTGTTGAAGGCGGCAGGGAGGTGTTGGAACTGTCATTGTTGATGATGCTTTTTAACCTTGCATTATCGTCACGCAGAAGCTGGTTTTCCTGTGTGAGCCCGTCAATTCTGGCATTTAGCTGGTCAACGTCTTCCTTATGTTCCCTTTTTTCATTTTTCAGTTCACTTTCCATAGCATCAAGGCGTGCCATAACTTCCATGAGCTGGTTGTACATCCCTTTTTCATAATTGCCACCCATAAAAGCTGCCCCCTTTCTGCCTTCCTGTTGACTGTATTATAACAGAAATGCAGGGAAAAAGCGAATCCGGGGACTGCACACATCCGTCAAAATGACGGTGGATAACTTCTGAAACAGGGAGCACAGTGTGCATCCATGCCTCAAAAAAAGTGTAAAAATACGGAAAACACAAAAAGTTATTCACAGTTAAAGTTCCTCAGGAAAAATAACCCTCGAAATTAATCAGGATAAATACATGGTCTGTGGATGAAGCATTGAAAGTGCTT
This sequence comes from Bacillota bacterium, assembly GCA_009177215.1. Classification (GTDB taxonomy): domain Bacteria; phylum Bacillota; class Clostridia; order Lachnospirales; family Lachnospiraceae; genus Acetatifactor. The sequence continues at coordinate 2,562 of WFLY01000243.1, forward strand.
TACAAAAAATCAGCATTTTTACTATCATTTTTTTATTCAATTTTAGTGGCGGGCTGAACTGTAACCATCAAAATCATTGTACAACAAATATGCTGGCTAACATACCCTATGTGTGATATAGTATAAATAAATTAACTAATACGATATTGGGAAGGTCACAAAGATGATAGAAAAAGAATATATTTTAAATAGGCAACCTTTTATTGATAAAATTCTTTCAATTTTAGAAACATTATCAAAAGAGAAACGAGGGATTTCTTTTGCAATTAATGGCGACTGGGGTTCAGGAAAAACTTTTGTATTAGAACAGCTCGAGAAGCAGCTTGAGCCTGTTCTGAGTGAAGAAACAGCAGATAACAGATATTTTCTCTTCCACTACAATTGTTGGCAGTATGATTATTATGATGAACCAGCAGTAGCAATCATCTCTGCCATGTTGGAAAAGGCATATTCCATGAACAATTCAAAACTTGGAAAAATAGCCAAAACATCATGGGATTTTGTAAAAGGAAAATTAATTAACATCGGAAATGAATTTATCAAAAACAGAATAGGCATTGATGTTGTTGAAACAGTTAATGAATTTCAAAACGAATGGAACAATCAGGAGTTAGATAACAGTTCTTTTGACAGGTGGTTTTCATTTAAACAAACCATTGACAGCACCAGAAAATACATCCATGAGATTGCATCCGAAAAAACTGTTGTAATTATTGTTGATGAGTTGGATCGTTGTATGCCTAACTATTCCATAAAGGTTTTGGAAAGACTCCATCATATTTTTGATGGAATTGATAATGTAATTTTGATCTTTGCTATAGATGCAAGCCAACTANAGCATACGGTAAGAAGCATATTCGGCAATAAAGATGATAAAGCTGTTGACAGATATTATTTAAGGAAATTCATTGATTTTGAATTGAAATTAGGCTACGGGGATATCCAGAATAANNTGTGGGNAAAATACCAAGACTATTTTGNGCTTTTTTCCAGCANTCATTTCCNTGATAATGAAGACCAAGTAAAAGAAATTATATTTGATTTATTCAGGTACAGTGAAATTGGTATCCGTAATCAGGAAAAATTGATTGAACAAGCAAGAACCGTGCATAGAATCGTCTGCACCGAAAATAATTCTGATTATTCCATTTTGCTTTTTGAACTAATTGTATCCATTTTTTTGCATTTAGCTCCTAATACAGGACTGAGAGTTATCCCTGACATAAATCGGGCTACATATGGTGGCTTAGAAACATCTTTGGGGAAAAATTTACTCAACCTGTTAGAAGGGTTGGAAGATAGTTCTGATGGAAATATGCAATTAGACGGAAACATAACAAATGGATACCTCGAATGCAATAAAACAATAAATCTAACATTTTATTATTTATATTCACTCTTCTCAAAAAACACCAAATATGCTGGTGACAGGATCAAAGGCGATACAGAAGAATTGGAAATATGTAAAAAATTCATCGAGATGAAAAAACTTCTTACATAAGCAAGAGAGGCAAATTGAAAAAATAAGCTGGAAGACAAATAATCAAATATCTGCTAAATGACAATCTAATTTATCGGGCAGTGACTGATATCAGCAACTGCCCATTTTAATGTTTTAAAATTGGATTTAAAAACTGAACATAAGCAATATTATGGATAAAAAGAATTGCAAAATATTATTCATTTAGATACTCCAAGCCACAAAAATACTGTCTACATATTTTGCCCCAAATCCCGCCCTAAATATTAAAAAACTGCCCCGAATTAATTTTGGGGCATGATTTGGGGCATTTTTTGGCATTTGGGGCAGATTTTCAATCAAACGGGGCATTTTTACAGTATTTTGGGGCATTCAAAATGCCCCAAACATGATTTTCAAAAAACTATATGTGGTCGCAGAAGGTAGTTTTTCCTCTCTGCAGAATCTAATTTTTCCTGAGCGAAAATAGAAAATAAGAGATAACCAGAGCCTCGCTGGGTCTTCCTCCTCTTCCCTTCTCTCCCCCGAAATAAGCTGGAAGAAATCCTCTGAAACTCCTATCCCCCCAGAAAACACGGCTTCCTCCCCCTCAACTCCTCTACAATCCCAGAAGAATCCCCCGAAAAAAATAAAGAAAAGGCTTCCACTCCCCCACTCTCACCACCGCCTCCGCCCTCTTAAGATCCCAAAAAGAAAACAGGAAAAAAATACCCGAAAACACTGTATTTCTGGGCTTTCTAATAGGTGCGGAGAGGAAGCCTGAAGGAAGAAGCCTGAAAGAGATCAGGAAAGAGGAAGCCGAAAAAGCTAAGAAAATGGCTGGGTTAGGGTGTTTTAAGGAGGCGGGGGAGGAAGCCTGAAATGTTAAAAGAGCCTCGCTGGGGAGGAAGACCCCAGTAAGGCTCTGATAATCACTCTTTTTTATGTCGCTCAGGAAAATTTAATTTTTGCAGGCAGAAAAAATTGGTTCTGCAAGAACATTTGCACTATTCAAACTCGGCGTGTTCTTNGTTGGTATTAACTATATTTGTTTAAGTTTTGTGCAAATATACGCCTATTTTTACTTCGATTACATCATTTATTTTTACTTGCTTCTTTTCTGTTGC
>WFLY01000210.1 GCA_009177215.1 Bacillota bacterium
ATCTAAGTGATGATGAACAGTACATACTGGAGCAGAAAGTCAAAGCATCCGGCATGAAAAGTAAATCATCTTTCCTGCGGCATCAGATTTTGTACGGTTACGTTTATGACATTGACTATTCAGACTTACGGGACTACAACGTCGCGCTTGGAAAAATCGGAAGCAATCTGAACCAGATCGCCAAGCGCATGAACGCCACTGGCAATGTCTATGAAGCCGATGTAAAAGAAGTAAAAGAACTGATGAAGCAGGTGTGGGATACACAGAAAGCCATGCTATCCAAGCAACCATATATGAAACAGTAAACTGCATCTGAAGCTCAACTGGAACAGCGCATCAGTAATCAGATTNTCTTTACAAACCTGAAAGAAAAGAACCGACAAACTGTGACTTCTCACAAGTTCATCGGCTCTGCGTCTTAGCGTCTGGCTCTTTGATGATTTCTTTATACCAAACGGAACTTATTCCATCGGATTTATACTAAGCATTAGATTCTTTAATAACAGCTACTTGTAAATTCTTTGCTTCAATCAAACTTTCCTTCCTGCATTTCGGGCAGTAGAGCGGGAAATTCTTCAGTTCTGTATCTACCCGTATTTTTAACCTTGTTTTATTCCCACAGACAGGACAGTGTATCCATTCTGTTGCTTTCATTTCCCTGCATCCATTACCTTAAATTTTTAGTTCTTTACCATACTACATATGTATGTATTATGATTAACCTTTTTAGTGTTTATTTAAAATAATTATCAAAAAACTTATATAAAACAATACATAATCCCATAGGTAGACCAAATAATACGCCACCAATTAATATTCCTACAACCAACTGAGGAACAGTAAAAGAATTTGACAAAATATAATTTCTTAATCCGAAGACAGAATTAGCAAGAAACAGAGTTCCACTTATCAACCCCGGAGATACTTTTCTATCTTTGATTGTATAAAAAAAGTGGTCTCCAAAATTTATAATTCCCCATATCAGAANCCCCACACCAAAGCATGTAAGTTTACCATTGAATATATATAAAAATACTGATATAAGAAGCATTGGATAATAGATAAATAAATTGTTTGCCATCCAATGTCCATGTGTCATATGNTAAGGCAACCATTTATGNTCANACATCCATTTAGGGAAATCTCCAATGGCTTCCTCAAATAAGTGAAACGGCAAGTAAATTACCAAATTTAAAAAAATAAAATTCATCATATTCGTTTTTCTCCTGTCACTTTCTCAAACTCTTTTTCAAAGTTTTCTTCCCATCTTTCCAATGTTTCTAAAAGCATAAACTGTNGTTCTAATATAGTCCGTCCAAATAAGGGAATATCTTTATGCTTAGGTAGTTGTTCCATAATTTGCATTTTGGTATTACGAATACTGTTTTTAATATTCATAATACATTCATTTGCCATACTTGCATCAATCAATGCCATATTCACAATAACAGCATTAAAATCCAAAAAAACCCTAGTTTCGGCTAATGAAAATTTAATCATCCATTCTNTAAAGATTTCTTTTCCCTCNGNNGTTATTGTATACAATGTTTTTTCGGGCATATTTCCGTTCTTAATGGTTTCACTAACAACATATCCCTTTGCTTCATATTGAACCACTTTTTTGTAAACTGTAAATGAACCAATTTTAATCCACCTAGACAAGTTTCTGGCTTCAATTTGCTTCTGTAGATCATACGCACTTTTAGGGCTTTGACATAATGAACCTAAAATAATTAAATCAATCGTAGACATAATTCTCCTCCAATGCTGCATTATACAATACTGTATTATACAGTGTATTAGTAATTTGTCAAGTTCTACTCAATACTTAAAAACATATGATTTATGTAACAGGAAATGATGCGCAGTTATTTGAAAGATAACGATATCAGCATCATAGACGGTACAGATGTCAATTCCGTCCTGCGGGACATGATGTCTGTCCTTCTCGAAGGCGTACTGGATGAGAAGCTTGATGAAAAACTGGGCTACTCCAAGTACGATTACCGAAACAAGGACACCGATAACAGCAGGAACGGCCATTCCAAAAAGATCATGCATACCAGCTATGGGGATATGGAGATGACAGTTCCCCGTGACCGTAACGGTGACTACGAGCCGCAGCTCATCAAAAAGTACCAGAATACCGTGACCCAGACCATGGAGGAAAAGATACTCTCCCGTCTGAACGCTCTTTCTTCATATATAATGGCAAAAGTATAAAGGGTAAAGAAAAAGGTTATCCTTTACCCCTTTATATTATGGTGGATATATAAATACCCCTTCAGATTCATAACCGACTTAGAAAAATCTATTCCTCCGTGGTAGAATTCCCATTTGCTAAATTTATAACTTCTTGTATTTGTTCTTCACTATAGCCCAATTTTTTCATCGCCCACATTACAGAAACTTTTTCCTGTTCGACCCCAATTTCTACTATTTCATTATGCTTATCAAGATAATATTGCAAANCTTCCAAGGTCATCTGCGGTTCANTATCAGAAGGNGTCTTTAACTGATTATATTTATTTATACCCCGCTCTTTTACATCTAGAAAAACAACACTAATAGCATCTACACCAAGACCTTCGAATTCTTTGAATGCCGCATCAAGGATGCCGTCAATCATGTTTTTGACACGACCTTTTTTATCCTTTTCACTCATGATTGACACCTTCTTTCCGAAAATATGGTACTTTGATACACTTAATATCATATCATGAAGTGGAACATCGCACAACAAAAAAAGTGGCGATTACCGAAGCAAACGCCATTCTAAAAACCTATATTGCTACTTTTACCTTGCTTCCGTCCATGAATTCAAACTCGAATTTTTTGCACTAAAAAATCGTCACCTCCATGTCCACAAACTGGGCAAGTTCCGACACAAAGATTTCAATCTGCCCCTCTGCCGCAATCCCAATCATCTGCTCTGCCCTTATCCTCTGAAGCGGTGTACCGTACCTTCTATCTGCATCTGCTTCCAACGCTTTACATTTTCCCTAATAATTCTTCTACACTCCCAAAGATTTAATCCGTACAAAAATCAGCTACAAATGTAACTGCTAAATCCTATTTACCTTCTGCTCATCATTTTATAAAACTATGTCTATTGCTTATCTTTATTACTGTTTTGAATTTCATGTATTTGTTTTAATAATTCAATTACTTCTGGAACTGTTGTCTGTGTGCAATCAATCTTTATACAATCCTCACTTTCTTCAACTTTTATATCCTTCTTTTTCCATTTCCTTAACTCAGTAATAATAGCTGTGACTCCACCTGCACCTATAACAGTTGCCACAAAATTTAAGATATCATTTATCGGCAAATCACCTAAGGAATCACTAAATTCAATTTTATTGTACCCAAAACAATGTAAACTTTCTTGTAATTCGAGACTTTGGTCGCTTTTCAATTGTAAAATAATAATTGTATTCATTCTATTTATCCTTTCTACTTAACGCTAAGATTAATTCGATTCGCTTAATAAATCTTTGTCTTAATGTTAAATTAACTATATCCAATCTATTTACAAAAATGGATTTCAAATCTTTAATTTCGTTTTCAGTCGCATTCTTATTTACATGCGTATCAAAATTTGTTCCATCAATTATTTGATTAACATAGGTCGTACGATCCGCCATCTTTTTCGATATTTTTCTTTCAGCATCATCCATTGATTCACTGCTTAAAATTTGTTCTAACATTATACTCGCTGGATTTATAACTGTCATCTCATCACTAGATACTTTCATAGACCTCGAGTTATTTATAATATTCTCAAATGTTAAATTATCGTAACTTCTACTTTCCTTCCTTTTTCCATTAATACGTTCAATGTTTTTTCGCACCAATGGATGATTCAAAACATAATAGTATGTATATCCCAACGGTGTTGTAAATGTTTTGTCATGCTTTGGAAAATCAGTAACTCCACTGATATCACGAAAAAATCTATTAAGCAATTCGGGTTCAGTATGCAATTTCTCAATATACTCTGAATCATAGNCCATAATTCTCATCCACTTAGCATCAGGATTATAGATTAATTCTGTTAGTGANTTANAATCGNNATCAGAAGCNNCTACTAANTCATNATTATAAAAGGGCACAGAAGAAGCCCAATATCCCGTTCTANACAGATTTTGCTCACCGNATTTTTCATNCAACNGTNCAGCATNNTTATATCCAATNTTATATGGATTATCATCTCCTAAACTTTGAATATACTCTTTACGTTCGGCTTGGCAATCTTTAAAATGTTTGATATTTATCATACCAAAATTAAGACCTATAAATTGTTCATTTAATTGGCTACTTTCATCCATATTAAGTGATATATATGTAGCAATTCCTTCATTTAAAATAATATGTTTACTATTAAGAATACTAAACTTATTCATTATGCTATAAACAAATTTTAGAAATTGAACTAGGTCATCATCCTTAGAAAAAAATTCATCAATTTCAAAAGAAAAGTTATCCACAACTTCAAGTCGCTCTTCTTCTGTCACATATCCTTTTCCAGATAAAAATTCCTCAATCAACTGAGATGTTTTAGATAAATAACTTGAATAGAGTATATCAATTAATGTATTAAAATCAGCTATAATAAATCCAAAAGACGCTTCACCCAACATTCTATGGATCATTTCATGTGCAAATGTAATAATTCCTTGCATTTCATCCGTTGAATCATTAATTTGAATTTTTGCAATACCTGGGAAATAACGTCCTGTAGATGCATTACTATATGCACTAATTTCAATATTATATATAGCCTTAAATAGATTAAATTTATCCTGATTCATAATTGTCCTCTAAATACTATTCATTTTTCTTTGTTTCTTTCTCTTTTAATGTTCAACTCAATAAGAGCAGTTAAATCTACCTGCCCTTCTTCAGAATCCAACATTCTTTCCAATGCAGATAAAGAGGCAAATTGCGAGTTAGATGTTCCAACTTCCATAATTTCAATCTTCCTTTTAAGCATTTCAGATTCTCTATTTGCCACATCCCATTTTTCTTTTTCACTTGCTATACAAGCTTCCAAATCAGCTATCTTTTTTTTCTGCTTTATTTTTTCAAATTGCTTTCCAACAAAAAAGCCTAGAATAATGCTAATAAAAATTATATATGCACAAACTGATAAATTATCCAAAATAAATGGAAGGATATCTGCAATATCTTTGAAATCAAATCCCATCCTTATTCCCTCCTAACTTATCTATTTGTCGAACAGTCATTGTTAGANGGTNAATAGCATCTTTTGATAATTNTCCNCTATAANACATACTAATGANAAATTGCATATATTCTTTATCCCATATTTCCCTGTTTTCCGTATTGCTCAACAATAAAAAGGCGCAAAATTTCTCATTAATATAACTTGCATATTCGTTAGTTTCGTCTGTTATAATAATCGGTTTTCTTTTCAGAATATAGTAACAATACAAAGACACTTCTCTTGCAATGGAAGTTTGAACCAAATTATGGAACTGTTTTATTTTACGAACATCTTCATCAACATCCATTACAATATTTATCAGACAAGGAACTGATAATGAAAAAGTTTCTTCTTCTATATCCATATATTGAACAAACATGCGTAAAAGTTCTTGTAACCATTTGAGCTTGTCCTCAATTTCATTATGATTCATCATCGTTTTTACATTCTCCCTTACTAAAGTCAATTAGAGGACCACCTTCTTTTGCTTTCATTAACATATACTCCATATATGCTTCATTAAGTGGCGCATCATGATTTGCCATAGGTATATCAGGGACTCTATAATCTTCAATATTCTTTAATAAATCTTCTGATAAGTTCTTAATATGTAACATCACCGTCATATCCTCCCTTCGAAATGATTTATGAAAATTCTAATCAATTCCAATGCCTTAAACTGTACTACATATATTATTATTTACATATCCATTTCATGCCGAGGGGCTTTCTCCACTAATGTTACAAGTTCATCTATAGTTCTAACTCCCCGCAACATACCATTCAGTATACTTTTTATTGTATTATCATATCTATTTTCATTCAATGGATTCCACTTTGCACAAATGATAAAATTATATGGTGTCAAATATCTTATTCGTATTTCTGCTTTGCCAGTTATATCAACTATCTTTCCATCAATTTCTGCTGCTCCGTCGTCGAATTCTGCTCTTGTAATTGCATGTCCCTCATACACTGCATATTCTTCATGATATTCACCACATATTTTTACCATCTCATCCACAATTTGTTGATTTACATCTCCATATATTCCTATTGATGATTCTGGATATGCCTCTACATATACAAACTTTCTAAAATAATGTGGAGATACATATACAATTATTCTTTTTACTTCTATCTCATCTGTGTTCATTAAAAATTTACTTGGTGAAATTCTCGTAAATTTTTCAATATCCAAATTACTTCCACCTCTAAACCACCAAATCGGATCAGTCATACCTTGTGTGCTTTTGTTTAATGGATGCTTTAACAAAATTTCTAACCTATCAACACATTCTTTCGGATCTGTAAATTCTTTTATCCCGCGAACTCCTGGAAAAGCCTTCCCAACACGATGTGCAAAAAAGGGCGTTGGTTCTCCAAACATCCCTATATCATCATTTCCAGCTTTTGTCTCCGCTGTAGATGCATCTTTTTTATCTACTTCTCTAATATTATTTAAAAGTTGCTTATACCCAATCTCAAAATCAGTTAAATCTGCATACATTCTCGAAGCTAAATAATTAGGTAAAAATGGTTTTCCATTCTCATCATGTTCATTAACCACTGGAATAAACTTTTCTTGCCTTACATTTCCGTATAGCTGATGTGTTATTATTGCTGACTCATCTCCAACTCCACCAATTCTACCATCTGCTTTTTCTTTATATGTCTTATTGCAAATTATTAAAACCTTATTAATAGTATCATCATTCACTGTTCTTTCCATAAATGCATACTTATCATGTCCAAGTTTTAAATCTTTAAAATCTATAACAACCTGAACTCCATCTGATTCCAGTCTATGTACTAATTGCTCAACCCATTTCTTATTCCAATCAGGAGTCCATGAATATGAAATAAAAACTTTTTCTATTTTTTTGTTTGAAGGTAAACCTGCTTCTTCGTTTTCCTTATATTCAGATTCCAATGTTGCATCTTTCTCACTCAATTCATCATTTATAACCGCATTAATGCTGCCCTTATCGTTTGCAATATTAATCTGTCCACCCGAAACATTAAACACTATACTCGATGACTTTTTATCTTCACTTAAATCATCAAAATATTCTAATCCATCTGAAGTCAGATATACAAATATTTCTCCAAGAATATTCGCTTGGTATCCACTAATAACTCCTGCCGTCTCTAACTCATTCAATAATTTTTTTTGCGCAAATTCTATATTAGGAATATTTGTAATTCTACTTATATCAACTTGTACCGTTGTACTATTCTGGCTTTTTGACTCATCAATAACATATTTTAAGAGCTTTCGTGCATCTTTTGTCATAAATCCTCCTTATCAAGATAAAATATATTTTCTTTCATAAAGATATATATTTTATCAATGTATATATAAACTAATGAAGTCCTGCAATCTCTGCAAGTTGGCAGCCAATGTCGGAATCCCATTTGCTATCGTAAACATCGGGGCAATTAAGGTTAAGCAATTCCTCAATCTACTCACCCTTGGTTCTGGCTTTTTCAATTCATCTTTTGCCATCTCTACAATGTCGGCAATTTCATCTGCATCTTCTTTTTTCAGATCTGATAAATTTTCCATAATTCCTCTGATAATATCATCCAATTCTTTGCCATTAACACCATTATTCTGTGTTGCATTTATTGTGGCATGACCACTTGCAATATTAACTTGTCCACCATTTACATTCCATA
>WFLY01000301.1 GCA_009177215.1 Bacillota bacterium
GGAAACCAGCATTATTTCTAATATTCAGAAATTTCTGATGGAGATGGGAAAGGGATATGCTTTTGTAGCCCGTCAGCAGCATATAAAGACAGAGAAAGAGGATTATTTTATAGACCTTGTATTTTACAATTACATTTTGAAGTGTTTTGTCCTGATTGATTTGAAAACGGACAAGATTACACATCAGGATGTAGGGCAGATGGATATGTATATTCGCATGTACGATGAGTTAAAGAAAGGCGCAGACGATAATCCAACATTGGGTATTGTACTCTGTACAGAAACTGATGAAGATATCGCAAGGTATTCTGTTCTTCATGGCAATGAGCAGTTATTTGCATCANAATATAAATTGTATTTACCGACAGAAGNAGAATTGCGAAAAGAAATCGAAATACAAAAAACCATGTTTTATTTACAGCAGAAAGAAAAGCAGAGCGAGTAAATGCATAGTGAAGGGAATTAGTTGAAGAGCAAAAAATACATTGAAGAGGAACGATTCATGTCAGATTTCGACATAAAGGAAAAACGTTTTGAACAGGATATCGAAGAGTATCTCATTACCGAGGGTGGCTATGAGAAAGGCGATCCCCATAAATTTAATCGTAAACTGGCATTGGATACGGATACATTCCTTAAATTTATAAAAACAAGTCAGTCCAAACAGTGGGAACGCTATGAGAAAATTTATGGTACAGATAGTGGAGAACAGATAGTTGAACGCTTTTGCCGTGAAGTAAAAATGGTAGGACTTCTTCAGGTTTTGCGACAAGGTTTTACAGACCGAGGCATCAAGTTCCGCGCCGTATATTGGCAACCGGAAACTTCTATTAATACAACGACACAGGAGCAATTTGCAGCAAATATATTACATTGCACAAGGCAGCTGCATTATTCTTTAAGTAATGAAAACAGCATTGATATTGTGTTATTTGTCAACGGGATTCCGGTTGTCTCAATGGAATTAAAGTGCCAATTTACAGGGCAGAGTACAGTAAATGCGATTGAACAGTACAAGTTTGACCGCAGAGGGAAAGATGCCATTTTTGCATTTAAAGAACGTGTGCTTGTTCATTTTGCGGTAGACCTTACACAGGTTTATATGACCACTCGCCTGGAGGGAGAAAAAACTTATTTTCTACCATTCAATCAAGGAAGTAACGGTGCCGGAGATGTCGGAGGAAAAGGAAATCCAATTAACGAAAACGGATATGATACAGCGTATCTTTGGCAAAATGTTCTTTGCAAAGAGCGTCTGCTTGAAATTCTGAATAAATATCTTCACCTGAAAGTGGAACGGGATAAAGATACTGGCGAAATCCTCTCGGAAACCATGATTTTCCCCCGCTATCATCAGCTTGATGTAGTGACAAAACTGCTTGCAGATGTCAAAATCAATGGTTCCAGCAAAAATTATTTGATACAACATAGTGCAGGATCAGGAAAGTCCAATTCCATTGCATGGCTTGCTCACCGTTTGGCAGGTCTGCATAATGTGCATGATGAGAAGAGNTTTCAGTCGGTTATTATTGNTACANACCGCAAGGTGCTGGATGAACAGTTACAAAATACAGTTTATCAGTTTGACCATGTGGATGGTGTAGTGAAAAAAATTGATAAAAATGCACAGCAGTTAAAGACAGCCATTAATGATGGCACACCTATCATAATTACCACATTACAGAAATTTTCTGTAATTTACAAAGAAATAAAATCAGATAATAAGCGGTTTGCAGTCATTGTGGACGAAGCACATTCTTCCCAGACGGGAGAGTCCGCAAAAAAGTTAAAGCGTGCATTGGCGGATACAGAGAAGATTTTGGAAGAATATGCGAGGATGGAATATGAGCAGGAACAAAATTACAGAAATGATGAAGATAGGCTGCTAGATGAACTGGCAGCGCAGGGAATGCACAGCAATCTGTCATTTTTTGCATTTACGGCAACGCCAAAGGAAAAGACACTCAGTATGTTTGGAGGGAAAGATGAAAGCGGTGTATATCACCCATATCACANCTATTCCATGNGACAGGCAATCGAGGAAGNGTNTATTCTTGATGTGTTGAAAAATTATATGACNTATAAGATGTATTATAAAATTGTAAAAGCAATACCAGACAATCCGGAGATGGATACAACAACAGGAGTAAAGGCGATTTTGGATTATGAAACCCTGCATCCCCATAATATCTCCCAAAAGACATCTGTTATGTTAGAGCATTTTTATCGCGTTACCAAAACAAAGATTGGCGGTAAAGCAAAGGCAATGGTGGTAACACCATCTCGTTTACATGCAGTGCGGTATTTACAGGAATTTCGCCGCCAGATTCTTGAGAAAGGTTATGACCTTGATGTGCTTGTCGCATTTTCAGGGGAAATTGAAGATGACGGACAGACATATACCGAGGAAAAGCTGAATAAGACAAAGGATGGAAAGACGATAAAAGAAAAAGCGCTACCCAAAGTGTTCCATACAGATGAGTTTGGGATGCTGATTGTTGCGGAAAAATATCAGACCGGATTTGATGAACCATTATTACATACGATGTTCGTGGATAAGAAATTATCAGGTGTAAAAGCTGTTCAGACACTTTCGCGTCTCAATCGTACTTACAGGGGTAAACAGGATACATTNATTCTNGATTTTGTAAATTCAGCAGATGNTATNAGAAAATCNTTTGAGCCGTATTATGAAGAAACCACACTGGAAGAAGAGACAAGTCCAAATGTAATTTATGACTTGAAAAATNNATTGGACGANTATCATGTATATCAGGAAAATGAAATCATGCAGTTTGCAGACATTTTCTATTCAAAGAAACAGCAGATAAGCGGTGACATTGGAAAACTACAAGGAAAAATAAAGCCGGCACTTAACCGTTTTCGGGCATTAAGCGTGGAACGACAGGATATGTTTCAATCAACACTTGCCCGTTTCAACCGTATATATGCTTTTATTACACAAGTATGTCGGTTGTTTGATAAGGATATACATAAATTCAGCGTATATGCTAAATTTTTACTAATGCAGTTGCCGAAAGGGAGTACGGAACGTATCAATGTGGATGATAAAGTGTTATTGGAATATTACCGTTTAGAGAAAGACTTTGAAGGGAGTATTGATTTAGAGAAGTCAGAAGAAGGATTTCGACCGATTACTGGAGAAGCGGGGCGGAAGGATAAGAAAAAGAATCCGCTTACGGTCATTATTGTTAAAATTAATGACCGTTATGGTACGGAGTTTACGGAGATGGACAAGGTGCTTTTGCAGATTGAAAGTGATTATGAAGCACAGGATAAGTGGCATGGATATGCGCAGAATAATGATTTTAAAACTTTTATGCTGTTATTCGAGAAGGATTTTCCCAATATGGCAGCAAGCCGCTATGAGCAAAATGAGGAATTTTTTGTGCGTATGTTCAAAGAGCCGGATATGATGAAACAGATTATGGAAACACTTGGAACAGTATTATACGAGAAATTAAAAAGGAAGAGTGATGTCGTATATTCATTTGAACCGGAAATGAGTATGGTGGCGGAAGATGTACGGTATGGAAGGGAATAAAAGTTATTTATGAAGCAGTTATTGAATTATTGTAAAAGTTGCACAATTGAGCAAATAGGAGAAATTAAGTGTTCTATAGCGGGATTAATTAGAGTATCTGAAAACTATAGTGTAAGTATAGAAACAAAAGAACTTTCCAGAGAATTGTATCAACAGATGAAACACAATGATAATGATGTTATTTATTTGAAAACAGTTGACCAGCANNNGACCATTATGGNGTATTNGGTTNTTGATAAACNNACAANANGAANANAAAATGTTATTTTTTCTANTACNTGTGAAGCGANNAAGAGTTTTTGGGGGNNTAGATATTGTAGCATACAAAATAATTGCTTTGAAGAATTTTCGGTACAAGTGACGGAAGGCATAGAATTGATAGGGCTTACACCTTATAGAGAATTTTGTGCAGAAGATGTTTTATTACATATACAATCATCAATACATATAGATACTCATATGAAAAAAAATTGGTAAGGATGATGGTTTCTCTTGTTTTGTAGCCCCTAATGTGCAACGTATTGGTACAGATATACGATTGGGAATNCAATACGGAATAAATTATTTAAAGGGGTGTGCATTATCAATTNGCAATGTTGAAGAAGAAATTCATAGTCTTATTTTACTTTTGGAAATATTATGTGGAGAAAGGATATCGGTAACTAATGTAGAAGTGCGTCAAGGGAAAGAAACTTATAAGTATTTGGGACAACCAATGGTTATCAAAGAACGATTGAATTCTTTTGACAGAGAGCATTTTGATTCATGTGGATATGTGCGGAGAAAAATATTTAAGCTTTCCGATTTTAATAAAGATATTGATGAAGTCATCAGTCTGTTTGGAGAGATGTATATTGAGGATAGGGNGGCATTCGAAGCATATCAGCAGCTTATGATGGATAATGAATTACAAATCTTTACTGTGAATAACTTTTTAAAAGTTATGCAGATGGTGGAAGGGATAGAAAGAGTAGGGGATAGAAAGAAAGCCCATAAGGAATTTAAGAAAATTCGAGATAGCATCGTGGAGAAGTTGGCAGATGAGGATGATAAAAAATTTATTACAGACTATTGTGATGATCAAGGGGAAGGCTTTAGAGAATGTCTGAATAGAATTACAAATAATTGTTTTATGGTACTATCAGGTACCGATAATAGCGGTTGTATTGAAATAATAACAAATATGAAAAAAGACCGCGATGTTTATACTCATGCGTCACATAAAAATGATCCGATTTTAAGTCAAGCAGATTTGAGTGGGATTACATATTGTTTTGAAGTCTTTTTTAGAGTCGAAGTGCTTATACAACTTGGACTAAGCGAGGAACTTATACGAAAAAGGTTTTCTTACGATAGAAGGTTTGTAGCATACTATGAAAATCTATTTGGTCAGGAAATAAAGGTAGAAGACTGTGGAACAGGGGAGTATGATGATATTATGCAAAGTATTTAAATGGGATTGTTTGATGAAAACATAAAAGAGAATGATAGCAGACAGGATAAGCGTACAATTGAGAGTAATTAAAATTAAATATAGGCTTGACATTTCAAGGCACCTCATGCTATGATACTACGGTATGCCGCATAACTAGGTAGAAGTGTGTTTCTCTTTTGGAGAGCGCCACCAAAGTTAGCGAGTAAATGAATGAAGTTTCGACGTAGTTCATGAATAGGAGGTGCCTTAATATGTACGCAATTATTGCAACAGGTGGAAAACAGTACAAGGTTTCTGAGGGAGATATCATCAAGGTTGAGAAGCTTGACGCAGAGGCTGGAAGCATTGTTACTTTTGATCAGGTAATCGCAGTAAGTGACGCTGCTTTAAAGGTTGGCGAGGATGTTGCTAATGCAACCGTTTCCGCAACTGTTATGGAGCAGGGAAGAGGTAAGAAGGTTATTGTATACAAGTACAAGAGAAAAACCGGTTACCACAAGAAAAACGGTCATAGACAAGCATACACTCAGGTTAAGANTGACAAGATTANTGCATAATCGTTATGACTACTATTATTATTTGTAAGAACAAAGAAGGCTCTTACAGGAGTATTACCTGTATGGGGCACGCAGGGTATGCCAAGAAACATTTGTTTTATAAGGAGCCCGATATTCTCTGTGCGGCCATTTCGGTGACTGTGCAAAATACCATGAATTCTTTGGAGGAATTAGCCGGAGAGGTTTTTCAGGTAACGGAGAATGAACAGACAGGCTTTTTGAAATGTGATTTTGAGGCTTCTCTGCAGGAAAAATCAGTTTTTTTGCTGGATTCCATGGTATATTGCCTTGAGAATTTAAGCAAGAAATACGGCAGGCAATATTTACAAGTAAAATTCGAGGAGGTGTANACCATGTTAAATATGAACNTTCAATTTTTCGCTCATAAGAAGGGAGTTGGTTNTACCAANAACGGTAGAGATTCCGAGTCNAAGAGATTAGGCGCGAAGANAGNTGACGGACAATTCGTCAAGGCAGGAAATATTCTGTACAGACAGCGCGGAACCAAGATTCATCCCGGCATTAATGTAGGTATCGGTGGAGATGATACCTTATATGCATTGGTAGATGGCGTTCTTCGTTTCGAGAGAAAAGGAAGAGATAAGAAACAGGCTTCCGTATATCCTGTAGAGCAATAATACGAATTTGACAGGGCTTCAAACATAGCTTGTTTGAAGCCCTTTTTACTATATCGGAACCTTCGCGGGCAATATGGCGATATGTAATGGGAAGTCTATAGATTTTTATAGAATGCCGCGAGGGTCATTACCCCATTGCTTGCGGCGGGGTTATGACTGGATGAAAGTGTGAGGAAAGGAGTATCCTATGTTTGCTGATAGAGCCAGAATATATGCAAGAAGCGGCAAGGGCGGCGACGGACATGTTTCCTTCAGAAGAGAAAAATACGTGCCGAACGGAGGACCGGATGGAGGCGACGGAGGGCACGGAGGCGACGTTATTTTTGAAGTGGACGAGGGATTGAATACCCTGATTGATTTTAGGAATATCCGTAAGTATAAGGCAGAAGACGGCGAAGCCGGAGGAAAAAGGAATTGCCGCGGCAAGGACGGGCAGGACATTGTGGTCAAGGTTCCGGAGGGTACTGTCATTAAGGAAGCAGAGAGCGGTCAGGTCATCACGGATATGTCGGGAGATAACAGAAGAGTAGTGCTTTTAAAAGGCGGTCGAGGAGGCAACGGCAACCAGCATTATGCAACCACTACCATGCAGGCACCTANATATGCGCAGCCCGGACANCNGGCGCAAGAGCTTGAGCTTTTACTGGAACTTAAGGTGATTGCGGACGTGGGGCTTGTGGGTTTCCCAAATGTGGGAAAATCTACTTTTTTATCCAAAGTTACCAATGCCAAACCGAAGATTGCAAATTATCATTTCACTACCCTGAATCCTAATTTGGGTGTGGTGGACTTGGAGGGAACAAAGGGCTTTGTCATAGCTGATATTCCCGGCTTGATTGAGGGAGCCTCCGAGGGTATTGGCTTAGGTCATGAATTTCTACGCCATATAGAAAGAACTAAGGTAATTATCCATATTGTGGATGCTGCAGGTACGGAGGGCAGAGACCCTGTTGCGGATATTTATGCCATTAATAAGGAGCTGGAAGCGTACAACCCCGATATTGCTAAACGTCCTCAGGTAATCGCGGCAAACNAGATAGATGCAATGTTNACCGGTTCGGGTGAGGAGGATGGAGTGATGGCAGTCANGAAGGAATTTGAGCCGAANNGTATTGCNGTTTATCCNATTTCGGCGGTGACGGGAGAGGGGCTTAAGGAGCTGCTCTATCATGTGAATAAAATGTTAGAGGATATTGGCGAGACGCCTACTGTATTTGAACAGGAATACTTTCTCGAGAGGAAGGGCACCTATTCGGACGAGCCTTATACTGTGGTATATGACGAGGAAGCCGATGAATATGTGGTGGAGGGCCCGAGAATTGACAAAATGTTGGGCTACACCAATTTAGAGAGCGAGAAAGGTTTTGCCTTTTTCCAGAATTTCCTGAAGGAGAACGGTATTTTGAATGAATTGGAAGCACTTGGCATACAGGAGGGGGATACCGTCAGAATGTATGGACTTTCCTNTGATTACTATANNTAGTGGNGAATGGTTTTTGCGGTGATTTGTATCATTGCAAATGTTTGGAATGGAGTTTAATATATGGTTATGACAAGTAAACAGAGAGCATATTTAAAGAGTCTGGCAAACAATATAAGCCCTATATTTCAGGTTGGAAAATCCAGTCTGACACCAGAGCTGACGGAAGCAGTCGCAGAGGCATTTCATAATAATGAATTGATTAAGATTGCTGTTTTGAAAAACTGCATGGACGACCCCAAAGCGATTGCGGATATGGTGGCTGAGAGAACTCATTCTCAGGTTGTGCAGGTTATCGGCAAGAAAATTGTACTATACAAGCCAGATAAAGATAAGCCTAAAATACAGCTTCCTTAAAGGAGGGTGATTGCATGGGAAGAATNGGGATTATGGGCGGAACCTTTAACCCCATACACATGGGNCACCTTTTACTGGCACAATACGCCCTTGAAGAAAATGATTTGGATGAAATCTGGCTGTTACCCACAGGCTGCTCATATATGAAGCAGGATGATAATGGTGTCAGCGCCAGAGAGCGTTATCACATGACCGAGCTTGCAGTCTCGGACAATCCTTATATGCGTTGCATGGATATTGAGATAAAGCGTAAGGGATATACCTATACTTACGAAACCTTAGAACTGCTAAGAGCGCTTTATCCGGAACAGGAATTTTATTTTGTGTTTGGCGCCGACTGTCTTTTTTCTATTGAGAGCTGGAAAGAGCCACAGAAAATATTTGACAATTGTACCGTTATTGCTGCTGTGAGAAGCGGCGCTTCCATAGAAGAAATGGAAGAAAAGAAAGCGGAGCTTGTTGCAAGCTTTCAGGCAAGGATAATTTTGATGCCCTTTTTGCAGATGGAGATTTCTTCTACAGTTATCAGGAGGCGGGTGAAGGAGGGCAAAAGCATTCGTTATATGGTGCCGGATGTGGTTTTAAAGTATATTGAAGAGAATCATATTTACAGACCGATATAGAAGACAACGGGGCTTATAAAACATGCTGGTCCATTAATAGCAGCGCAGAAATGAGGATTAATATGAAAAATNTTGATTTNAAAAAGCTGACAANGGCGATGGAAAAAAGTCTGGATAATAAAANATTTGAACATACCATGGGGGTAGAATATACCGTAGCTGCTCTGGCTATGAGATACGGTGTTTCTGTGCAAAAAGCGCAGCTGGCAGGGCTTCTGCATGATTGTGCTAAATGTCTGTCGGACGAGAAGCGCCTAGCCGTCTGTGAAAAGCATAATATCAGCGTGAATGATATTGAGCGGAGAAATCCGGCTCTTTTGCATGCCAAGGTGGGTAGCTTTCTTGCAATGGAGGAATACCGTGTGGAGGATTTTGAGGTTATTAATGCCATCTTAAATCATACTACCGGTCGCCCGGGCATGAGCCTTCTGGAAAAAATTATATTTGTTGCGGATTATATTGAGCCTAACAGGAAGCAGGCGCCAAATCTTGAGGAAATACGAACCCTTGCTTTTACGGATTTAGACAAGGCATTAGTCCGTATTTTAAAAGATACTCTTTCATATCTGGAAAATAACGGAGGAGAAACTGACCCCATGACTCAAAAAACCTATGAATATTATAGTGAAAAATCAGAAAATATAACAGAGGAGAGTGAAGCTTAGGTCCTGTTTTCAATCGATGATGACGGAACTGTCCAGGTAATTGTGGTGGACAAAATCAATACAAGGACGAATATCAAATATTGATTCCGGGTATACATTGCATTGCCAGGCTTGACGCCCCTGGTAATTTTCCAGTAATAGGAGGAGAGGTCAGAGTACATGAATAGGGAGGCAATGTTTTCCAGGTTGGCAGAGATACCAGAGGTTGAGCCGGATGATTTTGATCGCGCCATGCTGGCGCAAGCTGAGACTGATGAAGATGATTCGGCCATTCCTCTGGAGGATGTCAAGAGCGCGTATGAGTTCAGCGGCAGGCTGAACATCCGCATACCGAAGAGTCTCCACTGTCAGTTAAGCCAGGACGCAAAGCGCGACGGTGTGTCACTCAACCAATACATCATCTACAAGCTGGCACGCTAAACTGCAGCCGCCCCGAAACGGGGCGGCCTTTTTTGCTTAAAACAAAAAAATCGAGAGGGTTCATCGCAAGCGATGAACCCTCTCGCCATGGTGCCGGTGGTGGGACTCGAACCCACATGATGTTGCCATCGGCGGATTTTGAGTCCGCTACGTCTACCAATTCCATCACACCGGCGAGTGCAGAGAAGATTATACACCAGCCCGCGGCTTATTTCAAGTCAAAAATCGCTCCGGCGGCACAATTTCTATTTTCCCGGGAAAAACCCCCTCAAACGCCGCCGCTGCCGCGGCGCATCCGGGCAAACAGTCATAGCTCCGGCACCTCACCCCATCAAAGGGCGTAATAACCTCCCCGCCGCATTTCCGCATCTCCATACTCATAAGCGCGCCCCTGCCCGTGAGCTTAAAAACCGCCTCCCGCAGCGTCCAGAGCTCAAAAAGCTCAAACTCGCCCCGCTCTCCCGGCGACATAATCCGCTCCCGCAGCCCCGGGCGCACAGGCCGAACCTGCTCCGCGTCCACGCCCAGCTCATACTCCGCCACACCGGCCAGCAGCCGCGCGCCCGTGTGGCTGAGCGAGAAAAACCGCCCCTCCGCGTCAAAGAACGGCCTGCCCCGCTCCGGCCTCACGATCCCCGGGCACTCGCCCCATACCTCCCGCGCGGCAAACCTCACCAGCGCGTACCCGGCCGCGGAAATCTGCCCCTTATCCCGGCAGAAACCGCCGACCTCAGCGCTGAAAAGCCTCATTCGAACATCCCTCACCCTGCGTATTTTCATACTAAAAACCGTTAAAAAGCTTTAATTTTATTAAAGCTTTTTATAGCGCCGCAGGCGCGTCGGTTTTTTAATGAGACGGCACGACGCGCTTTGTGCGGCGTGAGCGTGCGCAGCACGCGGAATTTCAAATTAAAGAATTTAATTTGAAATTAGTATTAAACCGAAAAATCCGCACCAGCCAAATAGCTGATGCGGATTTTCGGTTTGAAGT
>WFLY01000201.1 GCA_009177215.1 Bacillota bacterium
TGGGTTTTACTTTGTAAACTTCTTTTTTTCTGTTTGCCATAATAATAGGCCTCCTATGATTTAGATTTTATCATAGAAGACCTTATAAATCTTTATTTACAGAAATTTTTTCATAGACCCGAATCTTAGTTTGTCGAATTGTTCAACGCTATTATTTACTACAAAAGCACAAACAATTCCATTAAGATTCTGCTTAATTTTCCTTTGCCTTATTCCATTCAATCATCATCTGCCCTGCTTGTTCCCTCTGCTTGGCGCTGACTGCCCTCGGCTTGCGGTAGCTGACGTATGATTTCGGAAAGGAATAGGTTTTAGATACTTCGTCCTGTTTCATCNGCTTGTATGTATTGGGNAAGTCNGCAANAAGCGNGTCAAGTTTCCGCATAACCACTTTATCCCTTGTGTAGATAGTGGCGGTCGGTTCCCCAAACTGATAGATTAGCATGATTTCATCAGCATTGAAAGTTATCTGAAAATTTGCGCCCTCACATAAACGCTCCATGCCCACGCACTTAGGAATATTCCTTGTCAGTTCGTAATTATCCCTTGCTGCGATTGTTCCATGACTGTCGGTCTGCCGTACCTCGATTTCGCACTGGTTTTTTGTTCCAACACAAGCCACTGGTATTTATCGCTTTCTTTTGTAAATACACTCAGATGCGCATTGGAGTGTATCTTGCTACGGATATATTTGTCGGTAGTACTGTAATAGTCCAAAATCTGCTGTTCCTGCTTTTTATTCATGGTCTTTGCCCTCCTGTGATATGGATTGATATGATTGATTGGTTTCGGTGCTGATAAATGATTTTCTTCCATTAATTGTCGGGGGTTTGAATTGCGGAATATCATGGTTGGGTATTTCTCCGTTTGGGGATTAGGGGTTCATTTCATACGGTGATTACCGCATGAAAAAAGACTATAACCGTCAATCATTGAAAATGATTTTGTTATAGCCTTTTAAGGATTGAGGAAGTTCCTTTTTTTATTTGTATTTGTTTGTCGCCCCTACGCACTATCCGACATCGGTTAAAAGTGAGGGTGTGATGAAGAGCAATGGAAATATTTTATCGCTGTTTCAAGTACAAAGGAAAGTGATGAATTTGAAGAATACACCGTACCTGCTTCCACTTGGGCGATTTTCTCTGGAACAGGAACAAATCAGTCCATACAGGAACTGGAGCAGCGTATCATAACCGAATGGCTTCCCACTTCTGGATATGAATATGCCAATGCTCCCGATATTGAGGTCTATCTCAATCCAGACCCACAGAACGCACAGTATGAAGTATGGATACCAGTAACAAAAATACAGGCATGACGGAGGGCAAAATGGACGAGAAATTCAATTTATATATGGAAACGGTTGACGAGCATTTTCGTGATTTTGTAAATCAAATCAACGAGTATTTGATGGAGAGAGGCTGTAAGTGCGACATATAAACAGCAAAAAGCGGCTATATCGTATCTTATGTATTAAGCAGCAACAAAAGGACTTTAGCCACCTTTGTTTGGGATACTTTAATAACATTTTATAATACCTAATAATTCCCTTAAAAAGCATAAAATCACAATCGGGATTTTGATAGAATGTACAGAAGAAAAATTATTTTCTGTCAAAATTTCCCATTATCAGAAATCTGTTAAGCGGTGTTATACATCAGAAGAATTGAAAATATTATTTTCAAAAGTTTGACNGTATNGTNGTGATATCTACTATCAAACGTGGATATATATANTGAAAGTGNGATGATAAAGNATGATNGCGTTAATTGTTGCTTATTCAAAGAATCAAGNAATTGGTAATAAAGGTCATATTCCGTGGAAANTAAAAGGCGAACAAAAACGCTTTAAAGATTTAACTACAGGAAATGTAGTTATTATGGGAAGACGTTCTTTTGAAGAGATTGGTAAACCATTGCCAAATCGCACAACCATTGTTGTTTCTTCCACAAAGGAATTTACGGGAGAAATTCCATATAATTACGTGACATATACGAGAAAGTACCGCTTGACAGAGTAAACGAACGTTTTGACATCTTAAAAACGGGATTATCAGGTATTGAAAAACGCTATGGCAAAGCCTAAGAAAAAACACTCCATAAGCGTATACAAAAGTATTATAAAGTGGTTGCTGGACAACAGGTAGAAAAGGTTGTTTTTAATAAGGACAGAGGGGCGGTGTGATGCTCCTCTTTTTGTTTATTTGAAAGTACATTCATAGATACGCAATGCTGACATGTGCGAAATATTAAAAGATTGAGTTAAAGAAACGTTACCGGCATATATATTTAAAGCATCTTGAAGGGAGAACTAACGGACAGCTTGGGAATATATTTCAATCAGTTCACCATTTCCCATATGTTTTGTGTTATACTATCTTATATGATTTTATTTTCCATGATGCGCAGCTTTATTTATCTGGGTACATAATACCCCTATGGGAAAATATAACAAAAGCCATTTGAAAATGGATTTGGGAAACGATAAGGGAAAGTTCAACTGTGATAAATTTAGTGTTTTTCAGGTTTAGGGGATATTTCAATATATTATAATGAAGGCAACAACAGGAATTTATGGAGGTACGGAACTATGGTATATTATCAGGATAACAAAATATTAATTCGTGATTTGCAGCAAAGCGATGCACAAGCTATAACAGATGAGGAAATTGCCCAAGGCTGGAATGCTACAATAGAAAAGTATGAAATGCGGCTTCGACATCAGGCTGAAGGGAAGTCCATAGCGTTGGCTGCCGAATATTATGGACAGATAGCAGGATATATCAATATATATCCTGATTCTGAATGGGGGGCGTTTGCAAATCAGGGGCTTGCTGAGATTGTGGATTTTGGCGTATTAGTAAAGTATCGCAGGTGCGGAATTGGCAGCAGATTAATGGATGTGGCGGAGCAAATAGCCGGACAATATTCTGACAGGGTATATCTTGGAGTTGGTTTACATAACGGATATGGAAGCGCACAGAGAATGTATGTTAAGCGGGGATATATTCCTGATGGCAGCGGAGTCTGGTACGGCGAATCAGTCTGTGAACAATATGCGGCTTGTTGTAATGATGATGATTTGGTTTTGTATTTATCAAAAGTGCTTGGATGATTGTTTGACAACATCTCTGATTTGAGTGCGCGCCATAGCGCGCAGATGGGAGGAAATATGAGACTAGTAACATTTCAATCTTTAGAGGCGCTAAAAGATTTATTAAATAAAGGATATTTAGAATGTAATATAAACGAAGTATTGGAAAGAGAATCAATTGGAGAGAAAACTTTTATAAAAAATTATAATAATACGTCTTACTAAGGGCTATTGCATATTCGATTTTCTGATGCTGCTTTTAAATATGGATAAGTCAGGAATGACTGTGTTAAAAGTGGTCGGTTTATGAATAATCGTACTAAAGATATATGAGGCTGTCGGAAAGGAGCGCCAGTGGAAGAAAAGCAGTTTTATACATGCATGAAAAGAATAAAGGAAGACGATAAATCGGCACTGCGAGAGATTTATGAAGAATATGTCGGTTATATTTATTCCATTGTGTTTCAGGTGGTCATGAATAAAGAGGACGCGGAGGATGTGACAAGTGAATTCTTTATTAAGCTGTGGAAGCTTGCCGACACTTATCAGAGTGGGAAGGGGCATAGGGCATGGCTTGCTACGATTNCAAGAAATNTGGCAATTNATTTGATGCGCAAAAATAAGCGTGAGGTTTTGACAGAAGACTNTGCNGGTACCATATNGGAAAACGCNTCGGCTGATGATGTGGAGGGGGATGTGATATCAAATATGAGCCTGAAGACGGCACTGGACATCTTAAAGCAGGGTGAGCGAGAGGTAGTCAATATGAAAATAATGGGCGAGCTTACATTTCAGGAGATTGCAGATATTTTGAAACAGCCCTTGGGAACCGTCACATGGCGGTATCAGAATGCAATCAGGAAGTTAAGGAGGTGCGGATATGAATAAGAATTTGGAAAGGGAATATAAAGAGCTTATAACAGAGGACGTGCCTGACTTGTGGGGGAAAATAGAAGCAGGGTTGGAACCCAAACACCATGCTGTGAACAAGACAGGTTTAGGGAGAAAATATCGGGTATGGGGGGCGGCAGCTGCAGCAGTTTTAAGTCTGGCGGTAATTGTTCCCGTTGTCTTTGGAGCAGCTACAGGTGAAAATAAAAGCGCATCTGACAGCGCCGCACATAATGGCTTTCATACGCACAAAAATAATATGGCAGGTGCAAACGCAGAGGATGGTTTTGCATATGAGGAGGAGCCGGAGTATGCTGACAATGAAGCAACGGGTGCGGAGGCGGATTTTGTCTCAATCAGGGCTAAAGTGACGGAGGTTTCGGAGGAAGAGGGCAGGACAGTTTATACTGTACAAATTGAGGAGGCGGGGAGTTCAAGGCTTCTCAAAGGAAGCAGTATCAGGCTGTATGACGAGGGCGTTTTACAGGAGGAACTTGCGGTGGGTGAATCCTGCTTGTTTGATTTTTCTGTTTTGATAATCGGTAATGGAACAAAGGAATATCTTATCAATAATATCAGATACGATTGAAAAAAATTCAAATTTTCCATAAATAGGAGGTTTTCTATCCGTGTATTATATATCAAACTAATAAACTGTTGTATCTTGGTCAACAGGAAAGGATGGGGATTATTATGAAAAAGAAAAAAATGGTAACAGTTTTAGCGGCAATGATTATGACAAGCATAGCGCTTGGAGGATGTGGCAGGGGAGATAAAAATGCTTCTTATAATGACGGCAGTGCAGGTGGGCAGGGCATAAAAGGTATAGAAATGGAGGCAGCTGACGGGGGAGAGATAGGATTAAGCTATAATACTATAGCTGCCGACAATGAATCGGATGACTTTATCGGTGAAGACTGGAATACGGAAGAATATAGCAGTATCAGGGAGCTTGGATATAAGGCTGTTATCAACGAGCCTCTCTCAACCTTTTCGGTTGATGTTGATACGGCCTCCTACAGTAATCTGCGCCGTATGATTGAGGACGGCTATTCACTGGAGGAAATACCCACAGGTGCGGTGCGCATTGAGGAAATGCTGAATTATTTCTCTTATGACTATAATTTGCCGAATGGGAAAGAACCTTTTGGTGTGACAACCGTTATGGGTGACTGCCCATGGAATGAAGAGGCAAGGCTTTTGCAGATAGGTCTGAAAACAGAGGAAATTGATTTTAGTGAGGCTCCGGATTCAAATCTTGTATTTTTGCTTGATGTATCGGGTTCTATGTACAGTGACAACAAGCTTCCGCTCTTGCAGAGGTCTTTTGCGTTGCTTGCGGAGGAGCTTACCGAGAAAGACAAAGTATCTATCGTGACCTATGCAGGCTCCGACAAGGTGGTCTTGGAAGGAGTAAGCGGTGACAATAAGTCTACAATTGTTGAGGCTCTGGAATCCTTGAAGGCAGGCGGATCAACAAACGGTGCGGGCGGGATTGAAACAGCGTATCAGCTTGCCGAAAAATATTTTATTGAAGGCGGAAACAATAGGGTTATTCTTGCCACAGACGGCGACTTAAATGTAGGCGTCACCAGTGAAAGTGAATTAGATGATTTGATTACGGAAAAGAAAGAATCCGGTGTGTTTTTGTCCGTGCTGGGATTTGGAACAGGCAACATTAAAGACAACAAAATGGAAACCCTTGCCGACCGGGGAAACGGAAATTATGCGTATATTGATTCTTTAGGGGAGGCAAAAAAGGTGCTTGTTGAACAGATGGGCGCAACGCTTGTGACAGTAGCTAAGTATGTAAAGCTTCAGGTGGAATTTAATCCCGCATATGTAAAGGGTTATCGGTTTCTCTTATATGAGAACAGAATGCTTGAAACACAGGACTTTGATGATGATAAAAAGGATGCAGGTGAAATCGGGGCTGGTCATATGGTAACGGCGCTTTATGAGATAATACCTGTGGATTCAGAGCAGGAGATACCCCAGACTGAATTAAGGTATCAGGAAAAGCAGGGTAGTGCCGGAGTGGAAAACGGAGAATGGCTGAATTTGAAAATCCGTTATAAGGCGCCGGAATCAGATAACAGTGAACTTTGTACTTATACTGTGACAGAGNATATGNATATGGAGCAGCCGNCGGAAGACTTTTATTNTGCANCGGNAGTGGCAGNNTTTGGACTTCTTGTCCGTGACAGTGAATACAAAAAAGATGCTTCTTTTGAAAATGTAAGAAAATTGTTAAAGCAGGTTGATACCGAGTCGGATGAATACAAGAATGAATTTGTTTATCTAGTAAAAAAATTGCAAAGAAACAGCTAATGGACAGAGCGGTTGAGGATTTATGCTCCGGCTTTGAGAGCGGCGGCAGCGTGGAGGTTTGGTATGAATATTAAAATCTACAATTATTTGCATAAGGANGCTGCAGANATCAGGGAACAGGTTTTTGTGGAGGAACAGAATTTTAAAGAGGAGTTTGACGATATTGATAAGAGCGCCATGCACCTTGTGATGTATGAGGATGATCACCCTGTTGGGGTATGCCGATTTTTTGCAAAAGAAGAACCACAGGTATATACCTTGGGCAGAATTGCCGTTATGCCCAAGTACCGTGGCAGCGGTACGGGCAGGAGACTTGTGGCAGAGGCAGAAAAAGCAATCAGGGAACTTGGAGGAAGNAAGGTANTANTGTCAGCGCAGGTCNGNGCAAAGGGGTTNTATGNAAAGCTGGGATATNTGAGTGAGGGAGAGTCTTATNTTGANGAGTANTGNCCTCATGTGAAAATGAGCNANAAAATATCGGCTGAAATAGAACAAAAAACTGTTTAGATAATCGTTTTTTTGATTCTAAATATTTGCTCTAAAAATGTTCACAATTTATTCATTTTTCGGACTAATCTGCTTCATATTTATATATTATAGTAAAATAAACAGAAGAAAATAACCTTTTTAACAAATTTACTTACTTTTTATTTGTGCCGGTAGGAATGATATTCTTGCCGGTTCCTCCTTTTTTATGGATAAATTTTCTATATTTGGGAAAATTAAACTTAAGAAGGAGTACATGATGGAATTATATGCGATTCGTTATGGCATAAATTTTAAATATGCAAATCAGGGAACGGTTTTTGAAAATGCACTGAATCCTGATGAAGCGTTGGAGGAGTTCCCTTTTTTGTATTATGTGGCAAAGCATGAAGGACGAATCATCCTGTTTGACACAGGATTTCGCAACCGTGAGAATGCGGAATATATGGGAATAACCTTGTTAGATATCGGGGAAGAGTTAAAGGCGTTGTTCGGAAGAGAACAGCCCTTAGCGGACACTGTTATTGTCACACACAGCCATTTTGACCATATCGGTAATTTGGACCTGTATCGAAATATTAATATTGTTATGGCAAAAACGGGGTTTGAAATTGCCATGAAGAATACGTCTGACGGGGTGAAAAGAAGGCTTAAAGAAGAGGAAGTAATTCTTGTGGAAAAGGAATACTTGTACAGGAAAAAATTCCTTTTTCGCGTTATCGGAGGTCATTCCGCAGATTCCTCCGTAGTTTATTTTAAAGATAAGGGTGTCAATTATGTGATTACGGGAGATGAATGCTATTTTTGTGATAATTTGCTGCGGAATATTCCCATCGGGAAATGCACGGATAAGCAAAAAAATGCGGCATTCATTGAAGATGCCCACAAAAAAGGCTATATACCGTTACCCTTTCATGACGATTGTGTAATGAGAAAGCATAAGGCTATTTCGGAAAATATCGTTCAGATAATTTAAGAGGATCCGAAAATATAGTAAAATGTACATGAAAATATTTATTTCCGCGAGCAATAAGCCGGATGGTCGTGCTTGCACGGACAGATGACGAATGCCGCGAGGTTCATGCCCCGATGCTTGCGGCGGGGGATGACTGGCTACACTGTGTAGTTATAGTAAATATTTACAGGCATGGATGCCGGCATGTAACAGTCTGTGGGTGCACAGGAAAAGGAACCTACAGCAACTACAGCTCAGGCAATTTGTTCAGCGGATATTTTTAGGCTTTTGTTAAGTCGTGTGGTTTATAATTCGGAGTAATGGGCTGAATTGTTACGAACTGTATAAAAAATTAAAAAATGATATTGACATTTGGCAGGAAACGATATACAATATGAC
>WFLY01000224.1 GCA_009177215.1 Bacillota bacterium
ATTAAAGTATGCAAAAAACCAGGGAAAATTTCAAAGATAGAAGTCTTCCATGTTTTTTATTTCTACAAAAGAAGGAGCACCGCTCCATAACTAGAAATTAGTTATTTTGCGACACTCCCTTCACATCAAATTCCAGTGTTAAGATTTCTACAAAATTTCCAAATTCATTCCTTTTTGTTATCTTTGTCTTATCAAGGCTCTATCTCAAACTTAAAATGGTGTAGTAGTGGTGTAGTAAGCGCCTTCTCACACTTTGAAAGTATTGATTTTACTGGCTTTTGGGAAATAATTCAAGATACTGCCGTGGCAGACAAAAAGTATCTTTATCATGTTAATTTTTCCTCCTGAAATACTCTGATTTGCTTATGTTTGGCACGTTTTGCGAGGTTTGCGTTTTCCGTGGAGATTGTGAAAAATGTAACCAAAATAGTAAATTGAGGCAAAACGGGGCAACTTAATGCCATCAAAAATAGTAAAAACGTAGTAGGAATTGAGGGTTTATACTACTGTGGTATTTTAGCAAAATCAAACAATCTAACACATTTTTTGTCCTTTGCCCCTAATCAATTTCCAAGTCATTGTATTTAGAAAGTAATCCTGTTACTTTAAGAAGCACCACTTGTTTTTCAAATCAATATCCCGCAGCGTCAGTCCGCAGAATTCCGAAATCCGCATCCCTGTGTGGAAAAGGATGTAGACCACTTCGTAATACCTATAATAAACATTGTCGTCATGCACGAATTCTAGGAACTTCCGCATCTGGTCTTTTGTAATGGCTTCCCTTGTCACACTGTCGTTCACCACCACCGTAGCCATCTCAAATCCGAAGGGATTTTTCAGCAGCACGTCATCGTCAACCGCCATCTGGAAAGCCGGGCACAGGACGCCGCGCACTGTCTTGATGGTGCTATACCGCCGTCCGTCCTGTTGCAGTTTGATCAGGAACAGTTTTGCGTCCGATGTCTTAATCTGTGAAATCTTCTTGTCATTAAAAGTCTCGCCTTTGAGGACGTTCCGTACAAATTTATAATTCGCAAGGGTGTTAGGCTTAACTGCCGTTTTCGTTGCAGGATACCGCTTCACCAGCTTCTCAAAACATTCTATGGTCTTATCTACGCAATATCCTGCACAACTGGAATCTTTTATATCTCCGCATATAAGCAGGCACTCCCCGCCCAGTTCTTTTATTATTTCCGATATTTCCAATACATCTACTTTCTCATCATAGTAGACTATTATTTCTTCTGTAAAAAGCAACCATCCTATTTCATCTGGAAAATCATTGTAGTATAATATTGACCCAGAAGTGCATTGTGTCAACTTCTGATTTCATGTGCGCTGAGGCTCACAAAATCATGGTATCATAAACTAATGGCAAATGAAAAGAAAGCGAGGTAATGACATTGCAAAAAATATCCCTTGATGAATTTTTGAGATTAAGAAAGCTGGTTCACCGCAGTGCGAGGCCCCTTGACTATACGAAATGGAAATTCCTTTTTGAAAATGGCAGCTGCGACGATTTCCTGTCGGTTCTGTCCAGCTACCAAAATGAAGACGGAGGTTTTGGACACAACATCGAGTGCAACAACTGGAACCCCAACTCCTCTCCCTATACAGTATGCATCGCGCTGGATTATCTGGATACGACAGGTGATCACGAAAGCGACATAAAAAGCAAAATCATTGCGGGTATCGTCAAATACCTTAGCTCCGGGGCATATTTATTGGCCGACGGCTGGGTGGGGATGCAGGGAATCCCCAGCAACAATGACTTCGCGCATATGCCATGGTTTCATTTCGATTCCAGAAAAGCAGCAGAAGCCGATATCGGAGTGACTAAGCGCCTTGCGGACTTCATCCTCAAACACACAGACGAGGACAGCAACATCTACAGTAAGGCAGAGGGTTTGAAAGACCGGTATAGACAATGCGGGCAGGTTCTTCTCCATGGCTATCCCGATTACGATCCGGCAGCACTGAACATTAAAGCATTTGACCCTGCAACATATCCGTCCTGGCTGCCCCTGCCGGTGTATTTTGTTGATTCGCCGGAAAGCAGCTTTTATCCGGAGTGCAGACGCACTGTGGATATGAATCTGGACACCATCATTGACTCGCTGCTCGGCACACACGAGATTCAGCTCCTTTCTGCCAAGGAGCTTGACGCATATGAACAAAGCAACCCCCATCCGGACGGCAAGCGGTGGTGTGTGACCGAACAGACAATTGGAAACTATTATTGGGGTAGTAATTTTATCATACGCGATTTGGACATACTGAGGAAGTTTGGCAGATTGGATTTTGATTTGCCTGTTCTCATACAATGAGGATATTCGGGATGCGCTGGATTTCCACCGCGATATCAATAATGCATAGGCTTCGGCCAAGTCAGTGCCACTGGGCTAGACCGGTGGCATTGACTCAGTGGTAACTCCCGGCATAATATAGCAATTCTCTGTTGTATAGTAATCTCTATCGCTCCCTGTCAATATCTTTTGTATATTTCCCCGCATCCACAATATAGGATGATTAATTTTCCATTATCTACTGTGTAAATTATCCGATATTCGCCAACACGGAGCCTTAATAAATCATCATGCTCCTTTAGCCTCTTTAAATCCTCACCATTTGGAAGCTGTTCTATTGCGCTGACAATCCGTTTTCTTTCGTTTATTGTTTTACTACTCAACTCTCAAATTTTATGATTTTATCTTTCAATTTAAGATATTTTCCTATCTGAACCGCAGCATTTTCCAGCTCTTGCATAATTCTACTCTTAACCGTCAAATAATCCGATTCAAAATATTTTTGAGTCAAGCCAAACATTTTATCCTCGTGTATTATCACATGTTCTTTGCAATGGACTTACATATATTTCCAAAATATTCATCGCTTACATTGTATGCATCTTGGAGCAGTTCATAAATATCAGCATAATCCTTCTGCCACAACTTAATGCTGCCCTCATTTTTTCATAATAAATCTGTTCCGATTCGTTAAAAAGCGGTATCTCAAATTTTTATTTGCTTGAATTATTGACAGCTTTTATNCAATNTTCCACTNCNTCAATTATGACTCCCATATAAGGCAAAAGATTTGTTTCGTATCAAGCTTTTCTTCCACTCTTTTCATAATCCGTATTACCTCATTTAATTGGTTTATACGGTTTATAATTCACGGAATATCACTTGATAATATATTCTTTCAATACGCGATTAGCCCAGCGCCTGAACTAAACGCCTCGTTTTGATTTTACCCGATACCATACAGAAATAATAACATCCAGTGTATAGAAAGGCACCGGCTGTTTTACACCATCAACACGCATTTTTTGCGTGTTGTTTTCTCTCTCAACTTCCTCTTCTGCAAAAACATTGTTAATATGTTTTCTGATTGTTTTTTCATCTCTCTCAAACGTTTCTGCCATCTGATTAGCACTGAGCCACACCGTGTCGCTCTTTACCGAAACGGGCAATGTTATACTTTTATGCGCTTTTTAAAATATCATAATTCATTTTCCTTCTTCATGGGCATTTCTCGATATTCTTTCATACATAGCACACCCTCTATATCCACTATTTTGTTTCTCAAACATATTCTTCCTGATTCAATTGAGCAGAACGCGTCTGTCCGTGATCCGTTCGACCCACGCAATGACTGCAACTCATAAAAAGTCTCCTTTTAATCTCTCTATACCAGAATATACATTGCGGGGGATTATGTGAAAATTCTGCTTTCTTATTGTTCTGCAATCCTCTGTAATTGTATACCACACAATCAAGAAGGATATTCAAATTCAAAAGAAGCCCTGTCTGTTTCAAAGGCAAAAAGAGTACAGTCCTTTTTGCAAAATCGATAGTAAGCCCGACAGGATGCACTTTCGTGAATTGCCCTTACCATATCCCCCTTTTCCGGAGCCTTAAGAAGACATTTAGATGCTTCTAGCAGCTGAACGTCCAATTTCAGATTGCCCTGTATAACCCGTACCAAATTGTTTTGAATTTGAACTACTCTGGCTCCCAGATAAGTAGCCAATCTGTACTCTTTCCCCTGCCATAATATANCNCCTATAANACCAGTANAANGNNNGCCTGCCATGGGGATATCCGCCACTGNCAGCATTAAANNCCCGCCGGNAAAANAGCATTGCGTCCAGATATACTNNTTNGGAAANGATCGGCCTNGGTCTCCTTCCCANTATCCCCNGGCATTGTGAAAAGAATANTTTTGTCCATTGATATACACATTTCCCCGAACCGAATGCCGCATACTCCACACACTGTGGCGGCATTCCATAAATGGCACTAATGCAAACGGACCCATAATATCATATTTTAAGGGGCAAAGTGACCCAAAATCCAATTTCCCCTTAATGGTCAGCTGCGATGTGTGTATTGCCAAATGAATACCTTCTTTACCGAATTGGTTCTCTCCGATGAAAATATTCCTTTTCGTCCGTTGAAATACATCTGTAGTAAACGTTACTGTCCAAGCGTCATTATCCGTAATAATCTGAATAGAACAGGTACGTTTTCTCCCTGCGCTATGAACGGCAGGTATTACCGCTAAAGTCTGTGTGTCAGACTGACATTTCATATACCAACCATAAAAGGAACCATACATATGCTTGCCTCCATGAAAAAATAATGCTTATTTTTCCACGAATGAGTCTGGTTTATTCATCTGGCAGAATTTCACGTTCATGATACCATGACATATTTCTTCTGACACTGACAAGCATAGGGATATTACTTTCTGAATGGGTGTAACGATGTTCATGTATATAATAAATCTTTCTTACAATTGCACAANTCTCTTNAACCAGTCATAATACTTATTGAATTACACANTCTTAACCACATACTATATTTTCCAATTGGGAATTATTGCACCGAATGGCACTTTGAAAATATTTCTCCACGCGTAGTTTTATCGCAGTCCACTCTTTAGCTACTTGCCACGATATGCCAAAGTTTACCCAAGATTATCGAGTTTTGCAAATTTTACCTTACTCCTGCGTGGCACACGAAAAGGATCTTAAGCAAAATAATATTTCCTCCTAAAATGCCCTGATTTTCTGTGTTTTGGTGTAGGTCTCAATCGAATCTGATGACTAAATTCTAATGAAAAAAATCTTTGCCTTGTTGAAACCTCGGAAATGCCTCAAACCCCAAATCACCTATTACCGTTTTTACATAAATAGGCTCTATTTTGACTTTGCAATTACTTCATTGGAAATTCCATAAATTGTTACGACACCCTCATTATATTCGTCAAAGTATATTTCTGCTCTCAAATCTGTTTTTTGACCGTTTTTCTCACGTAACTCCACTTTCATTCCAACATCACCAAATAGCTATCCAACCTTACATTTACATACCCGGCAAACAACTTCTCCATCGCATCCAGCTTATGCTTCCCATGATATTCGTCAAAAGCATTATAATAGGACACCCGATCTGTAAACTTAATATCAATCGGTGGATAGCCCGCCTTCATCAGCTCCAGATTTACAAGCAGACGCCCGGTGCGGCCGTTCCCATCGATGAAAGGGTGAATCCTCTCAAACTCAATATGGAACTGTGCTAGTTTCGAAATGATATGCTCAGTACTATTCCGATAACTTTCCAACAACTGCTCCATCTTCGGCTGAATCAGATATGGCTGTACCGGGTCATGCTTTGCTCCCATGATTCTCACAGGCACTCTCCGATAAACACCTCGGTCATCTTTTTTGTCCGCCAACACCAAATAATGGATCTGCTTGATGATGCTTTCCGATAAAGGCACCTGATCCTTTACCAAATCCTGTACAAAATCAAAAGCCTCTTTGTGTCCAACCGCCTCTATGTGATCTTTCAGTGGCTTCTGATTAATCGTCAATCCACGCAAAACCATGTCTGTTTCCCGCAGTGTAAGCGTATTGCCTTCAATCGCATTAGAATTGTAGGTATACTCAACAATAAACTCCTCTGCCAGCCGTTCTGCCTCTCCAGCCGTCAAAGGACGCCTGTTATCCAATTCTGCCTTCTTCCTGTCGATCATCGCAATCAGGCTCTCGGACGTTTTGTACCGGCCATCCTCCGGTTTCTTGACATCTGCCGGAATCATCCAACTTCGCCCCTCACGGGTCACGCCCGGAATTTTTCCTTCCGAACAAAGGATTCGTACTCTTCTATCTGAAATGCCCCATTTCTCTGCGGCTTCTTTTACTGTCATATACATAAAATTGAACCTCACTTCAAGAAGTATTTTATCCAATTTTCGGAACAATAGCAACCGTTTCGGAATAATATTTCCGCATATCGGAACAATGCAAAAACCGGAAAGCAGTTTTTCCAATCACCTCAATACACCACGCTTAACCCCGATTTGCTGCAATTTGCCCTCTCCTGCCATGACAGATAAAGAGTATTTTATCATCTTTGATTTATTCTTTCATAAGCCTTTAAATCTTGATATTTCGGGCTTTGTCGGCTTTTCGCAACTTTATCCACCGAAAACTAAGACACCCGCCCATTTGCCCTAGCAATACTAATTATAGAAAGTCAAATGTGTTTATTACTGCGCCGCAGGCTTGATACCCGTCAGCTTGCCGTGGGTATTTGATTACTTTTACGGACATCAGGACTCTGCCATCGTTTATTTACTCCTTTTCCCCAAATTGATTCATCACCATGTTCCTATTTT
Source organism: Bacillota bacterium (assembly GCA_009177215.1). Classification (GTDB taxonomy): domain Bacteria; phylum Bacillota; class Clostridia; order Lachnospirales; family Lachnospiraceae; genus Acetatifactor. Next base: position 6,691 of record WFLY01000224.1, read on the forward strand.
CCGTTAAAAGGTTAAAGAACTGCTCTAAAAACGCTCCATACTCCGCTCTTATCTGTGCTTCCTTCTTCTCTCTGTCATCACAGCCTGCAAATCTCTTCTTGAGAATATATTCCACACATTTTTTCATTTGTTCGCTTTTCAAAACGCTTTCCTTAAAATCGGACCGTAAATCCTCCATTTTCTCTATAGCCCGCCCCAGCTTAATTGCGGTTTCCCTGTCAATCGGGGACAAAATATAGCTTTTTATGCAGTAGTCTAAATCGGAATCCATATTCCGACCTCTGCGATAGGTTCGAGGAAAGCATGGCATCAGCAAATTCTCAAAACGGCTGTCCGGTTTATAGACCTTTTTCGGAAGGGTGTCAAATTTTATGCTGGTCGGATTATTGGGATGAAAGTCAAAGGAATACATATAATCATACAGGCAGGCTTCCTCACTCATCCTAACCGGTCTGATTTCCTGTTGGGAAACCTGCAACCGCAGATAATATTGGAGCATATCTTTTTCCTGTACAATATCTTCTATTGTTACCAGCCTATGGGGAAGACGGCGTATGTTTTCTATATTGACTGTCAGTGCCCTTCTCTCCTCCTGTTTCAACTCCTCCTGCAAACCTTCCTTCTGTCCTGCCAAAACCGTAAGGGGCAGTTGGGTCCGGAACAGATTGTCCTGCTTCCACAGCTCGGCAACCGGTGTTTCATCCTTTTCCAACACAAGCTCCCATGAATCTACCTCTTCCCTGTAGTACTCTACAAATTCCCCGAAAAGCTCTGTGGGAACATTTCTGTAAAACAATAAAATCAAGGAAATTAAGGTTCCCTTCATACTGTCAAAACGCTTTTTGGCGTTTTCCTCTGTTTTCCTGAATGTATCCGTCTGCTTCTTTTCTTCAGCCTCACAAAAATACTCGCACCAGCGTTTCAATATTTCTTTCCGTACCTCAAGCAGCTCATCCTCGTCAATTGCATTTTCACGCAGTCTGCTCCTGTCAATATTCATATAATTCGTGGGCTTGTCGTCTAAAATCAGCACTTCCATATTCAGAAATCCCGCATACAGGCGACCGGAATGGTTATTTCGGTCATAAATGACTTCTATGTCCGAAATTTTATTAAATTTATAGCTAATCGTATATATATTGGGTACCTTCGGGGGAAGAAACAATAAATTCTTCCCATCCTTTACCTTAATCTCGCAGGACCTAACCGTCAATAGATAACATCTGCATGTCTCCTTATCCCAAAAATATGCCATATTCTCTATAAAAACATACGGCTCGACGGGAACCTTCGGAAAGCTTTGAAGATGCTGTCCAAAGTATCCTTTTTTAAAATTCTTGGGGTATATGTAGCTGCTCCGCAGACATTTTGCCTCCTTGGACAGCTTCTTACCGTTGGCGTCAATTGTCACGGCATTATAATTTACATTAAAGTAATCGTATTTGGATTCACTGATTTTGTCTTTACAGGCTTGACAGACCCTTACAAAAAGCATGTGAAGTTCATCCCCTGTGTCAAATTCCGGGTCGTAATACCTGAAATCCTCATGGCTTCCGGTGCCCCTCCTGCCCTGTAAAATTTGGGGGTCAATCGCAATCTTAACATTTGTTCCGGGTATGGCATTGTCATAGTACGGTTCGTCGATATTTTCGGCAAGCTTCCGAATCTCAATCTTACCACGGTTCTTTCCGTAGGAATGCAGCAAAATGTGTAGCTCCGGCGCATTATGCTGTCTCGTATAGAATTCAATGCAGTCTGTCAACTGGAACACAGACTGGAGTCCGATGCCGAAAATGCCCGAGGGCTTCAGCCATGCAGGCATATCCTTTGTCAATTCTCGTATACGCTCATTGTTTTCCTTGCCGGAGCCTATGTCCGCAATGCATCTCACGTCTTCTCTGGTGATTCCGATACCTTTATCCTTAACCACCACAATCACCTTTTTACGTTGTCTGTCCTCTATTACCTCCACCGTTATATCGTAATTTTCAAAAATGGAGGCTTGCTTTTCCTTCAGCACATCCCACAGCTCAAAACCCTTCCGCACCTGATTCTTTGAAAGCCCATAGGAGCTGTACCTGTTATGAAGGAAATCACTCCATAGCTGCAGCAAGGAAGCGTCCACTGCATTCTGAATCATTTCACGTATTCCCACGTATTTATCGTCGTAGATACTGGTTCCTTCAAGGAGCTTCATCGCCGTCTCCTGTGGCATCTTCATCTGGAAAGGTTTATTCTCGGCTATATATTCATTGTTGTCCACATAGATATGGATAATGGGCTTTGCCGGAGCATGTCCGAAATCCGGCTGCGCTATTTCACTCCAATTGAGCACCATCTCATGCTGTTCCTCCACAAGACATTCCGTCCATTCATACACAAGCGCCGCCACTTCATAGCTTTCCTGTCTTGCCTGTTCCTCCCACAATTCCCTTTTCTGTTTTTCCTCCTCGCTCTCTTCCGCTTTCACGCCTCCCCTATTCATATAATGCCCTCCCTTATACTGCTCCGAATAGCAGTGGGCGGTAATCTCTATTGTTTCGGGTGTAATCAGCAGATGGGAGACCGCCTCATGCTTGCGAAAGTGCAAAACGGATAGCTTTGGTATAATATCCCTGTCCTGTGCAACCTCACGCACGAACCACATAGGAAACCGTCCGTTATCCAAATCCAACGAATCTCCCAGACGCAGCATTGCCGCCACAAAACGCGGANGGTACTCNNCTCCCACCATTCNGTCCGNCCNGTATGAAAGCTTGNATATATCTTCGATTNCCCGTCCANGGCNCATGCAGATTTCCACAATCCCCTCCATGCCATGTATGAATCGCTTCTGTAAATGCCCCTGAAAAAGTCCTTCAAAATCACTTCTTACATCCGCCACACCGTTCCAATGTGTAGGACGCAGATAGAGCTGTACCACCAGCATAATGGAATAATAAATATCCCTAAGAGGAATTTGGGGCTTCTCCTCGTTCAGATACCGCAGAAGATTATGCAGCGCCTGTTCATCCTCCTTCTCCATCCATTGACCGCTTTTTTCCCTTTGGACTAAAAACGCTTTAAATTCNCCGCTTCCCAAAACATCATATATTTTGTTAAAGGTTTGTGACATACCGTAGTCATGAGAATAAATACACACCAGCAACATAAAGGTATCCGTCGCCGACAGCCGGCAAATGCGCTCCTCCCCCAAAAACCTCTCCACAGCCTGAATAATAGAACGACTGTGGCTTCCGTCATGAAGACTGTAGTTTACAAATATGCTGGTAGAATGCGTTAATTCCTCCTCAATACGCTTCCTCAGCAAAAGCCAAAGGCTTNGANGCTCCNGCACCGCCGGNTANCTCNGTGCCAAATTTTCAAAATGCTTTTCCAGAGTAAGCGGCATATTATAACCGTATGATTTTTCCTGCATTGCCATCATTCCCTCTCTTTCTGCCGCTTTGGCGGCTCATGTTCCCCTTTACCTTACCTCTGTATCTTATATTCACATCAGGCTTAAGCTTTCTCGTCCTTTGCAGTCTCGATCATACGACTCCAGGAAGAAGCCTCTTTCCCGATGATATTTTCCATATTTCCCACAAATATCCTGAAATTCTTATCCTCATCCTCGTCCTGATATACTCCCACTCTCATCGCATATTGCCTCTCTTCACTCATCAGGTCATTTCCCACCTTACGGTATAATATCCATTTATCCTTCATTCGGAAAAGCTCTATCACAGATTCCAGCAAAATACACAAAGAGGATGCCCCCGCGGCAAGCCACGGCAGGCTTACGGACTGTGTAAGGGTCTGGCTTACCGGAATCATCGCCAGCACCAAAAATTTTCCGACACTTAGGGCTAAATACCACATTTTATATATATCTGCCCGCCTGTAATAATATTGAATATAATTATGTACTATTTTAAAATACTTTGACTGATTCATCTCACCTGTGGGCTGCTTCTCCATAAAATACAAATCGACTGATTGATGCCGTTTTTTTGTCATTTCCCTCTACCTCCTTCACGCCATACCCTTTCCATCCTTTATTTCTGGGAGTAATGAGCCAAGCAGGACACTTACGCACACATTTTGCGAATACCGCAAGAGTCAATACCACACAACGAAGATGCGTTGTGCTTTGTAGCGCGAATTCCATGCCCTGCTTTGCATAGTCTTCCGTTACATAAACACAGTATAAACCTATGAAAAAAAACACCGCCGTAAGCCTAATCTGCCTCTGGTGATGTGTTTAATCATCCTTCAATATGGTTCCCTTTTACACATTCGCCATTCCCCAACAGCTTATGAGATATTTTGAATATCTTTTTCTATATCTCTAATTTCTCTTTTCATTATTCTTCTAAAATGTATCTCTATTGCCGTTTCGCTTTTTCCTGATAAATCCAGACCATATATTTCAGACAACAGCTTTCTTTTATCATCAATATTCAANTCATCTAAATTGGGAATATATTTNGTAACATGTAATGCTTGATGCATTTCCGCATATGTCCTTACAAACCTTTTCACTCTGATTTTATCTTCCAAATCATATCTTTCTAATAACCTTTTTACAACCTCATCAAGATGAAACAATAAAGTCAAATCGTTTATCTGAGAATAAAAGAACAACCAACCATACTTTTTTTGCTCCAATATGAATCCTGTTATTTTCAAATTCAGTTTCCATTCAATATAGTGAATGTTATTACCTTTGATTTCTCTAAACAATTCCTCTATTGATTGCTCTATTTTTAATATACTGGTATGTCTTACCGTGACTAATTCACCAATAATCTTATAGCCCAAATACTCAAATCCTTTTTCTATCACCCCTTCATCTTTCTTATTGTTAAACTTTAAGCCGAGACAGCTAATATCCTTTTCAATTTCCTCTTTTACACCACAAAAATCTGCCTTATCAACCAAAATTAAAATATCATCAACATACCTATAGTAAGCAATATCACTTCTCTGCTTATACTTTTTATCTATATCTATCATGAAAATATTAGCTAATGCATTTGATATGGGTAATCCTTCCGGTATTCCTTTCTTCCTTTCGGAAACAGGCTTCTTTTCCTTTACAGGATATGCTATTGCTTCTGTTTTTATAGCCCTNTCTATCAAAGNTAATATCTCTGCTTTCCNGATTTTTCTTTTTAATATACCCATAAGCTTATCTTGACAAANTGAAGCATAAAAAGCTTTTACATCTAACTTTAAAAAACACTCGTATTTACTAATATTTTTAATGATGTCNNCTATNNTANCTTGNNNCATNNGTTGTNCGGCAATCATTCCCNTAGATTCCGCACAATNNTTNATTTNANGNAGATGCNNTNAGCTTNTCTCNCNTNGTTGNTACACNTATTACTCNAGGCTTCTTGTCNGGNCCCTTTGTAAAAAGTAATTGCTTATATCTGGTAAAATGATATGTACCGTTATTAACCTTTCTTTCAATTATTTTAATATTTTCGTCTAACTCATCTTCAAATTTTTTAGGTGTTATTTTATCCATTCCAATCGAAGGTCTTATTTTCACTTTTTCGTCGTAATGTTCTTTTAAATGTTTTATTGAAAATAGATTTTTCCATAATTGAGCTGCCTGCACCTAAACCACCTCACATACTCCAAACAAAGCAAACGGCATTACGAAAATCAAAACCTTTATGACACTTCTCCAAAATGTTCCCCAAACATATTTTCCTCTAACATTCTTCCAACGATTTTTTCTATAATCCCCTGTACTTTCATAAACAGTACAATAATAGTCATATGAGATATGATTACTGCCGGAATCTAACAAATCGCAATACTTTTGTTCAATCTCTTTTATTTCGTCATCGTCATCGGCATTTAAATGCTTTAACCTAAATTCCAACTTATGTAATGCCGTATAATTCTTCCGATATTCTCTTGCATGTTCTAAATATTTTTGTCCGCTTAAATATAATATTACTATTAATAGTGAAATTGTCATAAAAACAGTCATTAAATTCAGTTTTTTATTATTGTCTATTAATGTTAAAATGGAGAAAATAATGGTAACACATGAATAATATATATTTACTCCCTGAAAGAAAAGTTCTTTCCTTACCAATCTTTCTTCTGCATTTACTCTTGATACTCGTGTTGTCCACACCTGCTCCTTAAATCTTTGAAATTTTTCCTGATCCATACATCCTCCGTATCATAAGCATTAGGGTCTCTATGTACTACACACAAAACCTTCACATTTAGTTGAAAGTCTAAAAAATCCTATTGGATTGTTAGTTACGTTATCTTCTTATCAGAAAATCATAGCATTTGCTATAGACCCTAATGCTAAATTAATTTTACCAATAAATTCCTATTTAATCAACCATTTTAATATCGCCAATAAAATTTTATTATCTTAAATTAATTCTACCAAAACATCTATATTGCCGCCTCTTTATTAGTCATCTATCAGCAACACACATCTTATTAATCATTCTATCTCCTGATTTCTACATCTTCAGTATTTGCAGTAAAAAATCTTTCCAATGTATCGCTACGGACGACAGCTTCCACAAGGAACATATCCCTGCATGAGCAGGTTCTCCCTATCCCCGACATATTCCTCTCTGTTTTTTTCACTCATGTCCTGTACGCTCAGGCAGGTGAAAAAGTGGAATTTCTTGGTATTAGTGTTCAAAACATAAACAGTCTGTGCCGAGTCTGTCAGCCTGCTTTCTCCCGTTGCGTAATCGATCTCAATACCCGGCTGCACATTATATACAAATACATTGTAGCAGATGCCCTCGCCGCTGTCCTCCACCGACCACCCCTCCATAAGAACGCCCTCGGCAAGCAGGTTGGCCCCTAGAATTACCGGCTTGACTCTGTACAGGACA